>CAJXZG010000025.1 GCA_913063265.1 uncultured Prolixibacteraceae bacterium | reverse complement strand
ATCGATAAGCATATACATCCCTCTTTTTCCTACACTTCTTACAAGTACACTCAGTGAATCGTTTTGTACATTCTTCAGCCAAAAACGAGCAAAATTCTCATCACCGCTTTTTAGCCTGATATTTGACGAATTACCTGAAAGATTGTACATCCAGACTCTTGTGGAATCTATAAAATCTGCATAATCCGCAAGACTTCCCAAAACAGCAGAAATAGAATCATTTACAGCATTTACCACCTGCTCATTGTATTCCCTCAGTACATTAAAGTTATTCACCTTAACAGAATCCGTAAACCGTTTTACCCTGTACCTGTATTCTTTGTTCAGTTCCTGTTGTAAAAAATCATGTTTAACAGAATCGTTATAAGCCATTATTATCGAGTCGTTATACTGAAGCCTTTTTTGTTCGACATATACATTTCTGATACTATCAATCCTGACCAATTGCTGAAAAGCTACCGGAGAATTTAGGACAGAATCTGGTATAACGTCCGGAATTTCAAGGTCTACCGGCATATTATAAGTTCCGTTTAAAAATAGTAGCATGCCATTTCCCGGAGCAACCAAATCAACATTTTCCTCTGTCCTGTTGAAAATCTGTACCGGTATTTGTATTTTATCGGGATCAAAGTTGTTTTCCAAATCTTTTCCAATCTGTTCAATTCTTTCATTCACCATTTCGTTGGACACATATCCGGGAACCAGTAAACTATCCTCAACATCTTCCGGTAAACGAAAAACATAAGTCTGGTTTTGAGAAAATGTTTTGTAAACATTATTAATAATAGAATCGATGGGTTCATCCTCTATAAAGTTAATCAGGCCCTTCACATCTTTTGCAACAGTTGGTTTGGTTATATACCAATTGTTATTTCCATAGAAATATCTTTTAAGAATATCAATTCCCAAATCAAGGGATTCTTCCTCTTCCGATTCCGGGATTTGAGCCGCAGTCTGAAATGAAAATAATAAGCCCGTCAGAATGAGCAATAGAAACTTCATTTTTTCAAATTGCATATGTTAATTGTTTTAGCTTTTAGTTCCAAAAAACGCAAAAATACAATTAATGTTATTTTGAAAGCCGGAATAATTTTAATCATCTGACTGTTGATAACAGCTATTTAAGATTCCGACTCCCAATTTAAAAAAGGATTTTTTGAAAGCCATGAGTTAAAGAAACGTTTATCGTAACTTACCTCCTTAAACGCCCAATCAGGAATTTGAAATTCTTCGTTTTCATTTTTTAGTTCTATCTCGGCTAAAACCAGTCCTTTGTTATCGCCTTCAAAGACATCAATTTCCCAGGTTTTATTACCAATTTTTTCCGTATATCGTTTTTTGCTGACCGGAAAATCAAGACACATTGTCAACAAAATTTCTGCATCCTGTTGTGGAATTTTATATTCTAATTCTGTTCTTACAATCCCTGCTGATTTTCCTTTCACAGTTAAAAACGCCTCATTATCAGCAATTCTTACCCGAACTACTCTTTCAGGATCCACAGAAAGATAGCCCTGTTTTATAGCTTTCCCTTTCCCTGAAGGTTTCCATTCATCATTTACTAAAAATTTACGTTCGATTTCAAGCATATTATCTTTTTCTAACATCTTTCAACGGATTCAAAAATGACAAAATTAATTATAATTTTAAGGTCATAAAAAATCAATAATAATCAGATAGTAAATGATATCAAGAGAAGAAGCTATAGCATTATTAAAAGAAAGTATATCTTCTGAAAATATGCTTAAACACTGTTTTGCCTCGGAGGCAGTAATGAGAGGTATTGCTCAAAAACTGGGAACAAACGAAGAAGAATATGGTCTTGCTGGTTTATTACATGACATAGATGTTGAAATTACCAATGCTGATCCTTATACACATGGACCTTATGCTGAAAAGATTTTAAAAGGTAAAATCACAGAAGAAATGTTGGATGCCATTGTTATGCACAACGAAGTAGCCACCGGAAAAGAAAGGTCAACTCAATTTCAGCATGCATTGGCTGCAGGAGAAACAATAACAGGATTAATAACTGCTACAACTTTGGTGTATCCCGACAAAAAAATAGCCTCTGTAAAACCAAAATCGGTAACAAAAAGAATGAAACAAAAAGCCTTTGCAGCATCAGTAAAAAGAGAAAACATTCTTGAATGTGAAAAAATTGGAATTCCGTTAAACGAGTTTGCAGCCTTGTCTTTAAAATCAATGGCCGAAATTTCTGATGTTTTAGGTTTATAATCCATACAAATATTCATTAATAGAATTTTATATTTATGCCTCTTTCAACGTTAATTCATAAATAAAATACTTTATCAACTTTATTATTAATGCTAAAAACAACATTTTCATTTCAATTCGTTTTGCTTTTTGAATACTTTTTTTACATTTGCCCTTAAATAATCAAGTTTAATGAAATTAGTTTCTACATATATTCTAGTCCTCGTGGTTGTCATTCTTGAATACTCAGGGAAGGGCTAGTTTATTAATGTAGGTTAAAAATATTTACAAGCCTTTTCCGAAAACGGGGAAGGCTTTTTTAATAATAAGAAGTAAAAAAATCAGACAGAAAATGCAGATACCATTAAGAAGTAATACAACAACTCAGGGCCGTAGAATGGCCGGTGCAAGAAGTTTATGGCGGGCCAATGGGATGAAAGAGGAACATTTTGGAAAACCTGTAATTGCAATAGTTAATTCATTCACCCAGTTTGTACCCGGGCACGCTCATTTGCATGATATTGGACAATACATTAAGGGTTTGATTGAAAATCATGGATTTTTTGCAGCTGAGTTTAACACCATAGCCATTGATGACGGAATTGCGATGGGACACGATGGAATGTTGTATTCACTTCCATCACGTGATGTAATTGCCGACAGCGTAGAGTATATGTGTAATGGTCATAAAGTTGATGCAATGGTGTGCATATCAAACTGTGACAAAATTACACCCGGTATGTTAATGGCTGCAATGCGTTTGAATATTCCTGCAGTTTTTGTTTCAGGAGGCCCAATGGAGGCAGGTGAAGTAGATGATAAATCACTGGATCTTGTTGATGCAATGGTTCTGGCTGCTGACGATTCTGTCAGTGATTCTTATCTGGCACAGGTAGAACAAAATGCCTGCCCGACCTGTGGTTCATGTTCCGGAATGTTTACGGCAAACTCGATGAATTGTTTGGCCGAAGCCATTGGAATGGCACTCCCCGGAAACGGAACAATAGTTGCCACCCATGCAAATCGTAAAAAACTTTTTGAAGAGGCAGTAGAGAAAATAGTAGATGCCACAAAAACTTATTATTTTGAAGGAAACGACAAGGTACTTCCACGAAGCATTGCCAGTCGGGATTCATTCTTAAACGCAATGAAACTGGATATTGCCATGGGAGGCTCAACAAATACAGTATTACACCTTTTGGCAATTGCCCATGAGGCAGGTGTGGATTTTACCATGGAAGATATTGATAAACTCTCACGAATAACTCCAAACTTGTGTAAAGTGGCCCCAAGTTCTCACTACCATGTACAGGATGTTAACCGTGCAGGTGGAATTTTAGGCATTCTTGCCGAATTAGACAGAGGCGGATTACTTGAAACCAATGTTAGCCGGATTGACGGGCTTACCTTAAAACAAGCCATGGCAGATTTTGATGTTATGCAGGATTCAGTTTCTGAAGAAGCCATAAGAAAATATAAATCGGCCCCGGGTGGTGGGAGAAACCTTGTATTAGGCTCTCAGGAAAGTTATTACAAAGAACTGGATACAGACAGAGAAAATGGATGTATAAGAGATTTGGAAAATGCCTACAACAAAGATGGCGGTCTGGCTGTTCTTTATGGAAATATAGCAGAAAACGGCTGCATTGTAAAAACCGCCGGAGTTGATGAATCAATTTTTCGGTTTACAGGTACAGCAAAAGTTTTTGATTCGCAGGATGATGCGGTTAATGGAATTTTGGGTACCGAAGTACAAAAAGGGGATGTAATCGTTATCCGTTATGAGGGCCCAAAAGGCGGACCCGGAATGCAGGAAATGTTGTACCCAACATCTTATCTTAAATCGATGCAGTTAGATAAAGATTGTGCTTTGATTACAGACGGAAGATTCTCCGGTGGGACCTCAGGTCTTTCTATCGGTCACGTTTCTCCCGAAGCTGCCGGAGGGGGAGCAATTGCACTGATTAGAAATAATGACAAAATTGAAATTGATATAACAAAACGTTCAATAAACTTGATGATTTCTGAAGAAGAAATGGCAAAGCGAAGAAAAGAAGAGGAAGCCAAAGGTAAAAATGCATTTACCCCAGTTTCCAGAAAAAGAAATATTTCAAAAGCTTTAAAAGCTTATGCCAGTTTGGTTTCATCAGCTGATCGGGGAGCAATCAGGTTGATCGATTAAATTAAATTTCAAACAGTACAGAAATAATCAAATTGAAGAATAGATAAAATCGAAATAAAAATGACAACAAAAAAAGTTACAGGTTCTCAGGCAGTAATTCTTTCGTTGCTGGAAGAGGGAGTTGACACCATTTTTGGATATCCCGGAGGGGCTATCATGCCAATTTATGATGCTTTATACGATTTCGACAAACACGTCTCTCACATCCTCACCCGTCACGAACAAGGCGCGGTGCATGCTGCAGAAGGTTATGCACGGGTAACAGGAAAAGCAGGTGTATGTTTTGCTACCTCGGGGCCTGGGGCTACTAACCTGATTACTGGAATTGCCGATGCCATGATTGACTCAACACCCCTGGTGTGCATTACCGGACAGGTAGCGTCTCCACTTTTAGGAACAGATGCTTTTCAGGAATCAGATGTAGTTGGTATATCTATGCCGGTTACAAAATGGAATTATCAGATAACTGTTCCTGAGGAAATTCCGGAAGTAATTGCACAGGCATTTTACATTGCGCAATCGGGAAGACCCGGACCTGTATTAATTGATATTACCAAAGATGCACAATTTGGTGAACTTGAATTTAAGTACGAAAAATGTAAAAAAATCAGGAGTTATGTTCCTGAATTTCCTGTGGATCCCTTTAAGGTGAAAGAAGCAGCAGATTTGATTAACACTTCGAAAAAGCCGCTGCTTTTATTTGGTCAGGGTGTGATAATAGGAAATGCAGAAAATGAATTGAAAGAGTTTATAGAAAAGACCGGTATTCCTGCAGCCTGGACTTTGTTAGGGCTTTCAGCTCTACCAAGCGATCATGAATTAAATGTCGGTATGCTGGGTATGCATGGAAATTATGGTCCTAATTTGCTTACCAACCAGGCTGATTTAATTATTGCGGTTGGTATGCGTTTCGATGACCGGGTAACAGGAAAAGTGAGTGAATATGCAAAACAAGCAAAAATTGTTCATTTAGAAATAGATCCTGCGGAGATTAACAAAATTAAATTTGCAGATGTTGCGGTTTTGGGGAATGCAAAAAAATCGCTGCGTATGTTAATTGATAACGTAAAAGATAATTCACACAAAGCCTGGGTTAATGAATTCAAAAAATGCGATAAAATTGAAAATGACAAGATTATCAAAAAAGAATTATTCCCAAAGAAACCAGGATTAACGATGGGCGAAGTAATTCGGATTGCCGGTGACAAAACAAATCATGAAGCTATTTTGGTTAGCGATGTGGGCCAGCACCAAATGGTAGCATCCCGCTATTTTAAATTCAGAAGATCTAAAAGTAACGTAACTTCAGGTGGTTTGGGAACTATGGGATTTGGATTGCCGGCAAGTCTGGGAGCCCAAATTGGCGCACCGGACAGAACCGTTATTGTGGTTATCGGAGATGGTGGTTTTCAAATGACCATCCAGGAACTGGGCACGATTGCACAAAATAAACTTCCTGTAAAAATTGTGGTTTTAAATAACAATTTCCTTGGTATGGTAAGACAGTGGCAACAGCTCTTTTTTGATAAAAGATATTCTTTTACTGAGCTACAAAATCCTGATTTTATTACTATTGCAAAAGGATTTGGCATAGATGGGCACAGGGTTGAAGTTCGTGAAGACCTTGAAAAAGGAGTTAGTAAAATGATAAATCATCACGGACCATATTTGCTTGAGATTGTGGTTGAAAAAGAAGACAATGTATTCCCCATGGTACCTACCGGAGCATCTGTTTCTGATGTAATTCTGGAACCTTAATTTAGTTGGAAGTTCAATGTTTAAAGTTTAAAGTAAAAAAAATGAAGCAAGAATTCAACATAACAGTTTTTACCGAAAACCATATTGGTTTATTAACCAGGATTACAATTGTATTTACGCGTAGAAAAGTGAATATTGAAAGTTTAACAGTTTCGGAATCAGCAATACCCGGTGTTTTTAAGTTTACAATTGTGGTTCATACAACTGAAGAACAAACGATAAAGATTGTAAGCCAGATTGAAAAACAAATCGATGTTCTAAAAGCATTTTATCATACCAACGATGAAATGATTTATCAGGAAATTGCACTTTACAAAGTTCCGACGGAAGCACTTTATGATAATGATGCAATTGAAAAGATTGTGCGTAATGCCGGCGCAAGAATTTTGGAAATAACCCGTGAATATGTGGTTATTGAAAAAACCGGACATAAAGATGAAACACAGGCTCTTTTTGAAGCGCTTAATAAATTTAAGGTATTACAATTTATACGTTCGGGAAGAGTTGCATTAACCCGCGACCCATTTGAACGATTATCTGAATTCCTCCGTGAACGTGATGCATTTCTGGATGCTATGGACTAGCAGTAATTAACTAAAATTCAATAAATCAAGCCTGTTCTGAAATTTCAGGGCAGGTTTTTTTTGCCTATCGGGATTTTAATGCTCAGGAATCAGAATTTTTTGTCAGCATAAGAGAATCAGGCTGCTTGCGAATTTATAATAAATACCAAAAATATTATTTGGAACAAACTACCGATGCCAACCAATTCTTTTTTCTAAATTTGGCTGATTCAATCGCCAGGTTTGAACTTAAATATGAATAAATCATTTTCAGGAAATATTATTGGATTAATTATTGCTTTACCTCTTGTTCTGGTCTTTTCATATATTTTTTTTATCATTCAGCCTGAATTAATTTTCCATCACTCCCAACCACCTTTTTTAACAAGTCAAATATTTTACAAACAATACCTGAATTATCCGGGCGGACCATCAGAACTTGTTGCCAATTTTATTGCACAATCTTTCTATTATAAGGTTTTTGGGACCGTGTGTGTTTTGTGTCTGTTCATTATAATTGCCTGGTTTTCAACATTATTATTTGATTCTGTATGCAAAAGCAACTTTAATTTTATCTGGTCTTCAATTCCAGCAATTCTGTCCATATCCTTACTAAACAACTACAATTTTCCATTGTCTGCTATTGTTTCTTTTGGTATATCACTTTTGTTTCTGGTTTTGGTTAGTAAGTCTGGCAAAGGATTTTATAGCAGCATTTTACTTTTTATTTCGGGAGGTGTATTTATTTATGGTTTTGCGGGAAGTGGTTATTTTAGTTTCTACTCACTTTCTGCACTTTTTATTTCAATTCCGGGTAAAAAACGGATGGGAATTTTCTATATAATTACGGTTATTCTGTTTGTAGCAGGATTTCCCTGGTTGGTCTCAGAATATTTATTTCCTGTCTCTTTAAAACACCAATACCTATATTTCTATTCAACCAAAGCCTGGTTCATGAGATATTATCCTTCTCCTGTTTTTGTGGCTTTCATTTTATCTGTACCGTTAATTCTGGTAATGGTCAGGCTTCATTTAATCATTACGAAAAAAATAAAGCTAAATAATCCAAAATTGTTAAATGCCGGTATAGTAACATCAGTTTTAATTGTTTCTGCAACTGGATTTTTGGCACATCAAAAAACATATGATTCTGAAGTAAAAAAAGTGATCAAAGCCGATTATTATAGTTTTAAAGAAGATATAAAAAACACTGAGAAAAATGCTGCTACAACAAGAGAATACAATTTTGCTGCAAATGTAAATTATAACCTTGCTTTAATAAAGAACAATAAACTGAGCGATGAATTTTTCTCGTTTATGCAAATCAAAGGTTCGGAATCCTTGCATCCCGACATAGATTTTGCAACCGAACTTTCTTTTGTTTCAAGTGAGTATTACTATGAACTTGGATTTATCAGCGAGGCCAGGCACTGGGCTTACGAAGCACTTGTATTTTATCCATACAGTATCAGGGCCATGCAAAACCTGGTTAAAATCCATTTGATTTTAGGTGAGTATAAAGCTGCTGAAAGAATGCTAAACACTCTCGATAAAGGATTACTCGACAAAAAATTTGTTCATGAATTTATGCCTTATATTTTAGATACATCTCTCGTTTCTTCTAATACAGAATTAATGGAAAAAAGAGGTTTTATTCCAAAAGAAAAAGAATTAAACCGTTCCATTGAAGGCAGATTTATTGAATTACTTGAAGCCAATAATCAAAATAAACCGGCTTACGAATCATTAATGTTATTCTACTTAACTACTGCCCGATTAGATGAATTTGTTGAAAAATACAAACAGGTAGATTTGTATTTTGAAAAAGTTCCTGCCATTTACGAAGAAGCTTTGCTCATATATACGCAACGAACAGGCAAAGATCTTCCTGTAGAAACCAATATTAGCAATGAAACACAACAACGTTTTAAGGCTTTTATGAACGAATTGGAAAAATACAAAGGCCAAACAAGAATGGCACGAAATAATCTTTATGCCGATTATGGAAAGAGTTATTTGTACTTTTTAAAATTTGTATATCCGAATGTATTGGAAACCGAAATTATAAGCGATGAAGAGGATTATCCGGAAATATAAAAGTGAGTGGATGAAAACAGGATCTGCAAATTTAATTGTGTTGCTTCTGATTATAATTTTTTCAACATCATGTAATGAAAATGTAAAAGATGCAGGAAACAGGAACAAAATACCAAAAATTTTTCCGGAATATTATAATCATACACTTCCGGCCAATATCGCACCACTGAATTTTATTATTAAAGAACCAGGTTCCAAATTTAATATTGAGATTACGGGTCAATCGGATGGTTCAATTATCATTCAACAAAGTTCTCCAAAAATTAAAATTCCTATAAAAAAGTGGAGACGTTTGCTTGCTGAAAATTCAGATAAAAATATCAGCATTAAGATTTGGGCAAAGGAAAAGGGTGAATGGATAAAATATCAGGATATAAGTCACCATGTTTCAAAAGATACTATTGATCCGTATTTGGTTTATCGTTTGGTACATGCCACCTATTTGAAATGGCATAAAATGGGAATTTACCAGCGTAATCTAACAAACTTCAATGAAACACCCATCATTGAAAATAACAGTACAGATAATGGCTGTATGAATTGCCACACTTTTTCAGGCAACAATCCAAATACTATGGCGATTCATTTCCGGATCATTCATCCGGGAACATTAATTTGGAAGAATGGAGAACTGACATTCACCAATACAAAATCTGAAAATAATATGTCGGCAGGGATTTATCCGGCATGGCATCCTAACGGAAAACATATTGCATTTTCAACAGGAAAAATTAGTCCGCACCTGACAACAAGGATAAACAAACCTGTTGATGTGGCAGATAAAGCTTCCGGTCTTTTTGTTTACAATACAGAAACAACCACAGTATTAACCACTCCGGAACTGGCAACTGAAAGACGTGAAAGTATGCCTGAATGGTCCGTGGATGGCAAATTCCTGTACTTTATCAGTGCACCTGAAGCTGAAAAAGGTGATGATGAAAGTTTGCTTCATCAACGTTACAGTCTGATGCGAATTCCTTTCGATACAGAATCAGAAACATGGGGAAAAGCCGAAATGGTTTTAAATGCAGAATCGATTGGTAAAAGTATATCAATGCCTGTCGCTTCTCCCAATGGAAAGTACATGGTTTGTTCTATGTCGGATTATGGATACTTTACCATTTTTCACCAAAACAGCGATTTGCACATCATCAATTTGGAAACGAAAGAATACAAAAAAATGGAATTAAACAGCGAATTTGCTGAAAGCCACTCACAGTGGTCGACTAACAGTAAATGGCTTGTTTTTTCAAGTAAAAGAACCGATGGTGTTCTAACCCGTCCTTATATTTCATATATCGATGACAACGGGAATTCATCTAATCCTTTTTTATTACCGCAAGAGGATCCTGAAATAAACGATTTATTGCAGGCTAATTATAACAGGCCGGAACTGGTTTCGGGAAAGGTAAATCTTAAACCAATTGAAATCAGGAATATCGTTAATAGTGTACCGGAGAAAATTGGTGATAAACTTGAATAAAATAAACTCGTATTACTGAATCTGTTCCGGTAGATAACCAAAGGATGTCATCTATCAATTCTTCTTATTAGTTAGATGACATCCTTATATATTTATTTTCACTACTTTTATGAAATGCCTTCAATAAAAACCGTAACTCCTTTACTTGGTGGTCACTTTTATCACATTTTTAACCGTGGAATAAATCGAGAAAAGATTTTTTACCAAACTCGAAATTATCCTTATTTCCTTAAATTAATTCAAGAATTTTTAATTGATTATATTGATATTTGGGCGTATTGTTTAATCCCAAATCATTTTCACCTGATTATTAGGGTTAAAGACGAAATTACTTTTAAAAAGAAAGGGATGTCCTCTCTCCAAAATGATGACATCCCCGAGATTAAAACCTTAAACGATGAGGCACAAATAGGTAAATTTGTTTCAAACCAGTTTCGGAGTTTGTTTATTAGCTATTCAATGGCTATAAATAAACAAGAAAAGAGGAAAGGAAATTTGTTTGACAGAAGTTTTAAAAGATTAGAAATTACCTCTGAAGAATATCTTGAATACGCTTTATTTTATGTTCATTATAATCCAGAGAAACATATGGTAATATATAATTTTAGAGAGTATATTTACAGCTCATTTAAAGCAATTGTTGAAAAGCAAAAACCTACCAATTTGCAGCGCAATAATGTTTTGGAATTGTACGGTGGTTACGATGAGTTTTTCAATTATCATGATGTAATGCATGATGAACGGGAAGCTATTATTTTGGAGTAAGGGGCTATCTGTTGTCATCTATCTAAATTTGAATAAGAAATAACTTACCTAAAAAGAAAAAAGGATGTCATCTTTTTAAACAGCTTAATAGAAAGATGACATCCCTTTCAAAAAAAAGGCCCTGCCAAAAGACAGAGCCATTTTTGAAATATTACTGATTTGATAAAAGTCTTAATTATATAATCGCTTCCATTGCTTCCATAGCTTCACGCAATTCAGCACCTATAATTTCAACATCACTGTAACGAATTTCGTCGTTAATTTCGATTAACTCTTTGTTATCGACATGACCGTCTTTACCCTCGTTAAAGTTTTTTCCAATTACATCAACATCAATTTTGCTCATAAAATCAGCCAACAATGGTTGACAGGCATGGTCAAATAAATAACATCCATATTCCGCGGTGTCTGAAATCACACGGTTCATTTCATACAATTTTTTACGAGCTATAGTGTTGGCAATCAGTGGAGTTTCGTGCAACGACTCATAATATGCAGATTCTGCCTTAATTCCGGCTTCACCCATTACATCGAAAGCCAATTCAACACCTGCTTTTACAAAGGCAACCATTAATGTTCCATTGTCAAAATATTCCTGTTCACTGATTTCAACATCTCCTGCGGGTGTTTTTTCGAATGCAGTTTCACCTGTTCTTGCTCTCCATTCCAGAAGATTTTTATCACCGTTCGCCCAGTCTTTCATCATAGTCGATGAGAACGTGCCATCCATAATGTCATCCATATGTTTTTCAAAAAGAGGACGCCAAATTGATTTTAACTCTTCTGAAAGTTTATATGCTTCAATTTTAGCAGGATTCGAAAGACGATCCATCATGTGGGTAATTCCTCCTAATTTTAAAGCCTCGGTTTGTACCTCCCAACCATATTGTACAAATTTAGATGCATAACCTGCGTCGATTCCTTTTTCAATCATCTTGTTAAAACAAAGAATAGATGCCGATTGTAATACACCACAAAGAATGGTTTGTTCACCCATTAAATCAGATTTTACTTCAGCCACAAAAGATGAATGTAATACTCCTGCTTTATGTCCTCCTGTGCCAACGCAATAAGCTTTTGCTATTTCCAATCCATCGCCATTAGGATCGTTTTCGCGGTGAACAGCGATTAATGTTGGTACACCAAATCCACGTAAAAACTCAGCACGTACTTCTGATGCCGGCGATTTTGGTGCTACCATAATCACGGTAATATCCGGACGAATTTGCATTCCTTCTTCTACAATATTAAATCCGTGAGAGTAGGAAAGGCAAGCACCCTTTTTCATCAAAGGTACAGCAGCATTTACAACCGGTGTGTGATATTTGTCGGGTGTAAGGTTTAATACCAAATCAGCCTTTGGTATCATTTCTTCAAAAGTCCCCACTTCAAATTTATTCTCTACAGCATTTTGATATGAGATTTGTTTTTCATCAATTTCCACCTGACGAATTGCATAAGAAATATCCAATCCACTGTCCCGCATATTTAATCCCTGAGCCAGTCCCTGAGCACCACAACCCAATACAACGATTTTTTTACCTAATAGTTTTTTTACTCCATCAGAAAATTCCGACTCTTCCATAAAGTCACATTTTCCCAATTGCTCCAACTGAAGACGTAATGGAAGTGTGTTAAAATAATTTGCCATTTTTTATGATTTTAATGATTAATGAATTTTATCTTTTTTAAACTCTTTTGTTGCTGAATGCAAAGCAATAAAATTAAACTTAGAATGACGAGTAAAAATACACGATTTTTAGGTATTATTCATGGATTATCATTTCTTATTCAGTTAAACAAATGAATAATTAATCTAATTTACAACAATTTAGCATTTCCATAAAAGTGTTTATTTTATAGATTATCACATCTGCTTATTTCTATAATGCAGGGGTGAGATGCCTGTTTCACGTTTGAAAAATTTTGTAAAATACGACTGGTCAGTAAAATTTAATTTATGAGCTATTTCTGTAACACTTAAATTAGTATGCACCAATAAACGTTTTATTTCCAGCAATTGTTTCGATTTGATAATTTGAGAAGAAGTTTTGCCGGTTAGCTGATTTACGGTCTGGGTAAGGTGGTTAGGAGTTATTGCCAATTTATCAGCATATTCATTTACCGATAAATTGTTAGTATAATTTTCTTCTACCAACTGAAAAAACTTTTTAACCACTATATGTCCCCTGCCTTTTGATAACTGATTGTCTTCTGATTTGTACAGTACTGCACATGAAGTAAGAATCAAATCCAAAACAGATCGAAGCAAGTCAATTGAAAAATTTTCTCCTTTTGCTTTTTCAATAATACCCTTTTTAAAGAGGCTTTCAATAAAAAATACATCATCACCAGATTCAAACTGTAATGGTTTGTTATCCTGACGAATAGTGAAAAAGAAAGGAAATTCGATTAAACGGTTTTGGTTTGAATGATTAATTAAGTAAAACTCAGCTGTAAAAATATAAATATAGCCTTCTATATCATTTGAAAACTCAATTTTATGCGCTTGCCCCGGCGACATAAAAAATACGCAAGGCGGTTTAATATCATATTTATTGCCATCGATTATGTGAAAACCTGAACCTTTTGACAAATAAAGTATTTCAAAAAAATCATGCCGATGCGGGTATTTAACACGGAAATGACGATTAGCATCGAAAACCTCCACTTCAAATTGTTTTGTCATTTTTCCGGCTGAGCTAAAATTGTGCAAACTATAAACCGGAATTTGTTCAGCTCCTGATTTCCTTTGTTTCAATGTAAATTTATTTTGTGCCTAAATTAGCAGCTTGAACATAACTATCCAATAAATTTGGAATAATTAAAAAAATGAGAACAGGATTCGATACATTATTCTATTTTTGAATTCGATGAATTTCAGAGCAACATTATCATTTCTTCTTCTCATTTTTGTTAGTCAGGTTTTGTTTGCTTCAAAAAAACCGAGTGCGAAAAATTCGTTTAATACAGGTACAGTTAAATTTAACAGGGTTGAATTCAATTCTTCTGTAAAAACATTTAGTTCATATTATGCAATTCATAACGATTCTCTGCATCGGATTAATTTTAGGTACAAAGACAAGAAAAGGGGAATTAAACCATATATTGCCCCTACCCTGTTAATTGCCACCGGAACAGCACTTTACTTTTCACCCAATGCCAACGAAAATTTTCAGGATTGGGTTAGAGGACATTTTTCTTACTCCGGTCATTTAGACGACTATATCCAGTATGCTCCAATTGTCGCTGTATATGGCTTAAATGCAGTTGGGGTAAAGGGCAAAAACAATTTTGGAAACCGAACAGCCCTCTTGCTAAAAAGTTTTCTTTTAAACGATTTTGTTGTCTCTCGTTTAAAATCTTTGGTGAACTCTGAACGGCCAAATGGAGGAATGCGGTCTTTCCCATCAGGGCACACATCAGTTGCATTTGCCACGGCCCATTTTATGCACAAAGAATATGGAGAAAGAAGTATTTGGTACAGCATCGGAGCATATGCCTGCGCTACCACAGTTGGAATGATGAGAGTTGCTAAAGATGCACACTGGATATCGGATGTATTGGCAGGTGCAGGATTTGGAATGCTATCAACCGAACTGGTTTATTTAACTCACCAGTATAAATGGGATAATGAGCACATAAAAAATTTTGATATTTTCCCTTGGAAATCTAATCGGCAGACCGGTGTTACTATGGTTTATTCATTTTAATAAAACCTCTGGAAAATAGTTTTCTATTTCTTTTTTAAGTCAGGCATATTTTCGTAAAACGGCAAGTGAGGAGAGAATTTTCCGTTTCGTTTTCTTGCTCCGCCTTTCTGTTTTTTACTTTCTTTTTCTCTTTTGTTATTTAACAAAACACAAATACCCGCTGTTACCGAGAATGTTTTGTTGTTTGCCGGATGATAAAAAGCAATCAGGTTATCGCTTGCTAAAAAAAGCTGTGCAAATTGTAATTCATATTGAAGACCGGCTCCTATTGAAACACTATTTACATCGTGTAAACTTATACTTTCAAAAATTGAGAGGTAAGACCATTTTTGTAATGCACTTAAAGTAAATCTATTTTGAAAGTTGTTATTTTGAATAACAGATTGATTTGTAATTCCTAAAGAAAGAAATTCAGAATATTCATGTTGATAGTGAATCATTGTTTTTGGCCCTAATCCATATGCAAAACCTTCTTCAACAACTTTTGGTTGCCAAACACTACGAATACTATCTTTCACAATATCTATTAATCTTACCGGATCAACATATCCAGGTTCTTCAGGCCATCTGATTGCGTTAATCAAATCAAATCCAATATAATCGTATTTTCCAATTGCATACATCGTCATCGATTTATCTCTAAACCAAATAAAACCCAGATCCCTTATTGCTACAGAAATTTTGTCTTTATCACTTATTTGATAAGTCAGTCCCAGATCAACCGCCAATCCCGGATTCTTATAAGTGGTCATGTATTTTCTAAATGCCTGGTATCCGTCAAAACTAAGTATGGTACTATCAGGCCTTATTCTGTATTCCACCGGCACCGCAAGTTTCCCACCCCCATCAGTATCAAAATTTATCATTCTGCCATCGGGAGCAGTTTTTACTTTAAAATTCCAATCCTGTGCTTTTACCAACGCGCTCCCAAACAAAAGTTTTGCATGTATTCCAACATCCAGTTTTTTATTATAATGTTTGGCATATCCAACTGCAAATTCTCTGTACCCAGCAGAAATCAGATTTACCTTATCCGAACTGTAATCGGCATATTCAGGCTCCAGATTTCCATTAATAAGATACTCAATAGCTTCATTTTTAAACCTAAATACAGAACTTGCATTTTCTTTATAATAAAAACTTATAGCTCCTTTTCTTGTAGGTACATGCACATATGCCATAGGCACCGACAAATTTTGTCTGAAATAATTATTTTCCGGAATATTATTGTAGAAATTTATTGGATCTATAACGGGTTTTCCTTCTGGTGTAGTTATAAAATCAGAAATTTTAAAACTTCCCTGATTCATAAATGTAAATCCTCCCAAACCTAATACGGATATCTCAATTGCCTTATCTGATCTCATATAAGAAGGATTATACATCTGGGAGTAAAAATTATCGGAAACCATAAACAATGAACCCGGAATTTGAGAAAATCCGCTGGTTGTTAAAAGCAAACTTAGAATAACAAATACAAACCTTTTTTTTATGTGTTGATCTTGTAATTTATTCATTTTTTGCTTTAACCATTCCAATTAATACTATTGAATAATCGATGGGGTAATGTGCTGAAAGGGTGTCATTTTGGTTTATAAAATCGTTTCTGTTATACCATGCCGTAAGTTTTAATCTTTTACTTTTCATAAAACTTTCGCATTGAGCTGAATCCAGCAACACAGTATCAATGGACGTAACCGGCACAATCGGGATCCGGGCAAAATCAGCAGCTTCAAATGCCGCTGGTAAAATTGGAGGTCCTGCAATGCCATTTATCAAAAAACTAATCTCTGTATTTAAATCAAAGGGGCTCGCATTGGCAACATTAAAAACAAGCTGAACATCTTCAAGTTCATATTCTCCATCTATCAGAAATGCAAGACTGTCAATTATATCTGAACGATTAAAAATTAAATCTGTGGGAATTATTCTCGGAGTCCTGTTCTCATATTCTAATACGGTATATGGCAAAGTTGTATCAACTTCCAATGGTTTACTCCAATTATAAATAAAATCGGCAAACTCGAGTATATCACCCTTTTTATCTTTTCCTGTATAAAGCGGAGATTTAAGTTTTATTCTGAAATCCTCTTTAATCGTTATCTCATCAAATTTAAACTCATCAGTTTTACATGAAATTAGAAATAATATAAACAGAATCCATGCGAATTTTGTTAGATGTTTCTTAAATGACTTAATCATAGATCAGTAGGATATGATGCTGCAAAAATAAAAAATTCCGTTTTGATATGAAATGTAAAATATAAAATGAAAAATATTAGTTTTGCATGAGCAGTATCAACTCCCTGCTAAAAAAATATACAATAATGCAAAGTAAATCTAACAACCAGAAACAATGGCATGTCGTATACACCCGGTCAAGGGCTGAAAAGAAGGTTCATACAGAACTTACTTTGAAGAATATTGAGAATTTCCTGCCTATGCAAAAAAGGTTAAGACAATGGAAAGACCGTAAAAAATGGGTTGAAATACCATTGATGTCGGGCTATTGTTTTGTTAATATAACCAGAAAAGAGTATGATGCTGTTCTGCAAACCAATAATGTAGTGGGTTATGTTCGTTTCGAAGGAAAAGCTGCAATTATTCCTGAAGCTCAAATTGATTCGCTAAAACAAATGCTAAAACAGTTCGATTTTGAAGTTAACATTACAAGCGAAAATTTTGTCCCGGGAAAGTTGGTAGAAGTGATTGAAGGCCCAATGATTGGACTTCGTGGGGAACTTGTTAAAGCACAGGGAAAAAATAAATTTATCATCCGCTTTAAACAAATTAACAGTGCCGCTTCAGTAGAAATTCCTGCAGCTCATTTAAGTTTGTTACCCGAGGAACAATTTGGTTGAAGTATTTCTGTTTTATCCAGTATACATTAATCTTTCTTTCTTTATTTTTACCGGCAATTTATAAGATATAAACAATACCAAACTCTTTGTTTAATTATCTTTGCAAAAAATTTCAGAATGAATTCTTCTCAGAAATATTTTCCACAGTTAGAGGATATTATGCGTGCAAATATCAATTTAAAGGATGTTGTTTTGCATACCCCTCTACAAAAAAACCTTAACCTTTCAGATACTTTTCAGGCCAATGTATTTCTTAAAAGAGAAGATTTACAGCAGGTTCGGTCCTATAAAATCAGAGGTGCATTTAACAAAATAGCTCATTTATCGAAAGAAGAATTAAAAAACGGAGTGGTCTGCGCAAGTGCCGGAAACCACGCTCAGGGAGTTGCTTATTCGTGCAGAAAACTGGGAATCAGAGGAAAAATTTACATGCCTTCAACTACTCCTAAACAGAAAATAAACCAGGTACAAATGTTTGGCAAGGACCATGTGGAAGTTATTCTGACAGGCGACACATACGACGATGCCAACAAAGCTGCTGTGCAAGATTGCAAACAGACAGGTATGGCATTTATTCATCCATTCGACGATAAGCAAATAATTGAAGGCCAGGCAACAGTTGGAATAGAGATGCTTCAGGATGCAAAAGAACATATTGACTATATTTTTATTCCAGTTGGCGGAGGTGGTCTGGCTGCCGGAGTTGGCGCCTATTTTAAACAGGTGAGTCCGAAAACTAAAATTATTGGAGTAGAACCTGCCGGTGCCATTTCGATGAAAAAATCATTTGAAGCAAATAAAGTTGTGGCCCTGGAAAATATCGACAAGTTTGTGGATGGTGCCGCTGTACAAAAAGTTGGAGATTTAACCTATGAAGTTTGTAAAAAAGTTATCGACGATTTAATTCCTATTCCGGAGGGTAGAATCTGCACCAAAATACTTGAGCTCTATAATCAGAATGCAATTGTTATTGAACCCGCAGGAGCCTTGTCTATTGCAGCACTCGATTTTTACAAAGACAAAATTAAGGGCAAAAATGTAGTCTGCATTGTAAGCGGAAGTAACAACGATATTACCAGAACCGAGGAAATCAAAGAGCGCTCCTTATTGTATGAAGGATTAAAACATTATTTTATTGTTCGTTTTCCGCAAAGAGCTGGAGCATTGCGTACTTTTGTTGATATTGTATTGGGGCCTGATGATGACATTACCCATTTTGAATATTCGAAAAAGACAAACCGCGAAAAAGGTCCGGCTGTCATTGGAATAGAATTAATGAAAAAAGAGGATTTTAACGGATTGGTTAAACGAATGGAAGAAAATGGTTTTATCTATGAATACCTGAATGAAAATCCTGATTTGTTTCAGTTTCTGACCTAATACGCTATAAAACACAATTTACCTCTCTTTCAAGTTCAACTCCGAATTTTGTAAACACTGATTGTTTTATTTTTTCAGAAAAATCAAAAATTTTTTGCCCCGTTGCATTTCCATAATTAACCAATACCAAAGCCTGATTCTTATGCACACCAACATCTGCTTCGCGGACACCTTTCCATCCGGCTTTTTCGATTAACCAACCGGCCGCAAGTTTTACTTTATTATTTTTGGTTGGATAAAGAGGAATATTTTCGTATTTCTGTTTCAGCTGCTCAGCAAGTTCTTTTTCAACCACTGGATTTTTAAAAAAGCTACCTGCATTCGCCAAATCATTAACTTCGGGTAGTTTTGACCGACGTATTTCTATTACCGCATTTCTTATATTCGATAAATTTACTTCGCCTTTTTCTTTTACTTTTTCCTCAACCTGACCATAATTCAAAACAAATTCAGGAAATTTTTCCAGTCGAAAAACAACTGAAGTTATTATTAGTTTATTTTTAAATTTTCTTTTAAAAATGCTGTTTCGATATTCGAATTCGCACTCACCGGCATTGAACTCAACCGGTATATTATTTTCTAAATCGTAAGCTTTTACCTTTTCAATTACATCACAAACCTCATGTCCGTAAGCACCGATGTTTTGAACAGGTGCTGCTCCAACCGATCCCGGGATTAAAGACAGGTTCTCTATACCTCCCAATTGATAATCAACTGCATACTGAACAAATTCATCCCATACTTCACCTGCCCCGGCTTCAATCCATATATTCTGCCTGTCTTCTTTCACAACATGAATTCCCGGAATATTGGGATGGATTACCAATCCTTCAAAATCTTTAAGAAACAGAATATTGCTACCCTCACCAATAACTAAAATCTTTTCTTCTGAAAAACTTTTGTTGGAATTTAAAAATACCGACAAATCTGAAACATCAGTAAATTCAAAAAAGAATTTTGCCAATGATTCTATTCCAAAAGTGTTGTGATTTTTTAAGGAATAATTTTCTTCAAAACGAATCATAAAAAAATATTTTGTTGCAAAGATAAGGGGATAAAGCAGATTTCAATCACAGGAAATCATAGGATAAAAAACTTTAAAAATTCTATTCTTCAACAAAATACCTGAGTTGATCCATCATTATTGGAACATCATCTTTTTCAACTCCCTGATTGATTAAATGATGCAGGTCTTCTTCAAAAACTTCAAAAAATTCATTTTCGGTAAAATCTTCCTGTGATATGGATTTCTTATAATAATCGAGTGCAGATTTTCGGTTTCCCAAACTCCACTGAACATGTCCCATATTCATAAGATCGTGTTTATTAGGCTCATCTTCTATTAACTGCTGAAAGTATTTTTCAGCTTGTTCCTTTTTACCTGTTACAAAAGAACACCATCCGAGTGGCCTCCAAACCTTTTTGTTGCCGGGTGCAAGATATTCTACCTTAAAATAACATTTCAGGGCCTCTTCAAATTGCTCTAATTCCAGGTGGCAATGGCCAATATTTAATTCAGTATTTAAATCTTCCTCGTTTAGTTTTTCAACTTCCAGATAATATTCCAAAGCCTTTTGTGGTTGTTTCAAATTCCTGTAACACAGGGCAATTTTCTTTAAATTCCAAAGCTGATTTAAGCCAAACAATTCAGCCTTTTTGTATGCATCCAGAGCCTTTTCAAAATTCCCAAGTTTCTGGTAACAGAAACCTGTTTTTTGGTATAACTCACCATCTTTTTCTATAAGCAGTAACTGCTCAAAAATTTCGGCAGCTTCCTCAAAATAATTCTTTTTAAAATAGTATTCACCAAGATTACGGAGTACTTTATTGTCCTCTTTTAAAAGATTTGCAATTGTATTTTTATTATGAAAATCGAAGCGCCATTGAAAAATATCTTCAAAATCGTTTCGTCGTGGGTGCAACTTGTAAAAACGGTATAAATCCTGAATATACTGGTTGGATACGTAGCCAGCCTTTTTTCCCGGATCTGTCAGCTCCTCGTCTTTTTGCATTTCTTCAAACTGCCCCATTTCTGCTTTCATGCCCTGAGCCATAAACTCCCGGTTTTCCTGTGGCAAATTCTGGATGCTAAAACAAAAGGAATATTTGTCTGAATTACATAATATGGGTGCAGCAGTAAGCGCATCAATAAACCAGTTAAAGGTTTCTTCTTTATTGTTTACCAAATGTTCGATTTGGGGATTATCAGCGAAAAACGGCATAAACCAGTTGGTAAATTCAGCAAAAAACGGGTACATCTTTAACATTGCAAATGAGCCCATAAAAACGTCAGCTCCCTCCATTTGAAGTTCAGAAAATTCCTCCATTTTATCCATCAATCCTGGTGAATCTTTAAAAATCTCCTGCCACTCCGGATTTTTATCCTCATCCAGTCCCTCTTCCATTAATCCTTCCAAATTAATTTTATCCTTTAGGTTTGGACTTATTTTAATCATTTCAGGAATGATCTCGTCTTTTATCTTTTGTTGAATTTTTTCAGTTTCACGACTTCTAACCAATTGAATAATAGCCCTTTCCATATTTTGTTTAAAAGATGGATCTTCGTTGAGAATCTTCAATCGCCCCGTTAACTCCGGGAAAAACGGCATTCGTGAATCGTACTTATAAAAACTGATTAACAACCCCACCAATGCACGCTGCGTTGTTTCCACCTTTTGCAAATCAAAAACATCAAACAGCACCTCGAACTTTTTTTTGTCAAAAAACCGTTGAAGACTTAAGATTACCGCCGAAACAATAAAGGCTTTGTACGCTGAATTTATTAGATCACTTTTAAAAAAACGTTTCAGGAAACCTATTTCCTCATCAGTAAATTTATCCTTCAACCAGAGATAATTGAACAATACAATCATCTTTTGCTGGTGAGATTTGGCATCTTCCTGTTTGATTTCTGTTTTAACCTCACTTTCTTCAGCAAGTGATTTTAATTCTTCCTGAATATAATAATCCTCTAAAAGTTGAAGATAATTTTCAAATTCAGGTTTAATCATGTTGTATTCCGATCTTTTTCTTTCATACTCAATAGAAGATGAAATTTTTAATCTTGCCGCTTCGTATATGGAATCTGTTAATTTATAGACCGAAACAATGAGTTTTTTATATACTTTTTGACGCTCAGGATCCTGGGTACCTTCAACAGTATATTTTAACATATAACTATAGGTTTGCTCGAGATTTCGCCATTCATCACGAAAAACCTCAAGGTCGTTCCCGCTCATCATTTTTTCAAGCTTATCGAAAACGGGTTTCAATTTTCTTTCAGCAAGATTGCTGCAAATCTCTTTGTATAGTATTTTTAGTTCGCTATCAATCATTATAACACTCTATTCATTCAAAATTAAAACAACACAGAAAGAACATCAAAAAACTATCCAAGTTTTTATTTCGGTTGTTTTGTCGCAAAATCCAAAAATACCTGACAATAATTCAATTCAGAAAAAAAACATATTGCAAGTGCTGAGTCCTATGTTTTTTCGTAAGCAATTCACTTACAGCACATCAGGCTTTAGGTCTTTCGTATTTGCCGCGATAAGGACGAGCCATCAATTTTGAAGCATCTTTGTTACCAACGATTTTTTGAGCTTGAGCATCCCAGCTAACTTTACTGTCAGTATAATACGATATCATTGCCAATTGCACTGTGGCAGTCGATTGAAACGCATCTTCAATTGGGCAACTCAACAATGATTTATCTTTTGCCTTTACAGCTTGCAGGAAATTCGCCACATGATTTTCCTGCATTCCCGGAGTATTGATCTCCATTGTTTCCTGCTCCTTATCCTTTTCATTTGGCATTACAACGAGTTTTCGATCGGAGGCAAATAAAGTACCATTTTCTCCATAGAAGAAAACACCATTGTTGTACTGTTTATTTAAATCGCCGGTTCCCCACATTCGATGTTGCCAGATTACCGGGCAACCGGCAAAATTCATAGTTGCATTTAGTGTATCCGGTGTGGTGATTTTACCCTCAAGGATATTTAAACTTCCATTGGTATCAAAAGATTGCGGCATTCCTAATCCCATAATTTTCCGAATAATATCGATATGATGAATTCCCCAATCCACCAAATGACCGTTTCCATACTCCTTTTCCAAACGCCAGGCGATATGCCCTATACTTGGGCGGTAATCCAGTTTTGGAGCCGGGCCGCACCAGGTTTCCCAATCGAGCGATGCAGGTGGTTCCTGAATAGTATGATCCTGTAACACAGGATTGTAATGAATTTGTGCTTCAATCTGATGCACTTTCCCGATTTTATCGGATTCAATTAACTCCTTTGCTTTGGCAAATGCATTACTTTGTCGGCGTTGGAAACCTATCTGAACAATATTTCCTGCCTTCTGTGCAGCTTTAACCATGGCTTTTCCTTCTTCAATATCGTATGCCAACGGTTTTTCACAATAGATATCATAACCTTTTTCGCAGGCAGCAATAAAATGTAAGGCATGCCAGTGAGGTACTGATCCTATAAAAATGGCTTCCAAACCTTTTACATCCAGTAATTCATTATAATCTTTAAACTCCTGTGGCCGTGATCCCTGAATCGATTCCAGTTTATCGGCACTGTTTTTCAGATGTTCAGTGTCAACATCGCAAACAGCTATTACCTCAACTCCCCCAACTTTTAAAGCTGCCTCAGTAATAACCATTCCGTACCATCCGGCACCAATTAAACCTATCTTTATTTTTTGGTCCTGAGCAAATGCAGGAATATTAAATGCCGTTACCAATCCGGCCGTAGCAATAGATGATTTCTGAATAAAAGATCTGCGTTTCATTTTATTAGGTTTTGATTATATTTTAAAAATAGCAAAATAAAATCCATTTCACTAAATTAAAATCCCCCTGCTTTTAAGAATTTTTATTCAAAATTGTCAGAACCAACTTTCGGGTAAGTTTTTGTCCATTGGCTTCTTTCTTGATATCAGCAAAGGAAAACCTGAAATTACATCCCTCTTTCCATCTGCTACATCCATAGGCTGTTTTCCCTTTTACAATTAATCCTTTTTTACATTTTGGGCATATGGGTTGAGTTTCTGCCTCCTTGTTTTTGTTTAGATTTTTTCTTTCAAATTTAACTTCAAAGTCAGAATTCAATTGAAGAACTCCTTCCACTTTTTCTCCATTCAACAAAAATCCTTTTAAGTTTAAAGTAGACTTTTTTTCAATCAATCTTAATAACTGGTTTTCTGATATTTTTTTGTCAAGATATGTAAAAGGTAATTTGAAATTACATCCTTCTTTCCATCTGCTGCAACCAAACGCAGTTTTTCCTTTTAATAGTTTTCCGGTTCTGCATTTTGGACAATCCAATCCAATAATATTTTTACTCTTGTTTGTTAAATTTTTAGCTTTTACAGTGGGTATTGATTTTTGTTTATGAGCTACCGTTTCAACCATTTTAGGTTTACCGCGTTCCGTTTTGACCTCGTACACCAGTTCGTTTACCATTTTTTTCATGTTGAAAATAAACTGTCTGGCACTAAAACCACCCCCTTCAATTTCTTTCAGTTGCTTTTCCCATTGCCCTGTTAATTCTGCCGATTTTAATAAATCATTTTGAATGGTTCCAATCAGCTGAATTCCCATTTCCGTGGGTAAAACCTGCTTTTTAACTCGCCGGGTGTATTTTCTTTTGAACAAAGTTTCGATAATACTTGCCCGGGTAGAAGGACGTCCAATTCCATTCGCTTTCATCAATTCACGCAACTCATCGTCATCTACCTGTTTACCTGCAGTTTCCATGGCTCTCAACAAAGAAGCTTCTGTATAATTCTTAGGTGGTTTGGTTTCTTTTTCTGAAAATAAAGGCTCGTGAGGGCCATGTTCTCCTTTTTCAAAAACAGGTAGTATTTTATCTTCATCTTTATCCGGTGATTTGTTGTCATTTACAAATAAAACACGCCAACCCTCTTTTAATATTTCTTTGCCGGTTGCTACAAATTCCACCGATTCTACTTCAGCTGACACTTTGGTTTTTGCCACTTCGCAATCAGGGTAAAAAACGGCAATAAATCTTCGGCTTATGATATCAAAAACCTTTTGTTCTTCTCCGGGCAGATGCCTGCTTTCTCCTGTAGGAATTATGGCATGGTGATCGGTTACTTTATTGTCATTAAATATTTTTGTTGACTTACGGATTTTATTTTGAAGCAACTGATTTGTATACGACGAATACGCTGAAAGTCCATTTAAAATTGCGGGTATTTTGGGATACATATCGTTTGGCAAAAACGTAGTATCCACCCTTGGATATGTCACCACCTTCATTTCGTATAATCGTTGTACGATTTTTAATGTTTCTTCGGCCCTTAGTCCGAATTTGTTATTACAATAAACCTGCAGACCGGTTAAATCAAATAATTTTGGTGCATATTCCTTTCCCTTCTTTTTTTCAATTTCAGTAATATAGAGGTCTTTGCCAATGATCTGATTAAGTAAACTTTCGCCTTCTTCCTTATCAAAAAACCTTCCCGAACTATTACTAAAGGTGGTTTCCCTGTAAATGGTCTGAAGTTCCCAATACGGTTGAGGTTTAAAATTTGCTATTTCATGATACCGGTCAACAACCATGGCCAGAGTTGGTGTTTGTACACGTCCAATAGAAAGCACTTGTTTATATGCTCCGTATTTTAAGGTATAAAGCCGTGTGGCATTCATACCGAGCAACCAGTCGCCAATTGCCCGGGAACTGCCTGCATAAAAAAGATTATCAAAATCACTTGCAGGTTTTAAATTTTGAAACCCGTTTTTAATCGCTTCCGTTGTTAATGAGGAAATCCACAAACGTTGCACCGGACCTTTGTATTTTGCCTCTTTTATCACCCATCTTTGAATCAATTCTCCTTCCTGGCCCGCATCACCACAGTTGATGATTACATCTGCATTATCAAACAACTGTTTTATGATTTTAAACTGTTTTTTTACACCGGGATCGTTCATAACCCTAGTTTCAAAACGTTCAGGTAACATGGGGAGTTTACTTAAATCCCATTTTTTCCAATGCTGATTATAATCTTCCGGAGAGTACAGGGTACAAAAATGACCAAAAGTCCAGGTTACCTGATAACCGTTTCCTTCAAAATAACCATCGCGACGGGATTTTGCACCAATCACATTGGCTATTTCCCTCGCAACGCTTGGTTTTTCAGCAATACAAACCTTCATAATTTTTTTCCGATTTGTTCAATTACAATATTTGTACTGCACAACACTATAGCATAACCGAAATATGAAATCATCGTCATTTTTTTAATCGTCAGACAAAGATATTTAAACGGTTTAATATGCTAAACAAATTATGGTTTTGTTCAGGATCTTATAACAACTGAACAATAATAATAAGGATTAAAATTGATTTATATGAATTATTTTCTGGTTCCTGCTATTTGCGTGTTGGCGAATGTAGTTAAATGTGAGGCACCTACTACTGTAAGCATCATTTCAAAGTAATCGCAATAGGTTTCTACATTTGGATCTGTATTATTCACACAATCAATTCCAAGCTGCAAAGCCTGACCTAATTCATTAACCGGCATTACAATAGTAGCCAGGGTATAAAATAATTTGTTGTTTTCAAATAATACGGTTAGATAGAATTGTAAACCCAGCTCTGTACCATTATCATCAAAATAGTTTTCGTTGCCGATGTATAATATGTATGCTGCTTCACGATTGTCATCAATTTCCAATATATATGAATAATCCGGATCTTCAGTAAAACCTCCAACTGCCTGTCCATATGTGGAATTCAAAACATTCAAAATCTCATCGGCAGCCATATCAATATCTTCATAATACGCATCCTCGTCAAGATAGCCGCCATACATAATTCCAAAATAATAGCTTTGATTATCGCCATAGATACTTAAATCGGCCTGAAACAGCTGATTTACCGGATCATAAACCAGTTCACAGAATTCGGGTACTGCTATAACCATTCCATGATTTACATCTTCATAGATATCGTAAGCCAACTGATCATAATTCAGAGCTACATTGTAAGCCTCAAATTCTTCGGCAAACATGAAAATATTTTCGGGATCAACCGATGTTTCAAGCATTTCAGTAAATAACCGATTCTTAGTTTGATAAAACTGAAAATCTCCCTGTCCATAAGAACGGTACATTTGGTCAAGCTGCGCCTGAATTTCAGCTTCATATGATTCTACATTTTTGTTTATATCCTCAGAAATATTGACCTCAACTACTGCTGAAAAAAGCACACCCGCATTATCAATAGTTGCCGGTAAAGATGCCGTATTTGAATTTTCAAGTTCATTCAGAAAATTGGCGGGTATTGCCCAGCTAACATTTACCTGACCTCCTTCAAGACCACCATCACCAATTCCTACCAATTTTCCTTGTTTATTATAAATCGGGCATCCTGAATAACCGGGCAATAAACTGCCATTCAGATAATAAATCGGCAAATCTATTTTTGGAAATCCAAGATTATTCAATTTTTCTTTGGTCTCTTTTTTAACGACTACGTACTCCAGTGTTTCCGGATTCGCATCACCTTTCGACATCTTCTGTGTTCTGTGTCCATCGGCACCACCATGATAACCCTGTGCATAAAGCGGTTCATCAAATGCCGCACCATTGGGTTCGTAACTCGTTATTGGTTTTACTGTTTCGGGAAGTTGATTGGCTCCGCTCAAATCCACTTTTAAAAGCACAAGGTCACTCTTGCTCAGCACTTTGTATACTTCAGCATCACGCCAGTATTGATTTAGGTATTGAACCTCAACTCTACCTCCCCTTTTCATGGCATGTAATGAAGTGACCACCCAATCATCCTGTTGCCAGATAAAACCACTACAAATATTGGCTTTTCCCGATCCTGACACCATAACTTTTACCAGTGATTTTGCCGTTTCTTTTGGATTCAACTGGGCAAAACCAGAGCTGCCGGTAAATATCATTACAAGCAATACGCTAATTTTCTTTATCATCTGTAAAGGTTTTTATTAATGTTAAGTAAAGTTCCTTTTGATAATTCTCCGGAATATTTGATTCAGTATTTTTTAGAATGATCTCCCAGTTATTACCTGAGTTACCAATTGCCTCCTTTATCTCACTCAGTTTACTGTCTGAATTAAATTTTAAGAGCCGGTCTGAACTTTTTATTTCAATTTTTCCTTCCGTACCAAGGCTGCAAAAACTATCTCTTAAATCCACCATGGCATCAATAAATACCTTTTCCGGTAATACCGGTTCCAGATTGTTTACCAACTCCTGCCACACTCCTCCTGCTCTGTTAAAAGCTCTGATTACTTCGGCTTTTGGAAAACTTCTTTTTACCGAGTTAAGCACATAACATCGTCCAACATCCACTTCTGTTGAAAACAGAACACTTTGTTTGGTTCCCACAGCTTTATTGTTGGCAACTGTATCTGCCAAAGTTGTACCAAACCAACCTGCAGGAACGTAATCAAATGATTGCCGGGCAACGTAAAACAAGGCCTCATTTTTTTCCAAACCCAAAGCTCTGTATTCCATCATTAATTCTGCAGGATCAGGTGAAAGTACATTGTGGGTCCGAATGTACATTCCCGATAAAACACCAACAACGGCAAATATCCCAAAAGAACCAATTCGCAGCCCTTTTAATATACTCATGTACTTATCATTCAGTCCCAGCAACACCACAAGTATTGATGACAAAGTACCTATAACACCACTTACAACCGGCGAAACCGCCAATCCCAGCAACAATCCAAGTAGCAGTCCAACACCCAAACCATTTAAAACAGCAATAAAAATCTGCAAACCTGAAGGTTTGATCCTGTTGATATTCTGATTTTCACTGTTTGTATATTCCGATGAGGGTTGCTCATTTTGTTCATTCAAACCACCTGCATTCTTCTTTTCATCTTCTTCCATAAACAATGGTTTAAGTTTGTCAGAAAGCTTTTCAATGGTATTAAATATATCTATCATTTAGTGTGAATGAGATTCTAAATACCTGCTAAATTAATCTTTAAACATATTAAGATGTCTTTATGTTTAAATATCCATAAATAAAGCAAGAAACAACTGACATATTTTTCAAAAAAGTCATTCTCACCTTTCAATTTTAAAGTATGAACTTGTTTATTCAGAGGATTAAGAAAATATGCAGATTAATTGCCAGTGAGCAACCATATTCCAAACTGATATTGATATATTTGTTATAATCAATTTAAAAATCTAATAAACTTTATTATGAAACAAAACATCTCCCTTTTACTTCTGACAGTTCTTTTTCTTTTTACAATCACTGTCCAGGCTGAAATTAAACTTCCTGCAATCTTTGGTGAGTATATGGTTTTGCAACAGCAAACGGATGCAGCCATCTGGGGAAAAGCGGATGCGAATAAAACAGTTAAAATTACTACATCGTGGAATAAAGAAAGTTATTCATCAAAAGCTGATGGCGATGGAAACTGGAAAATAAAAGTGGCCACTCCTGAAGCTGGCGGACCTTATTCTATAACCATAACTGATGGAAATTCAATTACACTGGATAATGTTTTAATTGGTGAAGTATGGATTTGCTCAGGACAGTCAAATATGCAAATGCCCATGAAAGGTTATCGACACCAGCCTGTATTTGGTGCCAATGAAGCCATTGCAGTTTCAAAAAACGAAAACATAAGATTGTTTACTGTTGAAAGAGCAAAAACAATGAACCCTCAAAATGATTTTAAAGGAGAATGGAAAGAATGTGTTCCGGGAAATGTGGTTGATTTTAGTGCTACTGCCTACTTTTTTGGAAGAATGATTAACCAGGCATTGGATGTACCTGTAGGATTAATTTGTTCCAGCTGGGGAGGTACGCGAATCGAACCATGGATGAGCGAAAGTGGAATTAACAATTTTGATTTCGTTGACCTGCCCGATAAAAATAAAGAAGAGTTTTCTCAACAAACACCTACAGTTTTGTACAATGCAATGATTGCCCCGATGGTGGGCTACGGAATAAGAGGTGGTCTCTGGTACCAGGGAGAAGCCAACAGAAACCAGCCCCTGGAATACGAAAAACTAATGCAGGGATTGATAGAAAACTGGCGCGATGAATGGGGAGTTGGTGAATTTCCATTTTACTTTTGCCAGATTGCACCTTACAATTATGGTTATGGTGGAATTAATTCGGCATTTGTTCGCGATGCGCAGCGTAAGGCAGCTCTTAATACAAAAAATGCAGGAATGGCCTGTTTAATGGATGGCGGAGAAGAAGATAATATTCATCCAGGAAATAAAAAAGAAGCCGGTGAACGGCTGGCATTCTGGGCGCTGGTGAAAACCTACGGACAAAGCGGCATTGAATACTCCGGCCCTGAATTAAAAGAAATGAAAGTGGAAGGACAGATGGTGCACCTTACTTTCGACCATGCCAGGAATGGTTTCACTACTTATGGTAAACCACTTAATAGTTTTATGGTAGCAGGAAAAGATAAAAATTTCAGAAAAGCAACAGCCTGGATAACTAATAAAGGAATTACCCTGTTTAACGACCGTGTAAGAGAGCCTGTCGCCGTTCGCTATGCCTGGGAAGATTTTATTGTGGGAGAACTATTTAATACCGAAGGATTACCTGCCTCTTCATTCAGGACTGATGACTGGGAGGTAAAGTAGAGAAGCACGAAGACAGAAAACCGAAGTTGAAAAATTGTTGATTCAGAATAATACAAATTTCCCAGCTTTTGTGGCGATGTAATTGGGGAGCTACTCCCATAGAATTGAAAAAACTACAGAAGAACGAAAAAACAGCATGACCTGGTGGCATACTACATTTCAATTAAATATTCCCAAAAAGGTTTTCTGACTATGAGAAACAACTTTCTACTTATTACATCAATATTCTTTATTCTTTTAAGTGCCTGCTCTCAAAAAAACAAAAATTTGTTTACCGAAAGCGACAGAGCTACAATAAAAGAAGTTCGAACCTTTATTAAAAGTAACTGGGACCTTACCATACGCTATCATCCCAAGGATTCAGCAACACTGATTGGACTGCCCAAACCTTACACTGTACCCTGTATTGCAGAAACTTTTCAGGAAATGTATTATTGGGATACCTACTGGACCAACAAAGGATTAATTATAGATGGCAAAATTGAACAGGCCAGAAATAATTGTGATAACATCAAATATTTAATCCAAAAATATGGCAAAATGCTAAATGGTAATCGCACCTGGTTTTTAAATCGTTCTCAACCACCATTATTTTGTATGATGGTTATGGATGTTTTTAAAGCTACTTCGGACACAGTTTGGTTAAAAAAAATAGTGCCGGCAATTGAAAAAGAATATTTCTTCTGGACGACAGAACGTATTACTTCCAATGGTCTTAATCGCCAGTTTAACAGTGCCACGAATGAAGAAAAACTGGAATCGTATTACAATGTTGGACAAAGACTTGGTCCAAATTACGATACTATAATTATTAAAACATTAAAAGAAAAATTAGAAATAGGTTCTCATTTTATTTCGGAATGTGAAACGTGGGATTACAATCCAAGATTTGGAAACCGTTGCGAAAATTTTAATCCGCTTGATTTAAATTGTTATTTATACATATACGAAAAAAACCTTGCCTATTATCATTCGGTATTTAATAGCCAGGATACTGTAAAATGGCTTGAACTGGCAGAAAAGAGAAAGAACCTGATGAACCAATTTCTTTTTAATCCTGATGATGGTTTATTTTATGATTATGATTTTGTAAACAACAGACATTCGAAAATAATCTCAGCTGCCATTTTTCATGTACTCTGGGCTAAAATAGCCAATAAAGAACAGGCAAAAACAATAGTAAATAACCTGGCAAAACTGGAGTTTGAATTTGGTATCTCAACTTGTGCGCCGGGCGAAAGATATTATGTGTACCAGTGGGATTATCCTAACGGCTGGCCTCCACTCCAACAGATTGCCGTTGAAGGCCTTCGTAACTATGGTTATAATTCCGATGCCGACCGGATTGCAATGAAATATTTTAAAGCTATGATTGAAACTTATAAAACCACAAATAGTCTTTGGGAAAAATATAATGTATCCGATGGTTCTAAAGATGCAATAAATGAATACACAATGCCTGAAATGATGGGCTGGACAGCGGGTGTTTTTAATTATTTTGATGAGATGCTAAAGGAGAAATAGAAATTGAGTATTATTAAATAGTAAGAATATATCACAATAAATATGAAAAATTATGACTCAAAAAAGAATACTTTTCACAGGCGGCTCAGGAAAAGCTGGAAAACATGTGATACCTTATTTACTTAATCAGGGCTACAGAGTTTTAAATGTGGATCTCAAACCACTGGATTATCCTGGGGTTGATAACATCATAGCAGACATAACAGATTCAGGACAAATGTTTAATGCCATGAGTTCGTATGCGGGGCTTGACGAACTGGAACCGGGCAATGGAGTTCCAAAATTTGATGCAATTGTTCATTTTGCTGCGGTGCCAAGGATTTTAATTAAACCCGATAATGAAACTTTCCGCGTAAATACCATGGGAACCTATAATGTTATAGAAGCGGCGGTTAAACTGGGGATAAAAAAGATAATTATTGCTTCATCAGAAACTACTTATGGAATTTGTTTTTCAGACGGAAAAACCGACCCAAAATCACTGCCTTTAGAAGAAGATTATGATGTTGACCCCATGGATAGTTATGGTTTATCAAAGGTGGTAAATGAGAAAACAGCACAAAGTTTTCAGAGAAGATCCGGTTTTGATATTTATGCACTACGTATTGGAAACGTGATTGAACCACATGAATATGCTGAATTGTTTCCAGCTTATTTCAAAAATCCCGAGGTACGTCGCAGAAATGCTTTTTGTTATATCGATGCTCGCGACCTTGGACAGATTGTAGATTTATGTATCAAAAAAGATGGATTGGGTTATCAGGTTTTTAATGCAGGAAATGATCATAATGGTGCAATTATTCCCAGCAATGAATTGGCTAAAAGATTTTTTCCCGGTGTACCTATTACACGTGAACTTGAAGAACACGAAGCACTGTTTTCAAATCGTAAAATTCGTGAAGTTTTAGGATTTAAAGAAAAACACAACTGGAGACAGTATGTAAAATCAAATTAATTACTCACATTTCTAAACTCATTCGGTGTTGAGCCTGTCCATCGTTTGAATGCCCTGTGAAAATTGCTTATATCGTTATAACCCAATAACCATGCTATTTCTTTGTTACTGGATTTGTCAGATTTTATATACGATATTGCCAACTCCTTTAACACCTGTTCTAAAATTTTTTTAAATGTAGTACCCTTTTCATAAAGCTTTTTTTGCAAAGTTCTTTTACTCATATTTAGCTGAAAAGCAATTTCGCTTTCAAGAGGAATTTTTGTATGCGAAGATTTTATGATTAAGGTTCTTACAACAGTTACAAAACTTTTATCGTTTGTTTGTTCTCTGATGGTTTTTTTTGCAAAGTCATCAAGAATTTCAAGCAGACCTGGATTAAAAGTCGGAATTTTTATATCCATTACATCCATTTGATATACTATTTCATTTTCATCCTGTTCGAAATCAAGATCACACTGAAATATCTCTTTGTACAAAAAGACATCAGCCGGTTTCTTGTATTTAAACCGAACCTGTCGTGGTACTATATTTTGTTTTGTCAATCTTCTTGAGAAATTTAATCCGTTTGCCATTGCAAATTCTACTATATCTTTTGCACTTTCAGGATATTTTGCTTCCCAAAATCTTTCCAGGTTGTATTTAAAAATATATGGTTTTTCAGCTGGAATCATTTCATAAGTCATCACAGTGTTTACCTCTTTGTGCACAGCATAAATTCTGGTTAATGCATTAAATAGCGTAGAACAGCTTAAAGCATACGATCCAAAAAATCCTGTATTCTGAAAATTCAGAAAATTTACCAGCTCCAAACCACAATGTTCAACATCAAATTTTTCCTTTAAATACATGGTTAAATTATGAATATGTTCGATAGTTAATTCATGCTCCATTGGATCAACAATTCCATTTTTTATGTTGATTAATTTATAAACCTTGGATTTTCCTATGCCGTTTTTCAGCAGGTAGTTGATAACACTTTGTGCATAGAAATTAAATTTCAGCTTCATAATTCATGAGTTTCTTTTAAAACTAGTAAAAATGCGCAAAATGACAATCGGCATACGCAAAATGATAATAGCCAACTTGTTGTCTCATTGTAATTTTGGAGTACAGTATAATTAAATAATTTAGTCATGAAAACAATTAACAAAATCGATGTACACCACCATATTTTTCCAAAAGAATATGTAAGTGCTTTAAAAGAAGTAGGTATTGAGAAATCCTTTGGTGTAAATTTTCCAAAATGGACAGTAGATACTTCACTTAAAAAAATGAAAGAAAACGGGGTAAAAGTAGCTATGCTCTCTATTTCTACTCCTGGAGTATATTTTAAAGATCATCAGTTTCCTCAAGGTTTTTCTGAAAACCTTGCACGCCTGACCAATGAAATTATTGCGGATACAAAAGAAAAATATCCTGAAAAATTTGGTGGTTTTGCAACCATTCCAATGTTGAACGAGGAAGCAGCCATTAAAGAATTGAGCTATGCTTTTGACACGCTAAAATTAGATGGGGTATGTTTATTGACCAACTATAATGGCCAATATTTAGGTAATAAGCAGTTTGAAAACTTTTTCCGGGAATTGAATAAACGAAAAGCCGTAGTTTATATTCATCCAACCGATCCCAGTGATGATTTTGATTATGAATTAGGTATGCCCAATGCACTGATTGAAGCTCCGTTTGATACCACCCGCGCAGTTGCAAACCTGATGTATAATGGTGTTTTAGACAGATATCCAAATATCAAATACATCCTTTCGCATGGTGGAGGCACTATTCCGTTTTTGGCCTGGCGTTTGGCTTCAATTGAATATGCTCAGAATGGTAAACGAACTCCTTTAATCAGGACATTTTATGATTTTTTGGTAAACGGAGAACCTACAAAAGGATTAAATCACTTAAAAAACATGTATTACGATACTGCCAACGTTTCGGGTGAATATGCTTTAAAAGCATTAAAATCTTTTGCAGGGCCTGATAATCTTGTTTTTGGCACCGACCTTTGCATCTCGAAATTAGCGCCAATTATTACAAAAAATCTGGCTAAAGATGGAAATTTTAACGAAGATGATTATAACAAAATGTCCTATGGTAATTGTCTGAACCTGTTTCCTTCCTTTAGAAAATACTTCCAATAAAACCTAAAACAGAATTGAAATCTTAGTTAACCCCTTTTACATTCATTTGTAAAGTGTAAACGCCTTTTCGGGCAGTAACAAAAAGAGTTTGTCTTTTTTTCCCGCCAAAACAAATGTTAGCAGGCATTTCCGGGAATTCGATTTCCTCAATTAGTTCACCAGCAGGATTATAAACCCAAACTTTACCCGATGTTAAATAGACATTTCCCTCATCATCGATGGTCATTCCGTCACTTCCTTTGGGAGCGAAAAAAGTTTTATTACTTAGCGTTCCATCCTCCTCAATGTTATATTTCCAGGTTTCATTTGCTTGAATATCGGCAACATAAAGAATTTTTCCATCAGGAGTTCCGATTAATCCGTTTGGTGTTTTAAAATCATCAATAACTCTTGTAATTTCTCCATCCTGTGCCAAATGATATACGCCTCTTGTTTCCTGCACTTCTTTGTGTCCTTCAGGCCACCACGGACGATGATAATACGGATCTGAAAAATAAATATCACCATTTGGAGAAATCCACAAATCGTTGGGTGCATTCAAATGTTTGCCATCATAACCGGCATGAAGCGGGTGTAAAACTTTTTCATCGTCAAAATATGCGATTTGGTTTTTTTCATCGGCACAGCTTATCAATCGTCCCATTTTACTAAAATACATGCCATTGGAACGTCCGGTTCCTTCCAGCCAGAGAGAAATCCCTTTTTTTTCGTCCCATACATAAATGCGATCGTTTGGTTGATCTGTAAAGTATACCCTGCCATCGGGTGCAACTGCCGGCCCCTCTGTAAATGAGTGTCCCGAACCAACCTGTTTAATTTCGGCATTTTTAGCGATGATTCCTATCTCTTTCTTTTTTGCAGAAACAATTAAAAATGAAATCAATAATATCCCAAAAATTATTGTAAATGACTTTTTCATAACTTCAGTATTAATTTTTTATTTTACATGTGAAGATAAAATTATTAGTTCATATCATGAAACGGAATATTGAAATTAATCCTATGATTTCCTTACTAATTTTTTTTATTCATTCTAAATAAGCATAGACACATTTTAACATATATAAAAAACTATATATTTATGAGCTTTAAAAAACCAGAAATGTTTAAATTAAATACAACTTTTAGCTAATTATATTGTTAATTTTTTCGACGAACCTTTGCGATATTTCATTAAATAAAAAATACAACTTATGTTTGATTTAGAACTTGTAAAAAAAGTATATGCTGAATTACCTGATAAGGTAGAAAAGGCAAAAAAAGAAATTAACCGCCCCTTAACTTACGCTGAAAAAATTCTCTATGCACATCTTTATGACTCAAATGTTGAAACGTTTGAACGAGGTAAAGCTTATGTGGATTTTGCACCAGACAGAGTAGCAATGCAAGATGCAACAGCGCAAATGGCTTTGTTACAATTTATCAATTCAGGAAAAAGGACAACCGCCGTGCCTTCAACGGTGCATTGCGACCATTTGATACAAGCACAGATTGATGGAAAAACCGATTTGGGAGTAGCACAAAATGCTAACAAAGAAGTTTATGATTTTTTGGAATCAGTGTCCAATAAATATGGAATTGGATTCTGGAAGCCCGGAGCAGGAATTATTCACCAGGTAGTTCTGGAAAACTATGCTTTCCCCGGAGGAATGATGATTGGTACGGATTCACACACGGTTAATGCAGGCGGATTGGGAATGGTAGCCATTGGCGTTGGTGGTGCCGATGCTGTCGACGTAATGGCAGGAATGGCATGGGAACTTAAGATGCCCAAATTAATTGGTGTTAAACTTACCGGAAAATTAAATGGCTGGGCAGCTCCAAAAGATGTGATCTTGAAAGTAGCCGGAATTCTTACCGTAAAAGGTGGAACCGGTGCTATAATTGAATATTTTGGTGAAGGTGCAAAATCCTTGTCAGCAACAGGGAAAGGTACAATATGTAATATGGGTGCAGAAGTTGGAGCAACAACAAGTATTTTTGCCTATGATGAAAGCATGGAACGTTATCTTGCAGCCACAGGAAGAGAAGAAGTTGCTAAACTTGCCAATTCAGTAAAAGGACATTTGGATGCTGATCCGGAAGTTTATGAAAATCCGGAAATATATTATGATCAATTAATAGAAATCAATTTGTCAGAATTGGAACCGCATATTAACGGACCATTTACTCCGGATCGTGCAACTCCAATTTCTTTGATTGGCAGTGTAGCCAAAGAGAATAACTGGCCACTTGAAGTTTCTGTAGGTTTGATTGGAAGTTGCACCAACTCATCTTACGAAGATATTTCACGTGCTGCGTCGATTGCTAAACAAGCCGACGAAAAAGGATTGCTTACAAAAGCAGAATATACAATTACTCCCGGTTCGGAACAGGTACGTTACACCATTGAAAGAGACGGTTTTATAAATACATTTGAAAAAATTGGAGGAAAAGTGTTTGCCAATGCCTGTGGTCCTTGCATCGGACAGTGGGCTCGTGAAGGAGCCGACAAACAGGAAAAAAATACAATCGTTCATTCATTTAACCGTAACTTCTCCAAACGTGCTGATGGAAATCCAAATACACATGCTTTTGTAACATCCCCTGAACTGGTTACTGCGCTGGCCATTGCCGGAACTCTTGATTTTAATCCGGTAACAGATTCGCTCACCAATACCAGGGGTGAAAAGGTAAAGCTTGATCCACCAACAGGAGATGAATTACCTACCAAAGGTTTTGATGTTGAAGATCCGGGATATCAGGCACCGGCTGCCGATGGTTCTGAGGTGCAGGTAACAGTTTCACCGGAATCTAACAGGTTGCAATTACTGTCTCCTTTTGCGCCGTGGGATGGAAGAAATATTTCCGGGGCAAAACTATTGATTAAGGCACTCGGAAAATGTACAACAGATCATATCTCAATGGCTGGACCATGGTTACGTTTCCGTGGACATTTGGATAACATTTCAAATAATATGCTGATTGGAGCAGTCAATGCTTTCAATAATGAAACAAACAAAGTGAAAAACCAGCTTACCGGAAATTATGAAGCGGTTCCTGCTGTTCAACGACAGTATAAAGCTGCCGGAATAGCCTCGGTAGTTGTGGGTGACCAAAACTATGGAGAAGGTTCATCACGCGAGCATGCAGCAATGGAACCACGACATTTAGGTGTTCGTGCGGTAATAGTAAAATCCTTTGCCAGGATTCACGAAACCAATTTAAAAAAGCAGGGAATGTTAGGTTTAACATTTGTTAATGAAAATGATTATGATTTAATTCAGGAAGATGATATTTTCAACTTTTTAGATTTGGTAGAATTTGCACCGGGAAAAACACTTAACGTTGAAGTGGTGCATGCCGATGGAACAAAAGATGTGATTGAACTTAACCATACATATAATGACCAGCAAATAGAGTGGTTTAAAGCCGGATCAGCACTAAACCTTATAAAAGCTCAGAATGCTTAAAATTTTGTTAAGAATTTTAAAACACAATCAAAAATTATATAACCAGTAAATTAATTTAAAAAAATGCAAAAAATCAAAGTTAAAAATCCGGTTGTCGAACTCGACGGTGATGAAATGACAAGAGTAATATGGGACTTTATCAAGCAAAAACTTATATTACCCTATCTCGATATTGAATTAAAATATTACGATTTAGGTATTGAAAGTCGGGATGCAACTAATGATCAAATTACAATTGATTGTGCCAATGCAATTAAAAAATATGGTGTTGGTGTAAAATGTGCCACAATCACACCCGATGAAGCACGTGTTGAAGAATTTGATTTGAAAAAAATGTGGAAGTCACCAAATGGTACAATCAGGAATATTTTGGGCGGTACAGTTTTCCGTGAACCAATATTAATTAAAAATATTCCCCGTTTGGTACCCGGATGGAAAAAACCAATTTGTATCGGTCGTCATGCTTTTGGTGATCAGTACAGAGCAACGGATTTTTTAACTAAAGGAAAAGGTAAACTTACAATTAGTTTTACTCCCGATGATGGCAGTGAACCAGTTGTGCACGAAGTTTTTGATTTTGAAGGTGATGGAATTGCTATGGCCATGTATAATACTGACGAATCGATAATAGGCTTTGCCCGTTCTTGTATGAATCAGTCGCTTACCAAAGGTTGGCCATTGTATATGTCAACAAAAAATACCATTCTGAAAGCATACGATGGAAGATTTAAAGATCTGTTCCAAAAAATTTATGATGAAGAATTTAAGGAAAAATTTGAAGCAAAAGGAATATGGTATGAACACAGGTTAATCGACGATATGGTTGCTGCAGCTATGAAGTGGGAAGGCGGTTATGTATGGGCCTGTAAAAACTACGATGGTGATGTACAGAGTGATACTGTAGCCCAGGGATTTGGTTCGCTTGGTTTGATGACCTCAACATTGGTTACTCCTGATGGCTTAACTATGGAAGCAGAAGCAGCGCATGGTACGGTTACTCGTCATTATCGTGAACATCAGAAAGGAAATCCAACATCAACCAATCCAATTGCATCCATCTTTGCCTGGACACGTGGTTTGGCTTTCCGTGGTAAACTGGACAACAATCAGGAATTAATCGATTTTTCAAATACACTCGAACAAGTTTGTATTGAAACTGTTGAAAGTGGTAAAATGACTAAAGATTTAGCATTAATTATCCACGGAAAAGAGTTGAAAGAGGAGCATTATCTTACTACAGAACAATTCCTTGAAGCTTTGGATGAAAATCTGAAAGCAAAGTTGAATTGAAATTGCTCGCCGGTTCAAATTATAGAAATTCAATGATAACCGGAATATAATTGTTTAAGATTTATGACAAAAAAAACCAAAATAGTCAACGGAAAGTTGGAAGTTCCCAATAAGCCAACAATACCATTTATTGAAGGAGATGGTATCGGAAAGGACATTACAGGTCCGTCTCAAAGGGTGATTGATGCTGCAGTATTTAAGGCATACGGGAATTCAAAAAAAATCGAATGGAAGGAGGTATTTGCCGGAGAAAAAGCTTTTCATGAAACAGGGACTTATTTACCTGACGAAACCGTAAAAGCTTTTAAGGAATACTTAATAGGGATAAAAGGTCCGCTTCAAACACCGGTTGGCGGAGGAATGCGCTCATTAAATGTAGCCTTACGTCAAATATTGGATCTTTATGTTTGTGTACGACCGGTGCGCTGGTTTAAAGGTGTACCTTCTCCAATACGTTATCCATCAATGGTTGACATGCATATTTTCCGTGAAAATACTGAGGATATTTATGCCGGAATAGAATATATGGTTGGTGAGGAAAAAAATAAAAAATTCCGTGAGTTTCTTGTTAATGAAATGGGAGTAGACAAGATTCGTTTTCCTGAATCCTCATCGTTTGGAATAAAACCTATTTCGAAAGAAGGCTCAGAAAGATTGACCCGTGCAGCAATAAAATATGCCATTAAAAGAGAATTACCTTCGGTAACAATAGTTCATAAGGGTAACATTATGAAATTTACCGAGGGTGCTTTTAAAAACTGGAGTTACGATTTGGCTGAAAAAGAGTTTGGTGAACAAACATTTACATGGCGCCAGTTAGAAGAAATAAAAAAAGATAAAGGTCAGCTTGATGCAGACAAAGCATTGGAAGAAGCAAAAAAATCGGGAAAAGTAATTGTCAAAGATTGTATAACCGATGCATTTTTGCAGGAATCCTTGCTTCATCCCTGGGATCATTCGGTAATTGCTACAATGAACTTAAATGGCGATTATGTATCAGATCAACTGGCTGCGATGGTTGGAGGGATAGGAATATCTCCAGGTGCCAATATTAATTATAAAAGCGGGTATGCTATTTTTGAAGCAACACACGGAACAGCACCAAACATAGCCGGAACAGGAAAAGCCAATCCCGGCTCGCTAATATTATCCGCTGTTATGATGTTGGAATACATGGGCTGGACGGATGCTGCAGAATATGTATACGATGCAATGGAACATGTTTTTGCAAAACGTAAAGTTACATCCGATTTACATGCACAAATGGAAGGAGCAACCTTGCTGACAACATCAGAATTTGCAGATGCAATAATTAAAAACATGCATTAAATTATAATAAATAAATATAAAGACTAATACAGATGGAATACATTAAGTACAGATTTTATCAAAAAGCAAACAAATGCGCTAAAGAATTTCAGCGTCTAAAAAAAGAACATGCTGATGTTGTTCTTGGAGAAGTTACTCTGGGACAAGTTCTAACCGGGATGAAAGGAATACCACTGTTGGTTACCGATACATCAAAATTGGATCCGGCAGAGGGAATACGTTTTAAAGGATATTCAATTCCTGAACTTCGCGAGAAACTTCCAAAAATTAATCCCGAAGGAGAACCACTTCCTGAAGGACTTTTATATTTAATGCTAATCGGGGAAATACCTTCACAGGAAGATGCCTTTAACCTTTCAAGGGATTTGGCAACAAGGGCACATGTGCCACAACATACTTTTGATGTTATCGATGCTATGCCGAAATCATCAAAACCTATGACTCAGTTTAGTGCGGCAATTTTGTCTATGGCAACAGAATCAACCTTCCAAAAAGCTTACCGCGCCGGTGTAAGTAAAAAATATTACTGGGATGCGACATACGAAGATATTATGAACTTAATTGCGCGTTTACCACGTATTGCAGCATATATATATCGTCGTCAGTTCCACAACGGACATCATATTGAACCAAATCCACGTTTAGACTGGGCCGGTAACCTTGCTCATATGATGGGATTTGATTCGGAAGATATTCGTCGGTTGTTCAGACTGTATATGATTATCCATGCCGACCATGAAGGTGGAAATGTTTCAGCTCATACTGCACACCTTGTTGGTTCTGCATTAAGTAATCCATATTATTGCTATGCAGCCGCCATGACCGGCCTTGCCGGGCCGTTACACGGACTGGCTAACCAGGATGTAATTTTCTGGATTTTTGAAATGATCGAAGAACTTGATACAGATGCTCCAACTGACGAGCAGGTTGCAGCTTATGTGAAAAAAACATTGGAAGAAGGACGTGTTGTTCCGGGGTACGGACACGCTGTACTGCGTAAAACAGATCCACGTTTTACTGCGCAGGAAGAATTTGCCAATAGATACATCAAAGACGATAAAATGGTAAATCTTGTCAACCAATTGTACAGGGTGGTACCTCCTATTTTGGGTTCAGTAGGAAAAATTAAAAATCCTTGGCCCAACGTAGATGCATACAGCGGTTCTTTGCTTTATCACTATGGAATTAAAGAATATACATTTTACACTGTATTATTTGGTGTTTCAAGAGCTTTGGGTGTTTTGGCATCGTTAGTAAACGATCGTATTTACGGTATGCCAATCGAACGTCCGACTTCACATCCTCTTAGTTGGTTTAAACAACAAGCTGAAGGAAAAGGAACAGATTGCTAAAATTTAAATCTATCATAAAACTAAAGCCGGTGAAAGCCGGCTTTTTTATTTCCCAAACTTTATATATTTACAAATTGTATCGTACTATATCATTCTAAACCAAAATTTCAATGAGTCATACAATCAAACGTCGCGATTTTCTGAAAGTAAGCGGAACTGTAACTTCTGTTCTTACTCTTTCACCATCATTATTTACACTAAATTCATGCAAATCCAGGGTCAACAACAAACCTTTATACGACCTGTTTTATGCTCCCTATGCAGAAGCAAAACCATTTTACCGGTGGTGGTGGAATGGCAACCGGGTAACCAAAGAAGGTGTTGAACGTGAATTGGAAATTATGAAAAGTGCAGGTGCCGGTGGTGTGGAGATAAACCCGATTGAATTAAATAAAGCGCTTAAAAATCCTACAGGAATTGCGCTCGACTGGATGAGCAAAGAATGGATTGAAGTACTTAAGGCCTCTGTAAAAAAAGGTAATGACCTGGGTATGATCACTGATATGATTATAGGAACAGGTTGGCCTTTTGGAGGTAGGTTTTTAGAGGATAACGAAACCATTCAGGGACATGATATTTACACCAAAAAAATTAGCGGGCCGGCTCTTTTTGAATTCGACAAAAAGAATTTGCACGACAATGCAGTAATTAAACAAGCAAAATTAATTCCGGTTCCTGTTAATGATTTATCTGAAATGATGGATATAACAGAAGATGTTAATTCCGGTTTTGTAACCATCCCTGAAGGGGAATTTGAAATTTCAGTAATTAGCTGGAGAAATAAATTCAGGGACGTGATGTTTGGTGCCCCGGGAGCAGATGGACCGGTTTTGGATCATTTTAATAAAGCAGCAGTTGAAAAATATCTGAAAAGAACTGAAGATGGACTAAAACCAACCTTCGGTGAAAATTTGGGTAAACATATCCGTTCAGTCTTTTGTGATAGTATTGAACTGGAAGGAGCGAACTGGACCAACGATTTCAGGGAAGAATTTCAAACAAGAAACGGATATGATATCTGGGAATATTTGCCTTTAATAATGAATGAAAAAACAGAGGCTGAAGGTGATTTTGAAGATACAATTTTACGAGCCAGATACGACTATTACAATACGCTTTCTGAACTTTTTATGGAACGATTTGTACTTCCGTATCACGAATGGTGTCATAAAACAGGCACAAAAAGCCGGTATCAGGCATATGGTCACCCCTGGATTCCAAACGATCTGCTTGAAGGAAACCTTGTTCCGGATATTCCTGAAAGCGACCAGTGGCTGTTTAACGGAGGTTGGTCGGCTACCCAAATCGACCAAATCAGGTATGGAATTTTTAATAAATATGCCTCATCTGCTGCTCACCTGAGAGGTTTAAAAATTGCGTCATGCGAGGCCATGACCAATACATCCGGAGTCTTTAGTGCATCGTTGGAATATATAAAACAAGCAACCGATTTAGATATTGTTGCCGGAATAAATCACCTGGTTTTACATGGTTGGAACTATTCTCCAAAAGAAGCAGATTTCCCCGGATGGATACGGTTTGGTACTTATTTTAGTGAACAAAATCCCTGGTTTCCATACCTGAAAAACTGGTCGGATTATACGGCCAGAATCTGCTCTGTTTTCCAAAATACACAAGCAGTTTGCCAGGTTGCCATTATTGGTCCGACAGCCGACCACTGGAGTAACACAGGATTAGACAGAAATCCATTACTTCTTGAGCCCTGGTATTTACATAGTTTATGGCAGGCAATGAATCACCACGGATATTGTTCTGATTATTTAAATCCCCGAATCTTTAACGAGGCCACTTACGAAAATGGAAATATTAATTACGGTCCAATGAGTTACCAAACCGTGGTCATTTGTGGAATGGATTCGGCTTCGCCTGAGTTTATAGATGCTTTGATTGAATATGCAAAAACTGATGGTAAAATTATTTTTATCGATGCACTTCCATCAAAAAGTCTGGGAATGAAATTTAAGAATGATGAAACGGTTAGTAAAAAAATAAGCGAATTAACGGCATTTAAAAACAATGTACATTTTGTAAATTCACCAAAACGGGGCGATATTCAGGAATTAACACTTTGGACCGGCAAACTGCTTAAAACCGCGAAAATAAAACCAGGAATTGAATTTTCATATCCTCATGAACACCTGTACTTTTATCAGGCCAAATACCAGAACAATCCGGTTTTCTTTTTCTCTAATCAAAATAGAAAGGGGGGTATCAGTTTTAAAGTAAGATTTAATACAAAAGAATTAAATCCTTGGCTATGGAACGCTGAAACCGGAGAAAAAACTCCTCTTCATATTAACAATGGCCTTATATATTTCGAATTAAAAACACTGGAATCTGCATTGGTAGTATTCAATGAAGAAAAAGCCCATGCAGAAAAAAAAGAAAATTCAAAGGAAAAACCACAGTCTCCGGTAAAAGAAAGGATTGTTTTAAATAACTGGATTGCCGAATTTATTCCGGTTGAAGGAGAACCTTTTACAATTGAACTTCCGGAACTTAAAAACCTTACAGAAATAAACGAAACAAAAAATTTTGGAGGCACCATTATATACAAAACCACAATTGCAGATCTAATAAAAGAAACCTCAAAACTGGATATAGGCAAAGTTGCCGAAACCGCTGAGGTTACCTTGAATGGAATAAATCTGGGGGTGAAATGGTGGGGCGAAAAAACTTACGATATCTCATCTGCAGTAAAAGAAGGTAAAAATGAATTGGAAATTAAGGTTACCACCCTGCTCTGGAATTATTGTAATTCGCTTTCTATGAAAGAAAACCCAATGGCAAAACACTGGGCCGACAGAAATCGAATAAAAAACAACAAACCTTTGCCGACGGGATTGATTGGTCCTGTTCTTATTTCCTAACGCTTGCTCAAACAATGGTCATTCAAAGTTGTTAATGTCATTGTTTAGAAAAAGGAAATATGGAGATTAATAAAGCAATAAAAGAACGTTGGAGCCCCAAGGCATTTTCGGAAAAACAGGTAAGCGAAAATATGATAAATCTGTTGTTTGAAGCCGCCCGGCGTGCACCATCGGCAAGAAACGAACAACCATGGCAATACTATTTTGTACATCGTAAAAACAACAAGGTTTTTGGCGACATACTAAAATTACTTACCGGTATAAATCCCGAGTGGGCTAAAGAATCGCAAGTGTTTATTATATCGGTAATGAAGAAAAACTACGATTACAAAAACAGGCCAAACGGTAAAGCTTTGCACGACATCGGTGCAGCAAATGTATCGATTGCTATTCAGGCTGCTGAAATGGGATTGCAGGTTCATCAAATGGGCGGTTTCGATAAAGAGAAAACTTCGGAATACCTAAAACTCGGCTCCGAAAACTTTGAACCGGTTACAGTTTTTGCAGTCGGATTTCCTGATAATGTCAGAGAACATACTGAAGATCTGATTCAAAGAAAAAAACAATCGCAAAGCAGAAAAGAGCTTATTGAATTTGTTTTTGAACTAAAATAGAATACCTGCCATTTTTTTCGCTTAATAGTTTAATAATTCCCCGTTTCGATAAAGAGGGAATTTAAAAAATTTACATTTTCAAATAACAAATTGCAATCATTTGTAAAAATTCCACATCAATTTATAAGTTTTTCCGACCCGATTGTTAATTAATTCTAAAATGCCTTTTCGTTTTCCTTAAAAGCATACAATTTTCACAAATAAGGAACAATATTTGAGAATTAAGCCAGCTTTAACCGATTTTTTAAACAAAATCCTAAGACCTTAATGTTATATACTATTTGGAATAGTTTTCCAATTAGTAGTATTAAAGCTCTTTGGTTTTGAAAAACAATATATATAAGTATAACATGAACTATAACAACAAAAAGAGAACCGGATCTCTAATCTCAATTCAGGATTCACTGGTAAAAGCACGGTTTTACGACAATGTAATTATGGGTGAAACTGCCGAGATTTCTGTAGAGGGGAAGTCACTCCAGGCAGAAGTATTGCAAATCGATCCTGATCACAAAAATACTGATGCAGGTATAGTAGAAATGCAGGTATTTGAAGATTTAACCGGAGCACAAATTGGCGATATGGTAGAATTTACCGGAAAACCTCTTTCTGTGCTTTTAGGTCCGGGACTGTTAACAAGTATTTGGGACGGGCTTCAAAATCCATTATACAAACTGGGAGAACAAGATGCTTACCTTATTCCGGGAATGAGGGCACCTGCACTTGATGAAGAAAAGTTGTGGGAATTTACTCCATCTGTAAAAGCAGGCGATGTAGTAAAAGGCGGTGCAGCTATTGGTTCGGTTCCCGAAGGAAGACTGGAGCACAAAATACTTGTCCCTTTTAATTTGGGAAAATGTAAAGTTGAAAGTATTATTGAAAAAAGCTCGGTAAATATTACGGAAACTGTTGCTGTGCTTACAGACGCCCAGCAAATAAAACACAAGTTAAAACTGGCATTCCGCTGGGCAGTGAAATCACCCATTCCCTTTAAAGAACGTGCTATCCCAAGCAAAACCATTTCTACCGGTGTGCGGGTTATCGATTTTCTTGCTCCGGTAAGTTATGGAGGTACTGTAGGAAACCCGGGTCCTTTTGGAGCGGGTAAGACAGTACTACAACATTCACTTTGTAAATATGCATTGGCCGACATAATCATTATGGCTGCCTGTGGAGAACGTGCGGGTGAGGCAGTTGAGGTGTTTAAAGATTTTGCTGAGTTGGATGATCCCTCTACCGGCGACTCTTTAATGAACAGGATGTGTATTTTCGGAAATACAAGTTCGATGCCGGTTGCAGCACGTGAGGCCAGTGTTTTTATCGCATTAACAGTAGGTGAATACTATCGTTATCAGGGATACAATGTAGTTTTGTTGGCCGATTCAACTTCGCGTTGGGCTCAAGCACTTCGCGAAAGAAGTGGTCGTCAGGGTGATATCCCTGGACCGGAAGCTTTCCCAATGGATATTCCGGATCAAATTAAGGGTATGTACCAGCGTGCCGGGGCTGATAAGGGAACCGGAGGTTCACTAACTTTTATCGGAACTGTTTCACCGGCAGGAGGTAACTTCCAGGAACCTGTAACCCAGGCATCCATGGATGCAACAGGTGGTTTCTGGGGTTTATCTCAGGACCGTGCCGATGCTAAAAAATATCCGGCAATCGATCCTCTGGCTTATACCACATCTGTTTACGATAGTTTTGTTTCGTGGACCGACCGTAATAAAATGTTACAAACCTTAATGGAAGCCAATGGTATAGATCAAACCATTAGTACAATTGGACTAAAAAAAGTTCCCGTCGATAAATATGTACTTTATCAAAAAGGACAGACCATCGATTTCTGTGTCATGCAACAGGATGCTTTCCATAAACTGGATGCCTGTACAAGGCCTGATCGGTTAAAAGTAATTAATGAAGCCGTGCAAAAACTAATCGATAGTTCTATTGAATTCTCACGCGACGGACTTGAGGATGAAGAATTAAAAGAGTTGGTAAAAACCAAATTCGATGAGTTGCGCCAGTGGTGGAAAGACTGGAACAGCAGCGCGCAAAGTGAAGAAGAAATTGCCGGCCTTTCAAAACATATTGATCAATTTATTTTACAGGAGGATTAAGCATCATGTTAAGAAAAGAAATAAATAAAATAAGCGAGGTTGGTAAAGCATTAATTTCTGTTGAAGGAAATCCGGGAGTAGCCTTAAACCATGTAGTTGAGCTGCTTGAGGCCGGAACCAACCAAAGTCTTTCCTTTGCGAAAGCCATTAATATTACAGAAGATTTTACACGTTTTCAGGTGTTTAACGGAACACAGGGATTAAGCACCCAAACCAAAATACGAATGCACGAAATTCCGCTTACTGCAGGTTTTTCGTACAATATGCTAGGACGAAGTTTTGATGGTGTGGGAAATGTTGCTGATAACGGCCCTGAAATCATTTTTGAGAAACAGGTTTCTACACGTTTAGATACTTTAAACCCAACGGTTCGATTGGTACCAAAACAGCCACTTTGGACAGGTATTCCAATGATTGATGTTTTTAATACTCTGGTAAAATCTCAAAAAATTCCGATTTTTGCAGGACCAACAGAACCTTATAACCGGTTATTATCGCAAATTGCACAGGGTGCGCAAGCCGACGTAATCATATTTGCCGGAATTGGATTAAAATTCGACGAATATCATTATTTCAAAGAACAGCTTTCTCAGTCGGGAAATATAGATAAAACCATTATGTTTTCGCACCTTGCCGGCGACTCGCAAATTAAAGGCTTAATGCTTCCAGATGTGGCATTGAGTGTAGCCAGAGAATTTGCAGATCAGGGAAAAGATGTTTTGGTTCTTTTAACAGACATGACCAACTGGTCGAACATTTTACGCAATGTTGCCAACTACCAGGATCAAATTCCATCCTTACAGGGATATCCGGGTTCATTATATTCTGAACTGGCAAAACGTTACGAAGTAGCCGCCGATATTGAAGGTGCCGGTTCGATAACCATTATTGGTGCAACAACGCTGGAATCGCTCGAAGATCCTGTTCCGGATAATACAGGTTATATTACTGAAGGACAGTTTTTCCTTGAAAATGGTAAACTAAAACTGGCACGTTCGCTATCACGTCTAAAACAACAGGTAAACGGCAATACCAGAAGCGATCACAGACCTATTATGACTGCCATGGCATCTTTATTAGCCGATGCAGAAAAAGCATATGAAGCGGCAGAAGTGGGTGCTGCAAACGATGCATTCTCTCAAAAATTATTACGCTATCGTACAGACTTTATTACCAATATGGAAGAACCATTTGGGGAAAGTGTTGAACTGGAGGCAGCACTTGATAAGTGCTGGGATATTTTAAAACGTCATTTTGAACCAACCGAAACCGGTTTGAGTAAAAAGCTGATCGACCAATATTGGAAATAACAATTAAACACGAATTGAGATGGAACACAATAAAAAAAATCTGGAAGGAATTGTTTCAAAATTAAAGGAACAAGGAATAAATGCCGGTGAAGAAGAAAAACAAAAAATAATAGATAGTGCCAATACTGAAGCCGAACGTTTAATTTCAGAGGCAAAAGCAAAAAGCGAGGCCATTGTAAAAGAAGCGGAGAACAAAGCTGCCATGGCAGAGAAAAATGCACAAACAGCTATAGCCCAGGCTTCTCGCGACATGGTTGAAGGAACAAAAATTGCAGTATTAAAATACCTGAAATCAGTATTTGGAAAAGAGTGCAAAGCATTGTTCAAAAAGGAGGAATATCTTGAGCAATTGCTAAAAGCAGTAATCGATTCTGTTTCAGGAAAAAAATCGGTAAAACTTGCTCCTGAAATGATAGAAAAAATGGAAGCTTATTTACTAAAAGAGGGATTAAAAGACGAAGTTTCGTTAAAACCGCTTTCGGTAAGTAAAACCAAAATAAAAGTTAAGTGCACCGAAAAAGAAGGTGTTAGTTTGGTACTGAGCTCAAAAGATGTGGAAGCATCTTTGTTCTCCTTACTGAATAAAGATTTGGTTGACCGTATCACAAAAGCACAGGAGGAATAAACATGTCAAGCATGGTATATCTTGTTAGTAGTTTGCCATCGTTGACCTTTGGACAGGTTCCTCCGATTTCTATCGATGAGTTTAACAACCATTCGAGAAGTCAGCTTTCCGAAAGGCAATTTAATATTCTCGATTCGATAGACATTCGTAAAACGGAAAATCAAAAAAACGGGAATCAAAGTGTTGCCTTGCTGATTGAGGAAGTTTTTCACGACATTTCAGAAATTCGAAGTGCCAAAGCGCAAAACCGTCAGCCTGCACTTATCCGAGTACCCAACAGGGTGGTTTCAGGTAATCCCTTGCAAAGAGAAGAACAGATATTGAAATGGCAATGGGAAGAACTGGATAATATTGAATCGGGCCAGACATTTACCCTGACGGTAATTCTGGTTTACAAATTACGATTGCAGATTTTAACCCGTTTAAATTCATTCGATAAAGTTAAAGGAGCGGAGGTTTTGGCATCGGTGGTAAATCCGGCAAAAAATAAGGAGGAAAAATAATGGCAGGGGTAAAAATAAAATATACAAAAACCGAACGTGCCCGTCAGAAAAAGATTCTGAAGGTATCGGAACGTATGCTGCCTTTATTTGAAGCGATGGAAAAGTCGTTGATGGCGACTATCAATACAATTTCTGAAAGAATTGAAAAAATTAAGGAAGAAATTGAAAAAAACGAAAAAGCAGCAGAACCCTGGATAGCTGTTATGAGCGACTCCTGGGTAAATATCGATGAGTTTATTTCGGTTAATAAAATTATTACAAAATCGATTGACGTTGCAGGCGTTCGTGTTCAACAATACGAGGGTGTGGATTTTAATGTTATGGTTATCAACGAAGATACCCCTTTGTGGGTCGATGATGCCATCGCATTAATGCAGGAACAACTTCAATTGTTAGCTGAAATAGATTGTTTAAAAGCGCAAATTGATCTTTTGGAAGAAGAACTACTGGATGTACGGGCAAGGGTAAAACTCTTTGAAAACCGTCGCATTCCAAATGCAAAAATGGCCATTCGTAAAATCGGACAAAAATTGCAGGACGATGAACGTTTAACCATTGCTACGGCTAAAGTGGTAAAAACCGGTAAACAGGAAGGGGCTCGATTATGATAGCACAAATGAAAAAATTAATGCTTTTCATGCCCGATTCTGCAATTGATATCGAAGTTGAACTTACGGCTCTTGGTAAACTTGGCGTAATGCACATTATGCCTTTGCAAGATGCTAAACACGAGTCGATTGAAAGGATTGACGAGCGAATAAAACAACTAAAAAAAGCCATTTCTGTTTTAGACAGGTTTGATGAAGAGCGAAATACAAAAGCCGATTTTTCTGAAATTTCAGATTATTCAAAAATGGAACGTGGGGAGGTTTTTCTCATGGAAAGAGTTTTGGAGGCTGAGAATGACAGAAAAAATCTGGAAGACATAAAAATCAATCTTAATAACGATTTAGAGTGGTTTAAAAATTGGGGAACCATTTCCTTGAAGGATGTTAAATCTTTAAAAGAAAAAGGTGTCTGGATAAAAATTTATCTTCTGGATGATAAAGAATTAAAGACAGTTGCTGATCGCGATGATATACAGGTGGCCGGTAAACTGGATGAAAAGAATCAGGTAATTTTAATTAGCAATAATCCTGATGAAAAACTGGATTTTACGGAGGTAAACTTCCCTCAGTCGGAAGCCGACCAGCTAACCGATTTGTTGAAAGCAACCAAACAGCAACTTAAAGCCAACAATGTTTTTCTGAAACAATTGAGTGCACAGAAAGAGGTTTTAAAGGAAGGTTTGAAAGAACGAAAAAGACGTTTTCATGTTCGAAATGTTCAGTTTGGCGGCTTGTCGATTGAAAAACAAGTGCGGTTCTGGAAAGGTTTTATACCATTAGATTGTATCGATCATTTTGTTGAAACAGCAGAAGAAAGACACTGGGGATATATTATTGAAGATCCGCTACCTGAAGAAATGGAGGAAGTTCCAACACTCGTAAAAACACCACGCTGGGCAGAAAAAATTCAACCTGTAATGGATTTTATGGGTCTTGTTCCGGGGTATAAGGAAATGGATGTCTCCCGGGTATTTATGGTATTCTTTACCTTTTTTACCGGTATTCTTGTAGGTGACGCTGGTTATGGTCTGGTGTTTCTGCTAATTACATTTTTAGTTCATCGAAAAAAGAAATTTGTAAAACAAATTGAGTTTGGTTTGATGTACACCCTTTCAGCATCGATTATGTTTTGGGGAATTTTAACCGGAACATATTTTGGTTCTGAAGTTATTGCCAACCTCCCTGTATTAAGCCATTTGCGTGTCGAAAAGTTGGCGAGTTTTGGGGGCGACAACATTTTTATTCAAAAGCTAATGTTTTTGATTGGGGCAATACATTTAACCATTGGCCATTTGCAGGTTGCCTGGAAACTGAATTATAGTTTAAAAGCTCTGGCTCAACTTGGCTGGATTTCCATTATCTGGGGATTGTACTTTATTGTAGTACAGATGGTATTGGGTATAGATGCTCCCGGAATTATGCTCCCGTTGTTTATTGCCGGAGCAACTTTGGTAGCACTTTTCTCTAAAACAGGAACCAGCTTTTTTAAAGGGGTGCTCTCTTCAATTGGAAACCTGCCTTTGAGTATTATCAACGGATTTTCAGATATCATCTCTTACATCAGGTTGTATGCCGTTGGCCTGGCAACCGTATTAATGGCCTCAAGTTTTAACCAGTTGGCTATTGGCGAAGGAGTTACAACTCTGGCATCGGGAATAAGTGCTGTTCTTGTTCTGGTACTTGGACATGGATTGAATATGATTTTGGCAGCTATGGCCGTACTGGTTCACGGTGTACGTTTAAATATGTTAGAATATGCCGGACATGTACAGGTTGAGTTCTCCGGCAATGAATATAAACCATTTAAAATAAAAGAAAAGAAACAATAATCTAAAAAATTAATAACATGACTTTAACAACAATTTTAGCAACTACAGTAACAGGTTTTGGCGGCCACGCCATTGCCATGGGATTAGCAGGAGTAGGATCTGCTATTGGAACAGGAACTGCTGCTCTTGGAGCGGTGGGCCTTTGGAGACAATCTATAAAAGAAAATAAAAAACTGCCTTCGATAGCTTTGGCAATGGTAGGTATGCCATTGAGCCAGTTAATTTACGGTATGATTTTTATGAACTCGATGAGAGGAACAGATTTACCGCCGGAAAGTTATACCAACCAGATTATTATGTCTTTGGTAGTGGGTATTGCAATCGCTGCTTCGGCGATTATGCAGGGAAAAGTTGGAGCTGCAGCATGTTCTAATATGGCCGTTAACGAGAAACAAGGAACGGGAATGTATATTGCAGCTATGGGTATCGTAGAAACGGTTGCTCTTTTGGCAATGGTGTTTGGAATGGGAGGAATACCCGGAGCTTAAAACGATAAAGCTAATGCTATATAAAATTAAAAAATGCCATCTCCTTTGAAATGGCATTTTCTTTACAATCTATTCTAATGTATAATGTTTTTTTATTGCTGAATCAATATCCCATATACATTCCAGGCCAGCTGGAAAAGTCACAAAATCGCCTGCTTTTATTGTAATTGATTCAAATTCTGAAACTATTGTAGCTTCACCCTCAACAATATAACACTGCTCGGTTTTGTCGTAAAACCATTCAAATTTATCCTCATCGTGTTCCCAAACCGGCCAGTTCTCAACTCCCAGTTCTTCCAGCTCTTCATTTTCCAGTTGTTCAACTTCAATCTTCATTAATCTGTTGTTTTCTTCTATTTATAAGATTCAAAATTGATGATTCAAGATAAAACAAAAAATATATTATTTGAAAGAATTTAAATAATTTCTTTTCCCAATGATCACTATTTCTTCTCCTCCCCTGATTTTATTATGCTTTTAACTCATCTCTTAAAAGCCATAGTGTATAAAAAATATAGGTAGCCAGCAATATAGCTGCCTCCCAACGATCCAGCTTTTTCTTTCTTCCTGTGAACATGGCAATAAAAACGAAGAAAGTTCCTGCCGAAAGTAAATACAGTTCGATATTAAATGAAGGATTAAAATGTACAGGATTAATCAGTGAGCTAATTGAAAGAATCAGGAATATGTTAAATATATTTGACCCTATAATATTTCCAAGGGCAATATCACTGTTTTTTTTAATCGCAGCCACAACAGAAGTTACCAGTTCAGGAAGTGATGTACCAATTGCAACAATTGTTAAACCAATCACCTTTTCACTGACACCCATTTTCTGCGCTACATCAATTGCACTTTCAACAACCAGTTTGCCACCCAGAATAAGTCCGGCCATTCCAATAATTATTAGTCCCCATATCTTATAAGTTGACATATTGATTAATTGCTCATCATCAATATTTGGAGATTCCACTTTCATATTAGTATAGATATAATACATAAATGCAGCAAACAAGGCAAGCAATATTAAACCATCAAACCGGGTTACAACAAATTGTTGTTGCCATAAAAAATTATTGGCTAAAACAAACAAAACAATTATGGCCAGCAATGAAATGGGTATTTCCTTCCAAACCGTATTGGATTGTACAGAAATTGGATAAACCAAACCTGATACTCCTAAAATTAAAAACAAATTGGCTATGTTGCTCCCCAGAATATTTCCAAAGACAATGTCGGAATGTTTTTGTAAGGAAGCAATGGAATTTACTACAAGTTCGGGAGCCGAAGTACCAAAGGAGACGATTGTTAATCCAATTATAAGGCTCGAAATATTAAACTTTTTTGCCAATGCTGAAGCACCATCCACCAACCAATCGGCACCCTTAATTAACAAAACAAAACCTACGATTATTAATAAAACTGAGCTTATCATCTACCTTATTTCGATTAGGATTTAGATATTATAACTTATAATGATTTTAAAAGTTTAAAAGATTAACAAAAATACAAATTCGCTTTTAGCTGTAAATAGTTAATACTACTTTTCTTGGTCCACCGTAATTGCGAAATTCGCAAAAATAAATGCCTTGCCAGGTTCCAAGATTTAAACGATGTTGTGTTATTGGAATAGTAATTTCAGAACCAATAACCGACGATTTTAAATGTGCAGGCATATCATCATCTCCTTCGTAAGTATGAATATAAACCGGGTCTCTTTCCGGGATCATCTTATTAATAAAACCTTCAAAATCGCTTCTAACGGTTGGATCCGCATTTTCATTTAGCGTAATTCCTGCCGAAGTATGTTTAACCAGAATATGCAACAATCCTTTCTCTGGCAAAGTGTGCAGGTTTTCTTCAATTAACCTTGTAATTAAATGGTAACCCCGTCGAAAAGCAGGTAGCTTAATTTCTTTTTGTTCAATCATATTGACAAGTAAAAAGGCAAAAGTGTAAAGGCAAAAATACAAAGATTGTTTAAATGTTGAGGTTTTGAAAATTTCTTTCAAGATCTATGTCACTGCCGGCATAATTTTAAGGTAATAAAAACCTTCTCTTTTTTTTGGCTGTAGCCATTAATTCTTGTTTAAACGATTTATTTCCTGCGTTAGTCGAATTAAAGAAATTAAAAGACGAATTGTAACTAATTTTGCTGAAAAACAAAAATGAGATTTCTTGGAAATATTATCTGGTTTGTATTTGGTGGTTTTGCCATTTTTCTTGAATATATGACTGCCGGTCTTTTACTCTGTATCACAATTGTTGGAATTCCGTTCGGTATTCAATCTTTTAAACTCGGAATATTAGCACTATGGCCATTCGGACAAAGAATTGAGTATATGGATTATGCCCCAGGATGTCTTTCAACCATAATGAATATTCTTTGGTTTTTTATTGGCGGAATATGGATTATGTTAACTCATGTTATTTTTGGATTATTACTTGGAATTACAATAATTGGTATTCCATGGGCAAAACAACATTTTAAAATGGCTTCGCTGGCACTGACTCCATTTGGAAGAAGATTGGCCTGAACCGTTAACAAAACAAGTTTGAAATAAACATTGTTATGAATTTAACCTGGATTTTAATAATAATCGCCTATATTATTGCAACTCATTTAATAGCAAAATATATCGGAACAAAGCGAAGGATTGGATACGGTAAATCAGTTTTTTGGTCAGTATTATTTAGCCCTTTTGTAGGTTTTATTGTTACCATAATGAGTAGTCGGATTGATAAATAACTCAGTCTGGCCAGCAACTTTTCTCCGGGATTAATTCATACTTTCCCAGGTCAAATGATAAAATTATCTTAATCAGATTAGGCTGGTTTTAACATGATAACTTCAACAACGGTTTAATACAATTATTTCATTCATTTTCACTACTGTCTGATTAAAATAGAAAAGATTCCTCGCTACGCATCGGAATGACAA
>CAJXZG010000024.1 GCA_913063265.1 uncultured Prolixibacteraceae bacterium | reverse complement strand
TTGAATGCTGAAGATTTGCGCAGCAGAAACAATATTTTTGAGCAAAGTGCGGTGGCTAAACATTTTTTTGAAAAGATTGATTTTGCAAAAATGAAAAACACCGACGAGTTGATTACACTTGGAAATAATTACTGTTTTAGCGATACTAAAAACACTTTTGTAGTTTATCTGAAAGAAGGAGGAAGCACTCAATTAGATTTTAGAGAAATGGAAGGAGTGTTTGATGTCTCATGGTATAATCCTAGAATTGGTGGTGAATTACAAACCAGTGAAATCAAGAGTGTTTCAGGCGGTGAATGGGTAGATTTAGGATTTGCACCTGAAGAAAAAAATGAAGACTGGGTGATTTTGATTAAACGAAAAAATTAAGATTAAAAGAATTAATGGCTAAAGCCAGATTATTATTGGATTGACTAACCCCCAGCTTAAGCCGGGGGTAAAACAAAGAAAACGAAATCGGCTTTAGCCATTAAATATTAGCTCTGAAGACAAATTTGTTATTGATGATTTTAAAAATAATCGATATGAAAAAAATTATTTGCATATCAGCATTTTTCTTTATGATGTGTGTAACATCTTCGGCTCAACTAAGCGGTGGAGGAGACTTAAATCCTGATTTAAAACCACCCAAAAAAGCTCAGGAAGCATGGCAGGATTTAAAAATCGGTTTGAGTGTACACTGGGGACCGTCATCGCTTGGAGGAAAAGAAATATCCTGGGCAAGAGGAGAAGGAGCTTCATTCACAGAAGCAATTGATAAAGAAACCTATGATAATTTTTACAAAGATTTTGCCCCCGTAAATTTCGATGCCGAAAAGTGGGTGGAGTTGATGAATCAATGGGGAATAAAATACATGGCACCCACCGGTAAACACCACGATGGATTTGCATTATGGTTTTCTGATTACTCGGAATATGACATGGAAAATGCCAAACTCAAAATCGATATTATGAAGGAACTTTCAGAAGCCTGCAGAAAAAATGATATTATGTTTGGCTCCTATTATTCCAACCTCGACTGGTATCATCCGGATTGGTACCCATATCAACATGGCGGGCCTGGAGAATTGTTTGAAGTGTATGACGATACGCCCAATTTAGACCGCTATATTACTTATATGAAAAACCAGGTAATTGAACTAATTGAAAAATATGGTGTTGATTTTTTGCAATTTGACGGTGAATGGGATTCAACTTATACACACGAAATTGGTTCAGCTTTGTATCGCAAATTTCACGAAGTAAAACCCGATATCCTTATCAATTCACGAATTGATGTCGGCCGAAATCATGCTGAAGGTCACGGGAATTTGGATGGCGAAAAATATTGTGGTGATTATCAGGAGCGCGAAAGGATAACATTTTTAAATAACGATGTTTTGGGTTGGCTGGATCATCCCTGGCAGGCCTGGGTAACGCTGGATAAAGGACAGTGGTCGTATCGGCCCAATCCGGAATTAATTACACTCGATGAATTAATTGTAGATATGGTAAATGTTATTGGAAATAATGGCAATTACATGATTAATCTTGGGCCTCAACCGGATGGAAATTTTGACCCGGAACAGGTTGAATTGATGAACAGTTTTGGGGAATGGATTCAAAAACATCAGGAGGCAATTTATGGGACACGAGGCGGTCCGTTTTATCCGTTCGAAGAAGGAGTAAGCACACGTAAAGGTGACAAAGCATGGTTGTATATAATAGATTCTACAGCCCAAAAAGTTGAATTGAAACCGACAAAACAGAAGCTAAAATCTGCAAAGGTTTTTGGTGCTAAACAAAAAGTTCCATTTGAATTAAAGGATGGTGTTTTAATATTTAATTTAACCGGAATCCAAAGCTCAGATCCTTTGAGAATAATCGAACTTGTTTTCAACAAAAAGGTGGATATGCCGGAAAAAGTGAGAAAATAAAAAGGCAAAAATGGAAAAATTTCAACCTGATTATAACAATATTCTGGAGGTTTTATTCAATCGAAAGCCCAAAAGATTGCCTTTGTATGAACACCATATTGATCTGCCATTTATTGAAAGATTTGTGGGCAAAAAGATTGAATTGGAAGGAGATAGTGCATCCGATTACGAAAATTATCACAGACAAATAATTGAGTTTTGGAAAGATGCAACCTACGACGCTTTCGATTACGAAGCACCAATTTGTAATGTTTACCCCGGGCATGGTGCAATTTTAGGTGGAAGACCGGGGCCAATTCAAACCCGCGAAGATTTTAACAATTATCCATTTGATGAAATCCCGGAAAAATTCTGGAAAGAATATACTCCGCATCTGAATGCTATCAGAAAAGTAATACCCGAAGGAATGAAAGCCTATGGCGGATGTGGATACGGAATTTTTGAATCAAGTCAGGATTTGGTAGGATACGAATATTTATGTGTTCTGCAATACACCGATCCGGAACTTTTTAGAGACCTGTTTATAAAAATCGGTGATTTGTATGAAGAGTTATGGACTGAAATGATTCGCCGGTATGATGATATTTTTGTCTTTTACAGAATGGGAGATGACCTTGGTTTTAAATCATCTACTCTACTCGAGCCTGATACCATACGCCAGCATATTTTACCGCAATACAAAAGAATTATAAAACTGGTTCATCAAAATAGTAAAAAATTTCTTTTACATAGTTGCGGAAATATTTTTAATGTGATGGAGGATATTTTGGATACTGGAATTGATGCCAAACATTCCAACGAGGATGCCATTGCTCCTTTTGAAAGATGGATCGACGACTATTCCGAACGAATTGGATTATTTGGTGGAATAGATGTGGATATTCTTTGTCAAAACAATTACAATGATATTTTTAACCTGGTTTACGAGAAAGGGAAATTGTTCAGAAATTTTGCAAAAGGGTTTGGTATTGGTTCAGGAAACTCGATTACAAGTTATGTTCCAACTCATGGATTTCAGGCGATGATTGATGCAGTTAAAAAAATTAGAAGCGAAGAATAATAGCACAATTAAACTTTTGTAAAATGAAAAAAATCTCAATTTTAATAATCCTAATAATTTCTTTAACCCAATTAAAAGGTTTTGCAAACGAATATTATGTCAGAGTAGATGGCAACGATAGTAACTCCGGAGAATACAACACTCCCGGAGAAGCCTGGCAAACTCTTGATTATGCATTCTCTCAGATAAAAGCGGGCGACCAGCTTTTTGTAAACGATGGAATTTATGTTGTAGATTCCCTTGTGTTGAAAGGAATAGTTGGCACACCTGAAAAAATTACCAGGATTAAATCTATAAGTCAGTGGGGCGCAGTAATTACCCAATACAATTCTCCTGAGGATAATATCGATTTAATCAAAGTAGATAGTTGTGCCTATTTGGAAATTGATGGTTTTGAAGTTACCGATCCAGTTGATAAAGGCGTTGGAATTACAGTTCGAAATAGCAGTCACCATGTTACGGTAAAAAATTGTTATGTGCACGATTGTGGATGTAACGGTATTTCATCCAGAACAAGTGACTATTTAACATTTGAAGGAAATGTAGTTCGTGGCAATGCACGACGAAGTGTATGGAATTGTAGCGGTATTAGTATCTGGCATGCCATTGAAAAGGATCAGGAACCGGGCTACCACATTATTATCCGAAACAATGTTGCTTTTGAAAATGAATGTGAGCTGCCTTTTTCACCACTAGGACATAAAAATCCCACAGATGGAAATGGAATTATTATAGATGATTTCAGAACTACACAAACTCAGTTTGCCGGGCAAAAAGAGGGATACAAAGCAGCAGTATTACTGGAAAACAACCTGACTTTCAATAACGGTGGAAGAGGTATAAATATTTATGAATCGGAGAATATTACAATTCGTAACAACACAAGTTTTCATAATATGCAAGTTATTTCTAAATACAGTCCCGATTTTGGGGATGTTACCATTCAAAACGCCAGCAACATTACATTGAATGACAACATAATTGTTAAAGATCCAAATTTGCCAAATCCAGCGCTGGCCATTCATTGTTACAGCAATGATAAATCGGGAAACAATACCATAAAAAATAATATTGTTGTTGGAGAAAAAAACTTTTGTGGAATTAATCTTGTGGATGAAAACAATCAATACCTGGATATTTCTAAACAAAGTTTTCCTGATTTTAACAATCCGACAACCCGTGTTCAATTTCAATCGGTCGAAGATTTTAAAAATTACTTTGGATTGAAAGCGAATAGCAGGACAAAGGGTAAAGGTTGGTCTGTAAAAGATTGAATAATCCGGGTAAACGACTTTACAGATTGTTTAATCGAACTTTGTAACATAATAAGTGGTATTTGTCTGACTTGGAAAGTCCAATTCCGGTGAAAACATTTATTCGTTTTTATTTTGTTGTTTAAAAACAAGTGTTATTTTTACACTTGTAATATTTAAGGTTTATGCTAAACTAAATCGAAATGAAAAATTTCTTCCTCGTAATTTGCGCATTACTTGCTGGATTTCAGGTAATAGCTAACGATTTTCAAGTCAAATCACCAAATGGTAAAATAACGGTTAAAGTAAAAGCAGATGAAAATATCAGCTATTCCGTTGATTTTGGAAACTCAAAAGTTATACTTCCTTCCACCATTTCTTTCGATTATAAACAGGCTCCTCCAATAAGAAAAGATTTTAGTGTAATTTCTTCTGAAGAAAAAGTGGTGGATGAAACCTGGAAACCTGTTTTAAAAAGATATGAAACCATTAGAAATCAGTATACCAGCTTGTATCTTCAACTCGAAGAAGTACGGTTTCCGAAAAGAAAAATTAACCTTGAATTCAGGGTTTTTAATGATGGCCTGGCTTATCGGACAGAATTTGTAGAACAGTTTACTTCGCATCAATATGAACTGATGGACGAAATCAGCAATTTTACTTTTGCTCAAAATCATACTTGCTGGGCAGTAAATTATGGCAGTTACACCACATCTCAGGAAGTGGAATCATACGAACGTAAAATCAATGAGATTACAGATGAAATGGTGATTGGCCTGCCAATGACAATTAAAATTGATGATAATTGTTATGCTGCAATCACAGAGGCCGATATTAATGATTATGCCGGAATGTATTTAAAAACCAATAAAACAAGTAATGGATTAACATTACGAACTGCACTTTCGCCCAGAAAAGGAGAAAAGGAAGATGGTGTAAAAGTTATTTATACGGCTCCGCACAAAACTCCCTGGCGTGTAATTTTAATAGGCGAAACACCAGGTAAACTGGTCGAATCAGAAATTGTACAAAATGTTAACGATCCTTGCGAAATTGAAGATCCTTCCTGGATTAAGCCCGGAATTAGCGCATGGGATCACTGGTGGAGTGGTGAAGTTAAAATGGAGCAGGAGGTAATTTATGAATATATTGATCTGGCTTCAAAAATGGGATGGCCTTACATGCTTATCGACTGGCAATGGTATGGACCATTTAATCAAACTGATTCAGATATAAAAACACCGGCCTCTCAAATCAATATGCCCGAAATTTTGGATTATGCCAAAAGTAAAAATGTAAGATGCTGGTTATGGATGTATAATACAGATGTATTTCGTTTTGATTTTGAAGAAGCTTGTTCATTATATGAAGATTGGGGAATAGCGGGAATAAAAATAGATTTTATGGACAGCGATGATCAGGAAATAGTAAACTGGTATCATAAAGTTGTAAAAACCGCAGCAAAGTACCATCTGATGGTAGATTTTCATGGCGCCTTCAAACCGGATGGCTGGCGTCGTACGTATCCGAATTTAATGACCCGCGAAGGAGTTCTGGGAAATGAGTACAACAAATGGTCGTTGAGAATTACACCGGAACACATGTGTACTTTACCGTTTACAAGAATGTTGGCCGGACCAATGGACTATACCCCGGGAGGTTTCTTAAACCGAAACCCGGATAAATTTGAAAATACAGTACCTGCTCAGGTACAGGGAACACGTGCAAATACACTTTCGCAATTTGTAATTTACGATAGCCCGTATTTGGTAGCCTGTGATCATCCTGAGAATTATTACGGGCAGGTTGGAGAGGATTTTCTGAAAAAAGTAAAAGCAGTTTGGGATGATACAAAAGTTATCAATGGTTCAATATCAGAATATATAACAATGGCACGTCGTTCAGGAAAAACCTGGTTTTTAGCTTCAATGACCAACAGTTTTGAACGTGAGTTAGAAGTTGAACTAGATTTTCTTGGAGATGGAAATTATAGAATGATAAGTTTTGCTGACACTGAAAAAACAAAAGAAAATGCCGAAATTGCAGAGCAAAAGGAAACTACAGTTCAAAAGGGAGATTTTATAAAAATAAAAATGGTTCCCGGAGGTGGTTTTGCGGCTTGGTTTGAAAATATTGAATAGGAACATTTTTAAAATGTAAGAAACAGAAAACATTTATAGAGAAACATAAAAAATATAAAGTATGTTGGAACAGTTAAAACAAAAGGTATTTGAAGCCAATCTTGCACTTGTAAAGCATGGACTGGTAATTTTTACCTGGGGTAATGTAAGTGCCATCGACCGTGAAAAAGAGTTGGTAGTAATAAAGCCAAGTGGTGTTTCATACGATAAAATGAAAGCCAAAGATATGGTAGTTCTAAACCTGTACGGTCAGGTTATAGAAGGGAATCTAAAACCTTCCAGTGATGCAGCTACACACCTGGTTTTATACCGGCAATTTAAAAATATTGGAGGTGTAGTTCATACGCATTCGTCCTGGGCGACAAGTTGGGCACAGGCAGGAATGGGGATCCCGGCAATTGGAACAACTCATGCTGATTATTTTTATGGAGAAATTCCCTGTACCCGTAAAATGACTAAAGAGGAGATTGAAAATGAGTATGAATTAAATACTGGAAAAGTAATTGTTGAACGTTTTCAGGAACTTGATCCTGAACAGATTCCGGGTGCTTTGGTGAATAATCACGGACCATTTTCCTGGGGGAAGGACGCTGACAACGCGGTTCATAACGCAGTGGTTATGGAAGAAGTTGCAAAAATGACTTTCCGTTCGTTGCAATTAAATCCGAAGACAGAAATGGATCAGGTATTAATTGATAAGCATTTTCTTCGCAAACATGGTAAGGATGCTTATTATGGACAATAAGTAATTGTGTAAATGTGTAAATGAGTAAAAGAAAAAATTAGAAAAGTATTAATAAAAGTAAATTATAAAATATAGTTGACGGGGTCTTAAAAACCATTTATTTCGGTCTTCCGACTTCAGTCTTCTGACAAATTCTTACAAAATGCCAAAATATACCATAGGATTAGATTACGGGTCAGATTCCGTTCGTTCTTTAATTGTTAATGTTGAATCTGGAGAAGAAGTTGCAAGTGTAGTTTTTAACTATCCGCGCTGGAAAAAACAAATGTATTGCGATGCACCGAAAAATCAGTTTCGTCAGCATCCTAAAGATTACCTCGAGGGATTGGAATTTACCATTACCGAAGCTTTAAAACAGGCTCCTGAAGGTGTGGCTGAAAATGTTGTTGGTATTTCTGTGGATACAACGGGTTCAACACCTGTTCCGGTTGACGAAAAGGGAACTCCGCTTTCTTTAACTACCGGATTTGAGGAAAATCCAAATGCCATGTTTGTATTATGGAAGGACCATACTGCAGTAAAAGAAGCAGACGAAATCAATGAATTGTCTAAAAAGTGGGATATTGACTTTACAAAATTTGAAGGTGGAATATACTCCTCAGAATGGTTCTGGGCAAAATTATTACATGTTATTCGTGAAGATGCAGGGGTTTACAGAGCCGCCTATTCATGGGTTGAACACTGCGACTGGATTCCGGCTGTTTTAACAGGAAATACCAATCCTAAAACTTTAAAAAGAAGTCGGTGCGCTGCCGGACACAAAGCCATGTGGCATGAAGCTTTTGGCGGATTACCATCTGAAGAGTTCCTTGTAGCACTTGATCCCATGTTATCCGGTTTAAAAGACAGGCTTTACAAGGAAACTTTTACCTGCGATGTTTCTGCTGGAAAACTTACTCCTGAGTGGGCAGAAAAACTGGGACTTTCAACTGATGTAGTGGTTGGAGTTGGTGCATTTGATGCGCATTTGGGAGCAGTTGGAGCTGAGATTGAACCTTATTATTTATCTAAAGTAATGGGTACCTCAACCTGTGATATGTTAATTTCACCCATGGAAGAGGTCGGCGACAAACTGGTTAATGGAATTTGTGGTCAGGTTGATGGTTCAATAGTTCCCGGAATGATGGGACTGGAAGCGGGTCAATCAGCATTTGGTGATATTTATGCATGGTTTAAAAAGGTGCTGGAATGGCCGTTACACAATGTTCTGTCTCAATCTGAGCTTGTTGACGAAGAAACCAAACAGAAATTAATTGATGAAACTTCAGATAAAATAATTGCCAAACTGAGCATGGAAGCAGAAAAAATACAAATTGCCGAAAGCGGAATTGTAGCACTTGACTGGATGAACGGACGCAGAACACCGGACGCAAACCAGGCTTTAAAAGGAGCAATTGCCGGTCTGAATCTGGGTTCAGATGCACCACGTATTTTTAGGGCACTTGTTGAAGCTACTGCATTTGGCTCAAAAGCGATAAACGACAGGTTTATTTCTGAAGGAGTAAGAATCGATGGTGTGATTGCATTGGGCGGGGTGGCTAAAAAATCACCCTTGGTAATGCAAATTGTTGCAGATGTGTTGGATATGCCAATTAAAGTAGCACGTTCGGAACAGGCTTGTGCTTTGGGATCAGCCATGGCAGCCGCTGTGGCCGCCGGAGTTTATTCCAATACTGCTGAAGCGCAGAAAAAAATGGGTGGTGGAATAGAAACTGAATATCATCCAATTCCTGAAAATGTAGAGAAATACAAAGCACTTTACGAGCAATATCAAAAGTTCGGTAAGTTTATCGAATTTGACTTTTAGAAAAATTAACCGCAAAGAACGCAGAGTATTCGCAAAGTTTGAATATTTCATTGTAACTATTGGAATTTCTTTGTGCACTTCGCGTAATACTTAGTGTCCTTTGTGGTTAAAAATAAATTTGATCAATTAGTATGAAAATCACCAACCTACTTCCAATCCTATTATCTATATTACTTTTCTCATGCGCTGGTCCTTCAAATAAGAAATCAGATTCTAAAGACTCTGAGATTTTAGCATCAACTCCGCCATTGGGCTGGAATAGCTGGGACTGTTTTGGCTGCGATGTAAACGAAAAACAGGTAAAGGACAACGCTGATTATATGGCCAAGTATTTAATGGACCATGGTTGGGAATACGTGGTTGTTGATTTGGGCTGGTATATCGATCCTTCCTATAATATATTGACTTTTAAAAACGATTGGGTAAAACAGGAGATGGATGAATATGGCCGTTTAATTCCGGATCTTCAGAAATTTCCATCTTCTGAAAATGGCGCAGGGTTTAAACCTTTGGCAGACTATGTTCATAGTTTGGGATTAAAATTTGGAATTCACATTATGCGTGGAATTCCATGGCAAGCGGTAGAGAATAGTACAGTGAAAATTAAAGGGACCGATATTTATGCGGCTACTATTGCCAATAAAAATGACACCTGCGAATGGTACGATGGTATGTATGGTGTTGATTGGAATAAAGAAGGAGCGCAGGAATATTACAATTCCTTGTTGGAGTTATATGCAAAGTGGGGAGTGGATTATATTAAAGCCGATGATATGTCGCGTCCGTATCACAAAGAGGAAATTACGCTTTTAAGTAATGCGATTAAAAACTGTGGAAGACCCATTGTTTTAAGTTTATCTCCGGGAGAATCACCAATTGCTGAAGTGGAACATTTGCAAAAACATGCCAATTTATGGAGAGTTTCCAACGATTTCTGGGATGATTGGAAATTTCTGAAAAGCGCTTTTGGATATGCCCGTTTGTGGCAGCCGCATATCAAACCCGGTGCCTGGCCCGATGCAGATATGCTACCTTTGGGAAAATTGAGAGTCACAGGTTCAGATGATTATGTTGCCGACCATTTAAATACAACACCCGATAAAATTACCAACGAGTATAGCCGATTTACGCAAGATGAGCAAATAACATTGATAACACTCTGGAGTATTATCAAATCGCCATTAATGTTTGGTGGAAATCTTCCTGAAAATGATGATTTTACATTAAAGTTAATTACGAATGAAAATGCCTTGTATATCAATCAAAATTCGGTTGATAACCGCGAAATCAGATTTGATGAGGATTATTCAATTTGGACGGCAGAAGATCCGAACGGCGATGAACAATATCTTGCCATCTTTAATACTGGTGAGGAACCAAAAACTATAAGCGTTTCAACAAAAGAATTTGCGAAAGATAAAGAAATGGAGTTTTACGAAATCTGGAGAGGTACTTCAATAAAGACTAAAGAACTACAGTTGGAAATTCAACCCCATGCTACAAAATTTTATGTGGTAAAATAGATTTTTATGCAATTTTTATTGGAACACATAAAACAATTATATCAGTTTTTCCTGTGTTCCATTTTCAATCCGTTTGCTAACGTTTTATGAGTTTTATTGTTTTACTTGTATTTAAAGTGTTGTACGAAAGAATATAAACTCCGGGTTTTACTAACGATCCGTTTTGTGCCTGTCCATTCCAACGAATAGTTTTATTTGATCCTGATTTCAATTGATTCACATCAAATCGATAAACTACAGAACCTTTTAAATCATAAATTGTCAAATCCAAAATTTCACTTTCTTCGCTTAATTGTATCTTAATTTTTAGATCATTGATAAATGGATTAGGATATACAGAAACTGTATCCGAAATCTCTTCAAAAGGACTTTTGGTGGTTACCGGCACTTCCATTTCCCAGTCAATCAAATCATTTCTGAATTGCTCTTGTTTACATGTTAAACACCAGTTGCTGGTATCCTCAAGACAAAGAAATGAAGTATAAAGAGATAAAATCCTGTTTTCTATACTCTCATCTATAATTTCACTAACTATATCATTCGATGAATAATCTTTTTCCATCGACTGAATAAAAGAACCTGCCCACATTTTTTTTATGGTTGAATCATTTTCTAATTGTGCATTGTCTTCAATTTTAATACTTTCAGAGAAGATATCGCTTTTGTATTCTCCGGAAAAATCTATTTCGAAAGGCATTGTTCCTTTAAATTTTCCAACCTGAAGAATCATTTCATTCAGGTATGCTACGTTTTCGTCTTTGTTTAAAAAGTAGCGGCTATAGCAAAAGCCATTTGCCAGTTTTGTATGGAAATCGAAAGAATTGATTGATCCAAACAAATATTTAAAAGCCGAACCAAAAAGTTCGGTAATGTTTACTTTATTGACCATGTTTTGATAAGAACCTCCCGTAAGTTTAGCAAGATTGGAGTAGAAGTAGGAGTTACCTATAAACTGATATTGGTCCATAACAAAATATCGCCAGTTTAAGGTTTGGTAATCTGTAATGTGTATAGGGATTTTCTTATCCATCAAAGCTAAAATATCATCTATCAGTTTGTTGGCTACTTCAGAATCGCCATACTCGCTTGAATTGGAAACAAGAAGTATTTTTCCATCTTCCATATTTTCTTTTACAAAGTTTACACCGTTGGCAAGAAGGGCAGGAAGATTGCTGTAGTCACTAATGTTGTTATTAAGAATTTGAAATGCCGATTCAATATTTTGATGAGTTGCTAAAACCCATGAGTCACTGTGCCTGAGAATATCAAGATTTGAAAAAATTAAGTTAAAAGAATCTGTTGGATTCAGATTTTGTTGCATTTCATGTTTCAGAATATTCAAAATTTCCATGCTTTTTAACTCGGTATTTGATGCATCAAAATCAACAAGAACAGCAACTTTGTTACTTCCTGTTGCATCCAAAAAGTCGGAAGGAGATACTGCCAACTGATAATATCCTTCATCTCCGGTTTGAAATTTTGAGAAAAAATAACCATCCTTTAATGGTGAATCAAAGGCAATTTTTAGGTTATCGCTGTATTTTGATGAATGGATTGCCACCATATTACACTCACCATAAGTTTCATCCTGTTCTTTTTGTATTAACAGATTTTCATCTCCCAGAATCTGCGGGCTTTTCCACTGATTATTTTCCCAGGTATATACCTTAAAATATTCGGGTAGGGTTTTGGAAGTTTTTAAAATAGGAATGGGCAGGCTGGCAGCAATACTGTTTTTATTCCATTCCACCGGAACCATATAGGTAATTTTTACTTTTCGGGTTTCGTTACCTGCCATTGGGAAAATTCTTAATTGGTATTGCGTAGCTGATTGTTTAAAAAGTATTGAGGGATCCCGTCTTCGTCTTACAATACTCTCATAAATCGATGAGGCAGTCCATTTATCCAGAATCAGTGCTTTTAAAGTATCTTCACCAAACCAAAGCCAGGAATCTGTAATCATAGCGTTTTCCGGTAAACTAAAATCAAGTGTTACTTCAAGTGTATCTTTAACATTGGTCCACTGTGTGCCAGCCGACGAAAAAGACAGGTAAAGCCCATATTCCATAAAAAGACCTTTGGGTGTAACTGTTAAACTTGCTTCCTCAATGGTACCTTGTTCTGTTTGCCATGAATTTCGTGGATCTCCAATTCTCAGATTGAAATGCGAATAAGTGTTCAGGCTAATAAAAAGAACAATGGAAAGTAGAATTGTTTTCATAGTGTGGGTTTTAGATTGTTCTTACGTATTTGTAATGAAATTATTATACTATCTGAAAAGATGTAATTAAAGGCAAATTGGTTGCGTTTAAATTGTGTTCATAAAGAATTAGTTTGCTCTGATTTTTTTTATCTGTTTCTTGTTTGCCTTATTATAAAAACAGAATACAACTAAAAAAGCACTTAACCTGGTTTTATTAATATTGGTCATTTTGTATAGTTTTGGAGTTTTGTTTATTTAACAAAAGTAAAAACTATTTTTGTATAAAATTACAGAACATAATTTAAATGAATCACAACATTCTGGTTTCAAAAAAACTGGCAGAAAAAATACCTGAGATTGAACTATCGTGTATTGAATGTGATGTTGAAATAGTAGCTAAAAACAATAAACTCTGGCAGGAAATTCTTAATAAAATCGATTCCCTTTCGTCTGAGATGGAAGTTGAAGATATAAGTAAAATACCTGCGCTGGCCGAATCTCGAAGGGCGTATAAGCTTTGCGGAAAAGACCCTCTTCGCTACCGGCTGTCTGCTGATTCATTATTGAGAAGGGTGGTAAAAAGAAATGAAATCTATCAGATTAATAATGTGGTTGATTTATTAAATTTGGTGTCTATTTCTACGGGCTTTTCAATAGGAGGATATGATTCAGAAAAAATAGAAGGAGAAGTAATTTTTGGAATAGGAGAAGAAAACGAACCTTATAAAGGAATTGGCCGGGGAGAATTGAATATAAAAGGAATGCCCGTATTTCGGGATTCAATAGGAGCTTTCGGTACACCTACAAGTGATTCAACAAGAACAATGGTAACAGAAAATACCAGACGATTTTTAATGATTATTATTGATTATGGAAAGTCAGGCAATATAGATGAGGCTACAGAACAAGCAATCGATTTGCTTAACAAATACGCAAATGCAACAAAACTGGAAAACAAATTAATTCAAAATAATGCAAACAATTTGTAAAATCCTTTTAAAACTTTTAGGCTGGAAAGCTGAAGGAGGAGTAGCTCCTGAAGACAAGTGTATCATAATCGGAATTCCTCATACCAGCGCATGGGATTTTGTTATTTCATACTTATTTTATACTTCGATAGGAGGAAGTGCAAGTGTTTTAATAAAAAAAGAGTTTTTCTTCTGGCCCCTTGGATTTTTTATAAAAAAAATGGGTGGTGTTCCGATTGATCGCTCGCGCGGTGCAAATGTTGTACGTCAGACGGTAAATTTGTTTAACGAACGGGAACATATGCATTTGGCACTAACACCGGAGGGAACACGGGAATTAACCAAAAGATGGAAAGCAGGATTTCATGCCATAGCCACAATGGCAAAGGTTCCGGTTTATCTGGGTAGTTTCGACTGGGGAACAAAAGTAATCACTATAGGACATAAAATGGAACTTACTGATGATGCTTCAGCTGACATCAAAAGAATGAAAGATTTTTATCGAAAGAAAGGCGTTATAGGTAAGTTTCCCGAAAAATTTACCACGGAATATTAATTAATTATTTTGCTGCCTTTTTAAGTTCTTCCTGTTTGTTTTTTAAGGCATTTACCAATTCAACTACTTTTTCCGGACTTGTAGCTGCCAGGTCATTTATTTCTGTTGGATCTTCTTTCAGATTATACAATTCCCATTCTTCGCCGTTTAATTTTACAATTTTCCAGTCTTTTTGCCGATACATTCGAAATCTGTCTGTCCAGCCGGAAAGATAAAATTCCGGTTCTTCTCTTTTTTCACCCATCAAGACTGGCATAAACGAACTTCCCTGTAATTTTTGAGGTGATATATCACCTAATTGAGTTGGATATTCAATTTTTGCAGCTTCCAGAAGCGTTGGAACTATATCTACAATATGGCCTGTTTGATGAGTAAGTTGTTCAGGTTTTATCTTTTTTGGCCAGCGCATAATAAAATGGGTATGAGCTCCTCCTTCATGGCCATATTGTTTAAAATATTTGAAGGGTGTATTTCCCGCATTTGCCCAGGCAGCACATAAAGTTCTGAATCCTTCAGCAACTCCCGGAGGATATTCAAAGTCACGGTTACTGTCGTAGGGACATGATCCATTATCAGAAAGGTAAATTACAATGGTATTATCCGCAATTCCCTTTTTATCAATATAGTCTAAAACACGGCCAATGTTTTGGTCCATTCTGTCTACCATCGCAGCAAAAACAGCCATTTCCAGATCAAGGTCATCTTTTTCTTTTTCATCCAAAGTTTGCCATTCACGATACAAGGGAATATTTGCCCTGATTTCTTCATCTCCTTTAGGATGCCCCCTGAATTTATTGATATTGCTACTTGGTGGACTTAATTTTGTATCCTTATCAATCAAGCCCATTTCTTTAAGCCTTTCGGTTCTTTCTTCTCTGATTTTATCCCAACCCTTCATGTATTTACCTCTGTATTTTGCGATATCTTCCGGTCTGGCTTGCAAAGGGTAATGTGCTGCTCCGTAACCCAGAAAAAGGAAAAATGGTTGATTTTCCTGCACTGGTTTTTCTATCCATCTGAGGGCATTATCTGTAAGCGCATCAGTTTTAAAAAAAGGTTTTTGTTCATGATAAACTTCTGTCCAAGGAATAGTATCGCTATTAAGTATAAAAGGATTTACAAATTCGGCATCCCGAGGAGCAAAAAACTCACTCATAGCTTTAAAGGTAATTGATTGATCAAACACATTTTTTGCGTAAACATGTTCCGGTGCCCATTTCATCCAGTGTTCTTTACCAGAGTGAACAACATAATATCCTTCATTTTTAAGAATTTGAGCAAAGTTTACAGAATTTTTTCCACCCTCGTATAATCCTGTAAAAAGGCTTGAGCGTGAAGGTTCACATTTCGACATGTTGTAAAAATTGGAGAACCGAATTCCTTCATTGGCAAGTTTATCCAGATTAGGAGTCTGAATCTCAGAGCCAAAAGGACCTATATCTGAGTAGCCGATATCATCGCCCAGAATTACAATAATATTTGGTTTGGTAGCCGATTTTTCAGGCACAATTGTAACCAGTTTGGTATAAATAAAAAATGTGCCAAAAATTAAAACAATGATAATTCCCAAATAAATAAAAACCTGCTTCATATTAATTTATTCAATCTTTTTTGCCTTTTCACTTTTTACTTTTGCCTTTAACTACCGAATTCCAACTTTGTGTTTCGTTCAATTGCTTTCTTCTCGCGGTGCTCGCGGCGTTTATATCGCTGCGGCCGCAGCGTGAACCATATTGAATCCCTGACTTCCGTCTTCGGTCTTCAACTTCCGACTTTTGACCTACTTCACCGTTTGATCCATCGGCAATCCCAGGCTTTTGTAGAGGTTTCTGCGCCCAGCTTTATCTTTCTCCAAAACGGCCTGTGCATTTTCTGCCACTTCTTTTGCTACTTTTCGTGGAACAACAATCACACCATCTCCGTCGGCAACGACAACATCACCGGGACAAACCAAAACCCCACCAATAACCACAGGACGGTTAACTGATTCCAGTTCATTTCTTCCTGGGCGAATTCCCCTTCCTTTTTTACGCAGGTATAAAGGAACTTTTTGAATTGCAACTTCATCGGTATCACGTGAGCCTGCATCGGTAACAACGCCTACTGCACCTGCCTTTACCCACGAAAGTATATTATTTGAGCCAATGGAACCAATGTCTTTGTCTTCGACATCGTCTAAAACAATTACCGAACCTTTTTGAATTACCTCTGCAAAAGCCTCGTTAGAATAGGTACTGTAAAAATGTCCTTCCCATGCGGCAAAATCTTCATCCGGTTTTGGGCGATCAGGTTTTTGAGTAGGTACGTATCTGGCGGTTACCGCTATACCACGAATAATATGTGAAAGATCATTTCGATCTACCCAATCGGGATGAATTGCCGGATCAACCAGGCCGGTATTGGGAAGCCCAACCATATCCATACCGTCAGAAACGTCTGCAACCCTGAGGTTTTCGTATAATTTCAGAATTTCAGCATTCTCTTCTTCTGTGTAAGTTTGTGTCTCAATGTAATTGATTCCTTTTTCAGGTGATTGCTGAGCTGTTGCGAAAAAGTTCAATAATAGTGCGATGATTAAAAGTATTCCAGAGTGTTTCATATTGGTTTGATTTATTTGATTTAGAAAGTAAATATAATACAGTCTGATAAAATTTCAGGTAAAGAGAAAAAAACTTTTGTCTTTTACTTCCGTGACCTGGAATCTGCTTTTGGGATTTCAACTTTCCAAAGTTGAAATTGGATTATCGGACTAAGGAAAGTCCGAATTCTGGTTACGCGATATTTTTGATTTTTTACATAACCCTTATTTAAGCTCAATCTATAAAGTAGAAAATAAGAAAATGCCACAAAAACATCAAAGCGCTAAAAGCCACAAAGTCATCGTTATTGGCGCTGAACATTTTAATGAAATTTTGTGCTTTAGTGCTTTAGTGGCAAAAAGAACTTTTCAGAGTAGGCTCTTATTTAGAAAGCATTTGACGAACATTCTTTGATTTGAAAAGTTGTATAGTAAAATTCAAAAATAAATAGAATGAATGCAATAGATTTTCGGATGTGGGGAAGAGCCTTGAAAACTATCCCAAGGATTTCAAAGGAAGAGTGGTTACGAATTGATATCGTTTCAAAATGGTTAATTGCTACAAGGTCGGCCGTTTTTATTATGACAGTTATTGCGGGAACAATCGGTGGAGTTTTGGCCTGGTACAACGGCACATTTTACTGGGCAAATTTTATAGCTGCAATAATTGGGTTGGTGTTTGCGCACGCTTCAAATAATTTATTAAATGATTTAATTGACTCAAAAAAGGGGATTGATAAGGGAAATTATTATCGTTCTTTATACGGACCTCAAACGGTTGAGCATGGATTACTATCGAAAGTTGGAATTTACAGTTATATTGGTTTTTCCTTAATGATTGCTGTTTTGGCAGGAGTTTTTCTGATTTATCAAACCGGTGTTACTACTCTTTATTTAATGTTGGCCGGAATGTTCTTTCTTTTCTTTTATACCTGGCCATTAAAATACATAGGATTAGGTGAAATTACTGTGATTTTGGTTTGGGGGCCATTAATGGTAGGTGGAACTTACTTTGTTACTTCAGGCGGAGTTTGGAGTTGGCCGGTTGCGATTGTTGGGATTATTTACGCATTGGGACCAACTTCAGTTTTATTTGGAAAACATACTGACAAACTGAATGCTGATAAAGAAAAACGCGTATTTACACTACCGGTAATTTTGGGTGAAAGTAACTCAAGATGGTTTACTGTATTACTTTGGATTTCTCAGTATGCCTTGGTTGGATGGTTGATATTCAGCGGTGCTTTGGGTTTTGCCATGGCGGTAGTGGTTTTTGCTATTCCAAAATTTATTTGGGCGGCAAAGGTATTTTCAAAACCAAGGCCTGAAACTGAGCCCGAGACATTGGAAAAAGGTGTCTGGCCACTTTATCTTTCTGCTCATGCATTTATTTATAACAAACGATTTGGTTTGCTCTTTTTGTTGGGATTGATTCTGGATTTGGTGATAACAAAATCAGGAATTCTCTGAAATAATTATTGGTATTCTATTCATAATGTTTTGACTAACACCGTCCTTTAGGTCGGTGGTTGAGTACTTTGAACCAAAACAGAATTTGTAATATTTTGTAACTTAATTAAATTACAAAATATTACAAATTCTTTACTCTATGCTAAGATTTGATTTTCACCTCCCTAAAGGACGGTGTTAGTTATAGTGCAAAGTTTGGATAGAATAGTTTTTCATCGAAATAATCAGACACTTTATCTAATATTTTGACATGTAGTATTTTTTATTTTCACATTTGAGGTAACATATTTCTGTTTGATACGTCTCATCAGAAATGAAAATAGAAATGCTATGAAAACAAAACTTATACTTTTTGCCTCAATCCTGTTCTTAATTACATCATGCGAATATCATCCCGGAGTATCAGAAGCCTTTGCTAAATATCGTTTTAAAAAAGGGGTAACAACGATAACAGTGCCGGGTTGGGTAATTGCATTGGGCGCAAAGTTTGGTGATATAGATGAAGATGAAAGAGAGATTATCGAAAGTATCGACAAAGTCAGAGTTCTGGTGGTTGAAGATCACGACTTAAACCAAAGGATAAACCTGCATAAAGAGTTTCACGAAAAAATTAACCGTAAAAATGACTATGAGCAATTAATGTCAGTAAACGATAAAAATGAAAATGTAACCATTTATGGAAAAATGGATAATAATATAATCACTGAAATGGTTGTTTTAGTTGGTGGTGATGACAATGTACTCGTTTATTTAAGAGGAGAAATAGATCCAAAAATCATTGACAATCATATTGATTTTTCAAAAGAAAATTTCTTGAGTTTAAACTTCTAAATTTGTGTGACACCCCCTGAGACTATAAACTTCATTGTTTCAGCAGGTGAGATTTCTATTCTTGTAATTCTGTCAGAAGGAACCAAATACAGTTCACCTGAAAAATTGTAGGAATGTGGAAAATATACTGCTGCTAAATCATTATTTCCAATTTCTTTCATCGAATCGTGGGTAATAAATCCCAGTTTCCAGAGTTCATTTTCCTTATTAAAAAGTACTTTTACAGGAACATTAAACTTTTTCTCTTTGCCAACAAAAGCTGAAAACAAATCATTTAATGATGAATACAGAAGGTTTAAAACCGGAATTTTTTTAATCAGCTGTCTTCCCGCTTTTTTTATTGGCCGCAACAAAGCTGTCTGTCCGATATAACCAAGTATGGTTAACAGTATAAAAGATGCCAGTATTCCCAGCCCCGGAATTCTGAAGCCAAATAATAACTCCATTTGTTCAATCAACCACCCGTCAACCCTGACAAAAAGGGCATATACAATATAGATGATAATGGCCAGTGGGGCAACCAGTAAAACACCTTGAAAGAAGTATTGTGTAATTTTTTTCATTGGTTTGAAGAATTTGGTATAACAATAAATTATTTAAAAGAAATACAAAGTCAATTTTTGAAAAAATTCTCCTTAAAATAGAGTTTCAATTCTTTTGATTTCCGACTCCCGACTCCCGACTTCCCACTTCCGACTTCCGACTTCTCCATTCCTACTGCAAATGCAGTTTTAAAAAGTCAGTCATTTTAGTATACAGATGCATTGAAGTATTTCCACCACGAATACCATGATCCCGGTTTGTATAAACTGCCATATCGAATTGTATCCCTTCCTGTACCATTTTCTCTGTAAATTCCATGGTATTTTGAGCATGCACATTATCATCTGCCAAACCATGCACTATCAACAATCTTCCGGTGATATCATCCGCATGGGTAAGAGGTGCATTTTCGTCGTAACCATCCGGATTTTCTGTAGGAGTTCTCATGTAGCGTTCAGTATAAACCGTATCATAAAAACGAAAACTGGTAACCGGTGCAACAGAAATTCCGGCTTTGAATAAATCACCGCCTTTTTTCATACTCAACAAAGTCATAAAACCTCCGTAACTCCATCCGAAAATGGCAATATTATTTTTGTCGACAAACGACTGTTCTCCCAGATATTTTGCCGTCTCAACCATATCTTCCGACTCAAACTTTCCCAGTTGCAGATAAGTAATTTTTCTAAAGTCTTCGCCACGGGCAGCTGTACCGCGGGGATCAACACAAACAATTAAAAATCCTTCCTGTGCCAGGTAATGCTCCCAACCAATTCCACGGCCCCAGGAATTAGCTACACGTTGCGAATTTGGTCCGCTGTATTGTGTCATTAAAACAGGGTATTTTTGGGATGAATCAAAACCATCCGGTTTAATCATATATCCGTTTAACTCCACACCCTGCGAGCTTGTAAAACTAAAAAACTCTTTTTGCGGAAGTTGAAGTTTTTGAACCGAATTTTTAAGGACAGTATTATCCTGTAAAGTTCTAATCAGTTTACCCTTGTTATCGTGTAAGGTAATCAAAGTTGGGGTTTTACTATCGCTGAAAGTGTTAATATAATAGTTATAGTTGGTACTAAACATTACATCATTTGTTCCCTTTTTTGTTGAAATTTTTCCCTTCTTTTTTTCGTCCTGACTAATAAAATAAACTTCGCGTTCTAGTGGCGATTCAGCAGCTGCCTGGTAATAAAATACTTTTCTTAAATTATCATAACCATAAAAGTTGGTAACATCAAAATCGCCCTTTGTGAGCTGCTTAATTTCAAAACCATTATTGTCGTATAAATAAATATGTGACCAGCCATCCCGTTCACTTGTAATTACAAATTTTCCGTCTTCCAGATAGACAAATTTATCAAGGAAGTTTTCATCCACATATCTTTTGTTTTTTTCGGTGAATACTATTCTTGAATCTCCTGTATAAGGATTGGCATATAAAACATCAAGGTTATTTTGCATTCTGTTTAAACGCATTATAACAAGACTGTTGGCATCCGGCGTCCATTTTAAACGGGGAATATAAATGTCTTTATTTTCGCCAATATCTGCATCCATATTGGTTTTTGAACGTAGCTCATGAACCAGCACCCTGACTTCTGAGTTTTTTTCACCAGCCTTTGGATATTTGAATGTAAACTCTCCCGGATACAAACTGTATTCTTCCATCGCCGGGCTTTCTCCACGATAAAGAGGCATGTTAAAATCCGGAACCCCGGATTCATCGAATCGTACAAATGCCAGGAATTTACTATCTGGCGACCACCAAAAAGCACGGTTAAAACCTTCTTCATTTGTAAAATCTCCAAACTCTTCTTCGTAAACCCAGTCTGGAATACCATTAATAATCTGGTTCTTTTTTCCGTCGTAAGTAACCTGATTTTCAGTACCGAATTTCAGACTTTTAATAAATAAATTATTATCGCGGGCAAATGCAATTCTTTCACTGTTCGGCGAAAAAGTAGCAGCTTGCTGAGCTCCTTTTTCTGAAAGTGGAGTTAGTTCTTCTGTTACAAAATTCCATACGTAGTATTGGGCTGTGTACGAATGTCGATAGATTTTCTGAATATCGGTGGTTAACATTATTTTGGTTTCATCAGGACTAAAATCGTATTTGTCGAAACTTGAAATAGGAGCATCCGGGATTTTTGTGATGTCAAAAACGACCTCAATTTCTTTTCCTGTTTTGTAACTGTATTTTACTACCTGGGTTTTATTTTCAAGTGTGGTGTAATGTTCGCCATCTTTCATCGGACGAAGTTCATCAACCGATTGAGCCTTGAATGTCTCTTTTACAAATATATCTTCGAGGGTTATTTTCTTTTCTTCCTGTGCCTGAACGGCGAGCACTAAAACTAATGCCAGTAGTATATTGATACCAATCTTCATTTTATCCCAATTTTATTTATCAGGAACAAAAGTAAAAATTGTTGTTGATGAAGAAAATGAAATTTGAGATTAGATGGAAATGAATTTAAATTTTAACAGAATTTCAGAGAAATAGAGTTAAATAAAAAGGAACACAAATAATACTGATTTGATGGATAATCGCTGATAAGATTACCCCCTGTTTCGGCCTTACCCGATACATCGGGGGTGCGGCCTCAACTGTCCCCCTGAATTCAGGGGGACAGTTGGATACAGCGGTCTGCCGGTGGCAGAGCCTGTCGGAAACGGGGTGTATTATTTAATCCTACTTCAAATGCTCCTTAAAAAACTCAACAGTTCTGCTCCATGCAAGTTTTGCTGCATCTTCATCATATCGCGGGGTGGTATCGTTGTGAAAACCGTGATTTACTCCCGGGTACATGTGCATAGTATAGTTGATATTGTTTTCTTTTAAAGCCTTCTCATAATCGGGCCAGCCTGCATTGACACGTTTATCCAGTTCGGCATATTGAATTAAAAGAGGTGCTTTAATATTTGCAGTTTCTTCTGCTGAAGGCTGACCTCCGTAAAACGGAACGGCAGCTTTTAAATCAGGAACCTTAACTGCCATCATATTTGAAATCCAGCCACCAAAACAGAATCCAACAACTCCCACATTTCCACTACATTCTTTTCTTTCTTTTAAAAACCCGTAGGCAGCAATAAAATCATTTAACATTTCATTTCGATCACGCTGGCGTTGCATTGTCCTTCCTTCATCATCGTTTCCGGGGTAACCTCCCAATGGTGTTAAGGCATCGGGAGCAAAAGCTGCAAATCCATCCACAGCCAACCGTCTGGCTACATCTTCGATATATGGATTTAGTCCACGGTTTTCGTGAACAACAACAACGCCCGGAAGATTCTTTTTCCCTTTTGCAGGGAGAGCAAACAATCCTTTCATTTTGCCACCACCATCAGTTGAATCATATTCCAGATAACTGGTTTTAATTCTTTTGTCATCGGGTTTAACTTGTTGAGCAAGAGAATATTTAGGCATTAAAAATGTCGATAATGCTCCTACTGTAATTCCACCCACTGCATAAGCTTTTAGCCGGTTCATAAAGTCACGACGATCGATTCTGTTGTGCACATAGTAGTCGTATAAATCAAAAACCTCCTGATTGATATCTTCCTTTTTTAGTTCTTTCATAATCGTATGGTTAAATTGTTATTTCAAAGTATTTAACAATATTTGGTATTGAAAGTTTAGGAAGTTCGAAGCGCGAAGCCAAATGCCAGAAGCCAGAAGCCAGGAGTCAGGAGTCAGAATTCGCAGTTATCCGTCTTTGTCTCCAATAACATGTTTCTGGTAACACGCAACCAGTATCTAAATTTCACTCTGGATCGGTAAGTTTTAATTAACTAAATTTGAAAGTGAGCAATCTAAACTTTTAGACCAGCATAACATGGAACCGGAAATACTGCAGAAAACAGAAAGTCAAACGGCATATGATCTTCTTAGAAATAGTATAAGTACAGCTCTGGAAACGTACTCTAACGTTCACAGGGGAAGTGGACACTTTTCGATGGTAACAACCTATTTGTTTGATAAGGCGAGAGAAATTATTCTGAATTATCTTGGCCTGAACAAAAGAAAATATGTTTTAATTTTTTGTACACCTGCGAGACTCAATGAGTTTACAAAGAAACTGGACTCTGCCAGTTACAAAATGATTTCAAGCAAGGATTTGGGATTACCATTTGGGATTCGTGCTTTAGCTATAAAAAGAAGCTCTTTACCGGGAGGTGTTCCATTCCAGACCGGTGGAGGTTCGGCCAGGTTGATTGCCAATGACTGGGTGGTTTGGGAATCTGCTCCGGAAAGGTTTGAGTTGGGTACACCAGTTATTATCAATATCATAGCCTTTGCTAAAGCTTTAAAATTGATTGGTGAATACGGAAAAGATATATTTCAAAACACAGAAAAAGAAAACCATACAATTGGAGAGATATTATATGCGGATGATTTAGATAGTTTTAATGGTCGGGATTTATTAAATAAATTGAGTCTGAATATTATAAGGCGAGGCAAATCTGTTCCAACCACCGGAGGTGAAAAGCCATTTGTAAATTTTGATTATGCAGCGAGTACACCTACTTTTAAACCGGTTTGGAAAGCAGTGCAGCAAAGCTGGAAACAATCTGAAAAAACACAAAAGAAACTGATTCAGGAAGTACGAACAATTTGTGCAGAATTGCTCGGTGCACCTCAGTCTGATTATCAAACTGTATTTACTTCCAATACAACGGAGGCTATAAATCTGGCTGCAGAAAATACAGGTCTTGAAACATTTTCGGATGTTGAACCGGTTGTTCTGACAACCCTTCTTGAACATTCATCGAATGATTTGCCCTGGCGAATGGTTGCTAATCATTCACATATCACTTTATCAATTAACAAAGAGGGATTTATCGATTTAAATGAGTTGGACAATCTTTTAAAAGAATACAACAAAGAAGGTAAACAGGGGAAAAAGCGAATTACAATTTTCGCTATCAGTGGTGCTTCAAATGTACTGGGAACCTTTAATGATTTGGATGAGATTAGCCAGATTGTACATAAATATGGAGCCCGATTGTTGGTAGATGGCGCACAAATGGTAGCCCACCGGAAAGTTAATTTGCAGGCAACAGATATAGACTATTTTGCTTTTTCTGCTCATAAAGTTTATGCGCCCTTTGGCACCGGAGTGCTGATGATGAAAAAAAATCTGATTCGAATTCATCCCCTAAAAATGCAATCGATTCATCAATCGGGTGAAGAAAATGTAGGTGGAATTGTGGCACTTGGAAAAGCACTGGTTCTTTTACAAAGAGTGGGATTTGAAAATATTGCAAACGAAGAACAAATTCTAACTAAAAAGATTCTAAAAGGCCTTTCGAAAATACCCAATATCCAGGTTTACGGAATTACGGATACAAATACACTCGACTTCGCAAAAAGGGGAGGAGTAATTGTTTTTAACCTCAAAGAAAAAATGTCGGATGCAGTGGCTAAAGGATTGGCCTTGCACGGTGGAATAGGAATTCGTTTTGGTTGCCATTGTACCCATGTTTTAATCAAACATATCCTGGGTGTGGGACCGAAACTGGAAAAATTCCAAAAACTTATGGTAACTGTTTTTCCAAAAGTACAACTTCCGGGTGTGGCCAGGGTAAGCATTGGAATAGGAAACACGGAGGAAGAAGTTGACAGGTTGATTTACACGCTTTCAAAAATTGCTAAAAAACAAAACAACACAAACGAGAAATACTCTAATACTGAGGTTAAAAAACAGATAAAGGAATTTGTTAAGGATGTAGAGGAAAGGGTTTATAGTTAGGAGCATGAAGTTTGAAGCACGAAACACGAAGAAAACAACAATGTATATTTAATAATAAAAATTACAACTTAATTAAGAGCCAATCAAATATTTGCTATTTTTAGGAAACTAAATATCAAAGGTAATCGAAAACCGAATCTTATGACATCTTCTCGCAAAAATCTTTGGCTGGCGCGGATTTGAATTCCGTGCCTTGTTTTGCAAAAACAAAATACAAACGATATTAGATTAACAATATATATTGGACTTTTATCGATAGAATTTCTTTTAGAAATGGCATAGATTGAAAATCCTTTCCGATAAAAGGTAAGTATGGAAACAAAGGTGGATTTTGTAATTAGGAAACTGAAAAAATAAAACGAAAATGGAAAGACGTAATTTTATTAAAAAAACAGCAATTGGTTCAAGCTGTGCGCTAGCCGGAGCAATGGTTGCCAGCGAAGTCTCAGCCTCGGAATGTAACACTGAATTCGGAATGAAAATAACTGTGCTAAAAAGAAGTTTAAACTCAGATTGGAACAAAGAATTCAGAAACTCTGAAGGAAAAAAATGTGAGGTTTTTAAAGAGGGACAGGAGTTTGTTATCGATTCCCCCTGGGAGGCCCCAAAAGGTTTTTGTAACTGGGCATGGGCTGATATCAGAACTTTTATTCACCTGGTTCAGGAAGGAAAATACGAAACTTTTGTGTCGTGCTGTACCGATGGTTTCAGACCCGTATTTTTCAAAATTGAAAGCATTGCGAAATAGAGAATAAAATTCGGGCATTGATAGTAACGGATTAATAAAAAGAAAAACTTATTTGAATTATTCTTTTGAATTTGTTCGGATCTAAAAAGTGCGAAGGACGAAAATATGGCGCGGGCAGGTGAGGGATTGTGGGATGAAGCATTATATTTTCTTGACTTTTTTGTTTCGTTTTTGTGTCAAGACAAAAATGAAAGCCCATCCGGCAGGATAAAAAATTGAAATGAAATGTCATACAATCTAAAGATATCAAAAGCTTTTATTAATCATGAGTTAATCAAATTCAGGCCGGCAAAACCAGATTTAAAAGAAGGTCTTTTATTTGCCAAATTATTTGATGAAGCTTCTGAAGGATTTTTCAGCTCAATACTTGGCGAAAAAACATACGAGATTATTGCGGATGCTTTTGTTAAACCGAATAATGATTACTCGTTTGAAAACGTTATGATAATTGAATATAAAGACAAAATTGCTGGAATCCTTTCCGGATATACTTTAGCTGAAAAAGAGGGATTTACAAAAAATGTCCTGTTTGAATATCCTGAAGGACCAAAATTTAAAATCAGAATTTTTACAGTTATAGGTAAATTCCTTTCTCGCTTTTTGGGCCCTCATGGAAAAGAAGATTTTTATATTCAGGCAATTACCGTAATTAAAGAAATGAGAGGTAAGGGGCTAGGTCAGATGTTGATGCAAAAAAGTTTAGAAATAGCGAATGCAAAAGGTGCCAAAACAATTTCTCTCGATGTATCGAGCAAGAACAAAAATGCCATAAAAAGCTACACAAAATTTGGTATGAAAACTTTTGCTTTTTGGCCCAACTTTTTAAAACTGCCTCCGGTGTTTACTCGAATGACAAAGGAGGTTGATTAAAACATCAGGTAAAATAATAATCAGTTTTTGAAAATGATAAGAAATTTTAAAATAGTCTTAACGGTTCTGATTTTTATATTTTCCATTTTATACTCCTGTAATTCAACAAAAAAGTCAGGAAATCAAAATTCTGAAAATCTAAAAATCATTAGTTACAATGTCTGGTATGGATTTACTTTGGTCCCGGAAAGAAAAGATGCCTGGATTAGTTGGATGAAAGAACAAAATCCGGATATGGTTTCACTTCAGGAACTCAATGAATATACACAAGAAAAACTGGCAGAAGATGCCAAAACTTATGGCCACAATTTTAGTGTGCTCTTAAAAGAAGAGGGATTTCCAACCGGAATAACATCACGATTTCCTATAAAAGAAATTGTAAAGATTACAGAAGGTTTTCATCATGGATTATTAAGGGTGAAAATTCAGGGGATATATTTTTACGTAATTCATTTACATCCATCAAACTGGCTTACAAGAAAAAAAGAAATCGACTTGATTATGCAGGATATTGGTCAACTTCCAAGGGAGTCGCAAGTTATTTTAGCTGGCGATTTTAATACTTTTTCGCCACTCGATGAGGTATATTATTCACATGGAAAGCTGGAGCCATTTTTTACTGAAAGAGATTTGTTGTATAATGAAAAAAATCTGAATAATGGAAAGCTTGATTATTCAGTAATCCAAAAGGTAATGGATAGAGGATTTGTTGATTTGGAAGCCTCCTTTAGAACAAAATCGTATAAGTTTTTCGGTACTTTTCCAACTCTTGTAGAAAAGGTTGGAGTACATGGTGAGCAAAGAAGATTGGATTATATTTTTACGTCTAAAGATTTGGCAGACAAAGTAATACGTGCGGAAATCGTTGCTTCAGATACATCACTGATTTTATCAGATCATTTGCCGGTGGTTGTGGAACTAAAATTGAAATAGACTTGAAACCTAAACTTTGGATATCGTTAATTTTATTGGCAATCATTATAGCCTGTTTGATTTTCAGCCGGATTATCGCAATTCAAGAAATTCTTCTGCTTTATGGTTTAATCTTAATTCCAAGCATTGTATTTGTAACGATTGAGTTTTTTGCCGTTAAAAAGAAAACTTTTCAGGATTTCCTTGAGAGAAAAATCTTCGGTCATTTGCTCACCTTGATATTTTGTTTTGGATTTTTTCTTTACAGTCTATCCGGCAAACCAGTTTCTAAAAAAACAGCAATCGAAGATCTGGATTTTATGATCGAGTCTTTGGAAAACATCCACCCTGATATTTACCAGGAAATTCCAAAAGATTCGTTTCAGCAGCATTTTGAAAAAATTAAGGATAATTTGCCCATTTTTCTTACCAATACAGACTTTTATGAATGTTGTGCCAGGTTATGTTCATACTTTCGAACTGCACATACAAAACCAATGGCAAATACAATTGAAAAGGGAATTCAAAAATTTTTTAGAAACAACTTTCCATTCGAAATCAGAATCATTGAAAACAGGATGTATATCATCGAAAGCTATACCTGGAGGGATAAAGTTCCTCTTGGTTCTGAAATTATAGAAATCAATAACAAAAAAGTTTCTCAGCTAATAGACGAGTGGAGTCAATTAGCATCATATGAAAGTGATGCTTACAGAAACTTTCAGATTACGAATCGAGCCCATATTGGTATTTGGAATAACTTTCGGAGATTTAAAATTACCTATAAAGATTACGATACCGGAGAACTTAAAAGGAAAAGGGTAAGCGGCGGATTTTTATCGAACTGGACGATGGGAATGAAAAGAAGTTCAAAGAAAAGACCAACCTTATTATATAAAGAAATCTCACCCGGTATTGGATATATAGGATTTTTTAGTTTTCATGATTTGGAAACTTACAAAGACTTCTTTGTAAGTACTTTCGAAGAAATTCAAAACAATAAAATCAATAATTTAATTATCGATATAAGAGGAAATCAGGGAGGGCATACAATTATTGGCCGTGAGTTAATGCAATACGTTTTTAACCAGCCTTTTCTTGAGCAAGATTCATCAACAAGAAAAATCAGCAAAGAGTTAATTGCTACCGGAAAGGTTGAAAAGAAAATTGGGCCTAAGGAAAGAATTCCGGGAGAATTAATAACAACGGTTTTTAATCCAATTCAACTCAAAGAGAATCCATTTCGATATTATGGAAAAACATATCTGCTAACGGATAATGCTACTTTTTCTGCCGGTCAGGGATTGGCATCGGCTTACAAATGTTATGGAAACGGAACAATTATAGGAGAAGAAACCGGAGGAGTAACTGTAAATTTTGCGGATGTACATTTTTTCAATCTACCAAACACAAATCAGCAAATTATGACATCCTGGGAAAAGGCCTATTTCCCTTGTGGCGTGGATAACAATAGGGGAGTTCAACCCGATTATAAAGTCACAAAATCAATTCAGGATTATATTGATAAAAATGACAGAGTACTCGATTTTACAATAAACTTGATCAACAATGAACAAAGAAAAAATTGAAACATATATTGAAGATTGTGGATTTTCAGAATTTAAATGGATTAACCCAAAAGATATTTCTGTTAAGCGCTGGGTAAGAGTTAAATGCGAATTTGGATGCAGCGATTACGGTTTGGGAGCTTGTCCCCCAAATACACCTACAGTTGAGGAATGCAGGGAATTTTTTGATGAATATAAAAATGGAATTGTAATAAGGCTTTCAAAAACAGCGGATAAAAATAATTACCCCTCAGATTGGTCCGGAGATATGACCGATAAATTACTCAGCCTGGAAAGAAAAATATTTTTGGATGGATTTCAAAAAGCATTTTTGCTAAATCAGACTTGTTGCTGTTTGTGTAAAGAATGCCCGGGAGACAGGCTTAATTGTAAGGATAAAAGAAAATCGCGCCCAAGTCCTGAAGCCTTTGCTGTTGACGTATATAAGACAGTACGGGATGTGGGTATGGAAATCAATGTGGTTAAAGAAAATCCCTCTGAAATGAATCGAATTGCGATTCTTTTGATCAATTAAAAAGGATTGTAATAAAAACCTTAGTAAATTGGCATTCGACTATACAAAACTGAATCAACCAGAAAATGAAAAGAAGAAATTTTATAAAACTAACCGGAGCAGGATTAACTGCTGCCTTAGTTCCTTCAATTTATTCATGTAACAATTCAATTGTTCCTGCATATTTGGCCGACTATGCTTGGAATTATAAATCGGATCCTTTAGGAACTTCACTACAATGGTTTAGTGATGCAAAATTTGGATTGTTCCTTCATTATGGAGTTTACAGTTTGTTGGGTCGCGGAGAATGGGTTCAGTTTCGTGAAAACATACATGTGAAAGACTATGAAAAGCTAAAAGAAAAATTTACTGCTGAAAATTTTGATGCTGATTTTATAACCGATTTGACTTTAAAAGCTGAAATGAAATATGTTAACATTACAACCCGTCACCATGATAGTTTTTGTTTGTTTAATACAAAAACTACTGATTTTAACTCTGTTAATTCTCCGGCAAAAAGAGATTTGGTAGAAGAACTGGCAAATGCCTGTGCAAAAAAAGGTCTGGGATTATGTTTGTACTATTCGCATGGCAGAGACTGGCGTCATCCACACGCACCAAACAATGATATATGGGGAGGTTCTGCGCGGCCAAAATATGCTGAAAAGGAAACATACTACAAATATGGCGAAGAGCATGATTTGAACATTTATATTGATTATATGCATGCTCAGATTACAGAATTATTAACCAATTATGGCCCGATTGCCAGTGTGTGGCTCGATGGTTATGCTACACCCGTAAATGGTCCAACAGAAAAATTCAGGATAGAAGAAACATATCAACTTATTCGCAAACTTCAGCAACAGTCATTAATTTCTTCAAAGTGGGGGTATTTAGGTACAGAAGATTATTATGCACCGGAGTATCACTGGCTGGAAAGAAATCCGGACAAAACCAAAGTTATGGTAGATAGTGGAAAGCCGGTTGAGATTTGTACACATATTGCAGGCTGGGGATATACCAGGAAATTTGATGGAAATCATCGCGGGGCAGATTCAATTCTCGAGAACCTGAGATATGCAGGAAAATACAATGCAAATCTTCTTTTGAATTCTGCTCCTTTACCAGATGGTTCAATTGATAAGCAGGATGTAAAATCTTTGACAGAGCTTGGAGAAATTATCAGAAAAAATGGTTGGCCTGAATAATATGGCAGGTGTAAAAAATATTTCAGAATTAATCAAGGGAATGACACCTGTTTTGAATGATGGGGATTATGTTTTTCTTTCTGTACAAGAGCCAATTAACATTAATCGTCGGGATACGATTTGTGAATTCAAAGAAAAAGAGGGTACAACTGTTATTTTGGAACGTAAAAAGGCAGATGAATTAAATCTTGATTATGATTTTATAGCTTCATGGATTTCACTAAAAATAAACTCATCCCTCGAAGCTATTGGTTTTACTGCAGTATTTTCATCTGAACTGGCAAAATATAATATTAGCTGCAATGTAATTGCCGGGTATTTTCACGACCATATTTTTGTTAAAAAAGAAGATGCTGAAAAGGCAGTTCGAGTTTTAGAAAAATTATCGGAAAACTATATTTGATAATTCGTAAGAATAGGAAGATTATGCAGATTTTAGAATACAAAAAGGAACGGGATGAAGAAAAACTAATGCAAATGATTAACGATGAGGACGGATGGGATTATGCCGAAGATGATAAAATTGAAAAATACAAAAAAGCTCTTCAGGAATCGATAAGCTATGTAGCTTATGAAAAAGATGAGTTATGTGGCTTCTCCCGTTCAATGGATGACGCAGAACTTTATATTTTTGTCCTGGATTTACTGGTTAAGCCAATTCGTCGGGGAAAGGATATTGGTAAATTGTTAATGGAACAATTATGTATAGATTATCCTGATCGGACAGTATTTGTATTGTCTGATGTTGATCCCTATTATGAAAAGTTAGGTTACCAAAAAGAAGGCTCAATTTTTCAGGTTAAAGTTTCTTAATTATCATCCTGTTTTTGTTTTCCATTCAATCATATGAATAAAATTTTACAGATTACATCAATAATGAAAAGTAAAAAAATATTATTATTTCTCGCACAAGGATTTGAGGCTTATGAAGCCAGTGTATTTACCGATATTATGGGTTGGAGCAGAAGTTTTGGTAAGCAGGGTGTTGATTTAATTACAACAGCCCTTCGCCCTGAAATAAAATGTACATGGAATTTAATTGTTCGTCCTGAGTTGGAGTTCGGTAAAATAAATACCGGCGATTTTGATGCACTGGCTATTGCCGGTGGTTTTGAAAAAGCCGGGTTTTATGAGGACGCCTACGATGAGCGACTTTTAAACCTCATCAGAGAATTTGATAAACATGAAAAAATTATTGCATCAATTTGTGTTTCGGCTCTTCCATTAGGTAAATCTGGAGTTTTAAAAGGAAGAAAGGCTACAACCTACGATTTGATGGATGGAATGCGAAAAAAACAACTGGCAGAATTTGGTGCAGAAATCCAGGATAAAAGTATAGTGGTTGATAAAAATATTATCACATCAACCGGACCTTCAACTGCACTGGATGTTGCATTTACCTTATTGGAAATGTTAACCGATAAAGAGAATGTTGACCTGGTGAAAAAGTACATGAGGTTTTAACAATGGCCTTACTGCTTAATAATTGATTAATTGAAATTTAATAAAGCTGAAAGCAAAATGAAGTTTATAATTAGGGGATTAACATTGGTTCTGTTGTGTGCAATTTTTAATATTGGTTCACAAGCACAAAACTGGGAAAGTCTCGAATACAATCCAGATCAGCCTGGCTTGGAATACAATCCCTTAAAAGGTTTTATGACTTTATGGAATCCCGGAACCAGTTTTCCCAGAAGTATTGAAGGAAGGAATTTTGGACTGGACGATATCATGAAGGAGATGAACACATTTGACTGGACTGTTATTGATAACTTTATAAATCAAACAGCATCCAGAGGGAACTTTTCTTCTATTCAGGTTATTATTGATCCGGCCAATGGAAAAACCGATATGCCTTCATTCTTAATAGACCAGGTCGATTGGAAAACCAAACCTTCTTCACTTTGTCCCGATTGGAATAATGAAACACTTATGCAGGCAATGCTAAACTTTATTTCGGCATTTGGAGAAAAATATAACAACGATTCAAGGATTTTTCTGGTAACTCTAGGACTTTACGGAATGTGGGGCGAATGGCACGTAGGGTCTGATAAAACTTTTGATATGACTCAGGAAAATAAAACCAGGTTAGCCAACGCATACAAGGAAGCATTTCCGGAAACAAATTTAATGGCCAGGTATGCCGATGCAATGCCCGATCCACAAATATTTGGATATAGTGATGGTTTGTTTTTTAGTCAGTCTATTAGCACCAATCCAGCGAATCGCTGGTATTTCCATAACATGCTTAAAATTAATAATGCAGATAAAAACTGGATGATGCATCCGGTTGGAGGCGAAATAGATCCTGATTTACAAAGTACAATCTGGAAATCGTGGCCTAACACAGTAGGTCAGGATGTAACGGAAAGTATGGATTCCATTCATCCCACATTTCTTATTTGTCATTATTTGTTTCAATATGCAAAACCAGGAACCCACGAATGGGAAAATGCCATTCGGGCTCAGAAAATGATGGGTTACAGTTTTTTTGTTGATCAATATCGTTTAACAGCTTCAGAAGGCAAAATAACTGTGGAACTCGAAATTCAAAACAAAGGTATTGCACCCATGTATGCAAATTGGGATATGGAGATAGGGGTGTTGGATAGTGCCAATTTGTTTTACTCTATAGGAACATCAAAATGTAATTTTCATAATATTCAACCAGGAGGATTAAATAATTACAGGGCAATTGAAGCAACAGAAAAAATTGAAGATGGAACTTATAAAGTTTTGGTAAGAATGGTTAACCCCCTGGAGCAATTCTCATCAAAAGCTAAACCTGTACGTTTTGCCAATAAAAAACAGGATTTAAATAAAGAAGGATGGCTTACACTGGGAGAAATGGTTATTTCGGAAGGTAATTTTGGGGAATCTCCTGTAAGGGTTTCAGGCCTAACTTTATTATCCGAATCAGATACAATTTCAGTTGGGGAATCATTACAACTTCAATCTTTTGTTTATCCTGAAAATGCAAGTCGAAAAGATATAGCATGGATTTCGGATCATCCTAAAACGGCTTATGTTGATGCCAATGGTGTAGTAACCGGTGGTCCGATGGTAGGACAGGCTACCATTACAGCGTTTACAAACGATGGAGGTTTTGAAGCAAAAAGAAATATAATAGTTGAACCACTATGGTTTAATATCCCTGGAAAAATTGAAGCTGAAAATTATATTGAACAGCAAGGTGTGCAAACAGAAAATACAGGGGATTCCGGGGGAGGACTAAATGTAGGGTGGATTGATAATTCTGATTGGATGCAATATGCAATTAATAACAAAGAAGATAACGAAAACTTTACCCTGTCATTTCGTTTGAGTTCACCAAATACAGGAGGAGTGCTGGCTATTTATCTCGATGATAATCAAATAGGAGAAGTAAAATGTCCTTATACCGGTGGTTGGCAAAACTGGAGGACAGTAAGTACGGATGTGAAAATCGTAAAAGGAAAACATTATCTTAAAATAGTAGCTACTAAAGGAGGGTTTAACATAAATTATTTCGATTTTAAAATCAATACATCAACAGGTAACCATGAATATTTTTCAGATGTACATATTTATCCTGTACCTGCAACTGGTTCATTGACAGTTAATTCAGGAGATTGGTTGTTTGATGCTGTAGAGATAAGTGATTTAACCGGCAAAACGGTTTACTTTAAGGAAACCGGGTTTTTCAGTAAGCTGAAATTATCCCTGGAGTTGAAATCAGGAATTTATATTATAAGACTTCGAGGTAAGGACAAGTCTATAACGAAGAAAATTATAATTAGCGATTAATAATACAATTGGTAAGATGTAAAAGCATTTTCTTGTAAATTCTATTTTAGAAGAAATAATCTGTTACAGTGCATGCAACAACTGATTGATTACATAGAACGATTTGTAAAATTAAGTTCCGAAACCATAAATGAATTAAAAGAACTGGCTCGGTTGGAGACCTACGAAAAGGACGAATATATTTTGGAAGCAGGCCGGCATTGTAACAAAATCTGGTTTTTAAAATCGGGAATGGTCCGAAAATATTATGTCCATGATGGAAAGGAGATAACGGTTTGGATTCATACAGAAAATGAAACCTTTACATCTTTACAAAGCTATGCACAAAATATTTTTTCTGAAGAGTATTTACAGGCTTGCGAAAATACCGAATTAATAAGTATCAGTAAGTCTGACAGTGAAAAACTGGCTCAAAATGCTCAAATCATGACTTTTGTAAATGCCATGATGGGCAAAGAATTTTCCAATATAGATAAACATTCGAAAGAATTAAATCAAAGAGATGCCCGTGGAAAGTATGAGTATTTAAACCAGATTGCACTAGAAATAATAAAAAGAGCCAAACTGGGACATATTGCTTCAATACTTGGTATCTCGCAGGAAACCTTAAGCAGAATAAGAAAATTCTGATTCTTTTATTTTTTGATTTAGGTCAAAAGAAAAGTCAGCAAGCAGGACTTCCTTTGTAAAAAAAGGAATTATGGAAAGTTTAATAACTATTGTAAAGGGGACAAGGGCAAAATTATCTTTTGTTTGTGCCGGTAAGGTGTACTATCAGATTGAGACCAAAAAACATTTGTACCAGCTTGAAATTAACAGCATGGAAAAAGAATTCGAAACCACTTATCTGGAAAAAGAATATAAAGCAATTACTTTAATGCGCTGGATTCGAAAAGGAATAGAAAATGAAACACTGATTCAACTGAAATGAACTCTGTCAGGTCAGATTATAAGTGACGTATTTTTGTAGTTTCAATATTTTAATTCCGTCAATCACCTAAATTATTTTGTATCTTTATTATCGTTCAATCAACCGATAATGTTATGAGTGATAAACAATTCTTTGAAAACGGAGAAAATGATATTTCCACATTGGAGCCATTTTCCAGACGAAATTTTTTAAAGCTGTCGGGCAGTGGACTTTTTATATTTTTTGCACCGGGAACTTTTGGCAAATTGGCCATGCAACAACGGGGCAGGTCTTATCCGACAGATTTAAATGCTTATCTCAAAATTGGAGAAGATGGCAGGGTAACGCTGTTTTGCAGCAAAATTGAAATGGGGCAGGGAATTATCACCTCAATGCGTCAAATGCTGGCAGAAGAACTGGATGTTTCTTTTGATTCGGTTGATACCATAATGGGGGATACCATGTTATGCCCCTGGGATAGTGGAACTACAGGATCGCGAAGCACTAAATATTATGGTCCCCCATTACGAAGAGCGGGAGCAGAAGCCAGAGCTGTTTTACTACAAATGGCTTCTGAAATACTTGAAATTCCAACAGAGCAGTTAGAAGTTAAAGATGGAAAAATCCGAGATAAAAATAACATTGAAAAAACGATTAGTTATGCTTCTTTGGTAAAAGGGAAACAAATTACTAAGCACATCTCTGATGTACCGATAAAGAAAGTTTCAGAACACGGTATTTCAGGACAATCCAAAAAGAGAGTGGATTCCATTGAGAAGCTCAATGGAGAAGCAAAATTTGCCGCGGATATACGTCTTCCTGGAATGTTGTATGCCAAAGTTCTTCGCCCGCCGTCACATGAAGCCAGCTTAATTTCATTAGATGTTTCCAAAGCCAGAACAGTGAACAATGCGGTAGTAATTAACGAAAACGATTTGGTTGCAGTTTTACATGAACATCCTGAAGAAGCAGAAAAAGCATTATCGAAGATTAAAGCCGAATGGGATGTACCGGATTCCGGAATGGATAATCAATCCGTTTTTAAAACATTAAAGGAAGCTGCTCCCGAAGGACGTGTTTATGTTGAAAACGGAAATGTAGAGAATGCGCATGGTGAGGCACATCAGTATATTGAACAAGAATATTATAATCATTATGTTGCCCATGCACCCATTGAACCCTATGCAGTTGTTGCTGATGTTAAAAAAGAAAAGGTAAAAGTCTGGGCTTCAACGCAGGCGCCTTTCAGAGTGAGGGAAACAGTAGCAGATACATTACAAATCCCGGAAGAAGATGTACATGTAATTACACCTTTTGTTGGTGGTGGCTTTGGAGGTAAAAAATCGGGACAACAAATAGTTGAAGCAGTTAAACTTTCGAAATTAACAGGTCGGCCTGTACAGTTGGCCTGGACAAGGAAGGAAGAGTTTTTTTACGATGCAGTTCGGCCGGCTGCAGTAGTGCAAATGAAAACAGGAATGAGCTCCTCAGGATTAATAAATTCATGGGAGTGCGATATACTATTTAGCTGGTCACGCAGTTCTGAACCCATTTATAATATTCCGCATTACCGCGTCAAAACTAAAAATAAAAATGATGTACATCCTTTTGCAACGGGAGCATGGCGCGGACCAGGAAGCAATACCAATGTTTTTGCAATGGAGTCGCATACCGATATTCTGGCAAAAGCAGCAAAACAGGATCCCTTACAATTTCGTTTTAACAACCTTTGCGATGAAAGAATGATTAGGGTGTTGCGGGCGGCTGACGAAAAATTTGGGAAAAAGTTTTCTGAAGGGCCGTCAGGTAAAGGTTATGGAATTGCCTGTACCAATTATCTGAATACTTATGTGGCAACAATTATGCAGGTTTCGGTGAATAAATCAACAGGAAAAGTAAAAGTAGAACATGTTGTTTGTGCACAGGATATGGGCGAAATTATTAATCCACAGGGTGCGATTCTTCAGGTTGAAGGCGGTATTACCATGGGATTAAGCGCGGCACTTTATGAAGAACTGGAATTCAGTGGTGGGAAAAGGAAAACAGAAAATTTTAATACCTATGATATTACAAGGTTTTCTGATGTTCCTTCAATTGAGGTTGTACTTATAGATAATCCTGAAATTCCACCTCAGGGATGTGGTGAGCCTGCAATTACAACGGTTGGCGCTGCTTTAGCCAATGCTATTTATGATGCCGTTGGAGCAAGAGTTTATACTTTGCCTATAACACCTGAAAGAATTCTGGCCGCCATGGAAAAAGATTAAGTTTTATCCATTATTTAGGGAACCTTTTTTCAGAATAAATCATCAGTAATATCGCAAATAATAAAAATATTACACCTGTTGCATAGGTGATACTAAATCCAAACCATTCATATAATTTTATTCCAATTATTGGCGCAAACAGTGCGCGAACACCCGTTAGAAATAAATGAACTGACTGGTAATCGGCGGCTTCTTCTGGTTTGCAAAAATAGCTGCTCCCTATTCCCCATAAAATGGGCATACTTCCCATAAACAGTCCGTTAAAAAAAACAGCGACCATCAACATGTAGTAAATTTTAATACCGTATATTTCGGTATATCCGTCAAAATATTCTGTTAAACCGGTAAAAAGGATAAACAACAGCAGAGAGCCAAAGGTGATAATTCCAAATCGACGTGGATCGCGCTGCCCTATAAATCTTCCAAAAAACGGTAAAAATGCAATAGCAATCAAATTGAAAGCATTTTTGTAAAAAGCCACACTCGAATAATTTAAATCCAGGGCACGCTCATAAAAAATAGTAATAACGGCATGTGTGCTCATCCATGCAAAACCATAAATCATAAATCCCATTTCAAGGTGCCTGAAGGCTTTATTGGTTTTTAAAATATGAAACACCCTTATAAATGACTGCTGAAGTGCTTGCCAGACCGGAGTATCTATCAATTCTTCTTTTTGAACAAATTTTATTTTGGTAAGCTGAAAAATTGAAATGATAGCTAAAATTCCTACTACAGGATAAAATACTTTGTAAGAGTTTGGATTCCAGTCGAGTAGCAAGCCGGCTGTGAAAGTCGATGCCAGCATTGTAACTTTTTGAACTGTTACAGAATAACCAAATAACCGACCAAAGTTTTCGTGTTTGTAATTGCCTTTTAAATATTGATTTATAGATGGAATAACCGCAATTTTTGATACAAAATAGAGCAAAAATATGCTAAGAAAGATGGTGTGATAAATCACAGGAATTCCTGCCTGGTTGCTTACATCCGGGAAAAAGGCCAGACCTACCAATGGTAATTTTGAAATTATGGCAATACTTCGAAGTAGTATTTTACGATTGGTGTATCGCCGTAAAATTTCATTGGCCACCATGGCAAACAAAAAAACCACCATGCTAAACTGAAACAGAAATGCCAGCTGCACATTGCTCCCTTTTAACGATTTGATAAAAATAAACTCAGTTAAAATCAGAGCACCGGCAGCCACACCTTCAATGCCACTGTAAAAAAGATGCAGCTTTAAAGTTTTGATTTCCTGTGTGTTTAAATTTTGAAAAATTCGCATGTTTCTGAATAAGATTGCAAAATTAGAGAATCTTAAAAGAATAACATTGTGAATTGGACTAAAGAAAGAATTTCATTCAAATCATAACTTTTTGGAAATGATAATCAAGGTTGTCATAAAAAATAGATAAATTGACCCAAATGATAAAGTTGGTAAGTCTTTTTATATTCCTGGTTTTTGCAATACCGCTACAGGCAAAAAAAATTACTGTAGGAACAGGAGGCAATTTTGAAACTTTGGAAGCTGTTGTTTCGATACTCAAACCTGGTGATACTGTTGTTGTTTTAAGCCAGACTTTTTTTGAGAGTGAACAATTTATCAGAAATCTTAATGGAAGTGATGAATTGCCAATTGTGTTTATGGCCGAAAACGAGCACAAATCTATATTCAATGGCGGTGCTCAGTCCATCCATTTAAGCAATTGTAATTTTCTTGAAATCAATGGTTTTGTTTTTGAAGAACAAACAGCAAATGGAGTTAACATTGATGATGGTGGGGATTACAATTCTCCTTCAACTAACATAATCGTTCGCAATTGTGTATTTCGTAACATGGCAGAAGCCGGAAACCACGATTTTCTTAAAATGTCGGGAGTAGATTATTTCCTTGTTGAAAACTGCAGATTTTCAGCCGGAACCGAAGGTTCAGGAATCGATTTGGTTGGCTGCCATAATGGTGTCATTCAGGATTGTGAATTTGATAATGCAGGAAGCAGCGGAATTCAATGTAAAGGAGGAACTCAATACATTACATTTCAAAGAAACATTATAAGGAATATTTCAAACCGGGGAATAAACCTTGGTGGCAGTACTGGTAAAACCTATTTTCGACCTCCTTTAACAGAACCCATATTAAACGCTTTTGAAGCAGCAGATTTAAAAGTATTTTCAAATATCTTTATCGGATGTTTGGCACCTGTGGCCTACGTTGGGTGCGTTCGGGTAAAAGTGATAAATAACACTTTTGTAAATCCCGGTAAATGGGTGATTCGTATTTTGCAGGAAACCACAGATGAGGGCTTTGTAAAATGTTCCGATAATGAATTTAGCAATAACATTGTTTATCTAAAAAATGATCTTACTGAAGTAAATATCGGGGGAAATACCTCACCGGAAACTTTTACCTTTACCAATAATCTTTGGTTTAACGAAGCATCAACTGCTTGGAGACCAAATCTTCCGCTTACAGATCCAAATCAGCTAATTGCTAATCCCTTATTCAAAGACCTGGCAAATGAAGATTTTAAACTATTACCTAATAGTCCGGCCATTGGTTTGGGGAACAGTAACTTAAATCCGGAATTTGATTTTGAAAAAAATAAGTATTCAAATCCTCCTTCCGTTGGTGCTTTTGAAGGAAAATACGGAACGGTAGGAACTTATCATTTTGAATCTCCAAACAATAAATCATTGTTGTATCCAAATCCATCGGATGGAACATTTTGGGTAGATTTTGGTGATGAAGAAATGGTTCGGGAATATACCATTTGTGATATGCAAGGCAAAGTAATTCTTTCAGAATCGATTATAAAACAATCAAAGCTTAAAATTAGTTTTCATTCGCCCGCAGGAATATACATCTTGAAGGTTAAATCAAAAATCAGAAAAGAAGTGTTTCAGTTGATAAAAGGATAAATCGGGTTTCTATTAAACTAAATAGTCGAATGATTTTTATTTTTTAAGCTGGCTGACAGAAATTAATATTTACTGCTTTTTACAGGCTTTGAAATAAATTTTCCAATTAAGAAATCACCTTAAATCTGAGAGTTAAAGAAGCAGTTGTAACTATTCAAACTGTATTACGTAAGTTTGGTACGAAAGATTGCATTATTGGTGAGTAGCAAATCTATCTATCATCGGAAAGAGAATGTGAGAAAGATGAATGAAGTAGGGGATATCGATGATATTAAAGAGAATTTATTATCGAATTACGAGGTGATGGCTGAAGCAACTGTTCGAACTATTCACCTCGAACCCGAACTCGAATTAGCCCTGATATTAAAAAGAAGGGTTTTTATCAAAAAATGGTGCAGGCAAATGTTTGCACCATTTTTACTTTTGAGAAATTACAGAATCTTAAAATTCATGCCTTTAGATTTATCTAAAAACAATTTGTATGTTTAATGGGTTTCAAGAATTACGACTATCTTGATTCTCGCTAAAATTTTAGACATATTTAAGACAAATCATTAATGAATTTAGAAGAAACCTTAAAACAGTTGGAGGCACTTGGTGATGAAAAAGTGCGCAAACAAAATAAAAAACAGGGAGCCGGAGAAAATCAGTATGGAGTCAAACTGGGAGAAATCCGCAAACTGGCAAAAAAAATAAAACATAATCAGGAGTTGGCTTTTGGCTTGTGGAAAACCGGAAATGTGGATGCCCGTTTTTTGGCTGTATTGTTAATGAAGCCTGAACTTCTTTCAAAAGAAGAATTGGAATATCTTGTAGATTCAATGGAGTTTGTCAGGGTTGCCGATTGGTTAAATTCATACATTTTAAATCACCATCCTTCAAAAGAAGAATTAAGAAAAGAATGGTTAAAATCTGAAAATACAATGGCCTTACGATGTGCCTGGAGTTTAACCGCTGAAAGAATTGTAAAGAGTCCTGAAAGACTTGATATTTCGGCGATTCTGGATAGAATTGACATAGAAATGCCCAAAGCTGCACCTGAGGTGCAATGGACCATGAATTTTGCTTTGGCGTATGCAGGTATCAATTTTCCCGAACTGCGCAACAGGGCTTTGGCAATAGGAGAAAAACTTGGTATTTACAAAGACTATCCTGTTTCGAAAGGATGTACATCGCCATACGCACCAATCTGGATTAACGAAATGGTGAGCAGACAGAATAAATAAGCTTTAAAAAACAGACGGTTGATGCTGTAATAATATTTGAAAGATTTTCAGTATTAAAAGTTATCTTTAGCATAATTACTAGTTACTGATTATGCTTCAGTGTTCAATAAAATCAAACTTCAGGTTTTTGCTGATTCTGTTGTTATTTACTTCAATTATTCAGTGTAAAAGACTGGAAAAACCGGAAGTTCATCTTCAGGCCGGCATTTTGGTAAGTGATACCCATACCTGGTATCTGGCTTTGGAGCATTTTAGTAAAACACTTGATGAGCGTTCAAATGGAAGAATCAGACTCGATGTTTATCACTCTGAACAACTGGCAAAAGAAATTGAATCCATTCGGCTGATACGGGCCGGTGTAATTGATATTACAACAACCGGATCAACTTTAAACAACTGGATTGAAATAGCTGCCTTTTGCGAATTGCCGTTTCTTCTGCGAGACTCGATTGATATGCAACACTTAATTAAAAGTGAGGTGGGACAACGAATTGAAAGGGAAATGCTGGAAGTTACCGGCCTTAGGCCTTTGGGATATTTTCAGAGAGGAGCAAGGCATCTTACCTCAAACCGACCAATAAAACATCCTGATGATTTAAAAGGATTAATAATTCGTGTTCCAAATGTACCTTCTTTTGTTACAGCATGGAGTGCTTTGGGAGCTAAGCCAACACCAATGGCATTTTCCGAAGTTTTTACATCCTTGCAGCAAGGAACAATTGAAGCACAGGAGAATCCTTTTGCTTTGATAAAAAGTGCAGGATTTGCTGAAGTTCAAAAATATATAAACCTGACCGAGCATGTGGTAAGTTGGGTTTACCCGGTTATCGGTGAAAAACAGTTTCAGGCCTTGCCCGAAGATCTAAAGAAGATATTTCTTCAGGCTGCCGATGAAATGATAAAATACGAACATGAGCTGTTTTTAAAAAACAATAAGATAATTCAGGAGGAATTAAAACATCAGGGAATGGAGTTTATTGAAGTGGATAAAAACGCTTTTAGTGAGAAGTGCAGCCAGGCTATTTTTAATAGCTTGTCACCCGAAATGCAAAAGGTATATCATAAGGTAATTCAAATGAAAAAAGAGATTGATACTAAAAAGGCTAAATAAGTTATTAAATCTGGGAATGCTAATAAGTACCACCGGATTTGTCGGTTCTACTGTGATTCAGATTTTTGCGAGGTTTTTTCTTGCCAGTGCTCCCTCCTGGACAGAAGAGGCATCGCGGCTGTTTTTTATTTATGCAATAAGTTTTGCTTCAGGTTTGGCATTACGCGATAAATATTTTGTTGAACTGGATGTATTTTACCGTAAATTTTCAAGAAAAACCCAATATTTTCTCGATTTAATTATTCAGTTTTCTACAGTTTTTCTATTTGCTATTCTTGGTATTTATGCAGTTGAATATATTCAGCTTGGAATAAATGAAACTTCTCCAAGTCTCAGAATACCAATGTCTTTTGCATTTGTAAGTATTCTAATCATGTCATTAACCATTTTGATTTATGCTGTTCTGGAAATCAAACAAATAATCAAAAAAGAGAAATGATAGGACTGCTTATATTCATATTCATCATTTGTTTGTTATTGAGATTTCCAATTGCATTTGCCCTTGGATTTTCCTGTTTGGTTTATTTAATTTTTAACGATGTGCCTCTGATTATCATTCCTGCAAAAATGTATTCAGGGATAGATGTATTTGTGTTATTAAGTATTCCCGGTTTTATCCTGGCAGGCAATCTGATGAATAAGGGTGGATTAACAGAAAAGATTATAACTTTTTGTAATCATTGGGTTGGGCATATCAGAGGAGGCCTTGCATTGGCAAATATCGGAACCTCAATGCTTTTTGCGGGTATTACAGGAACCGCGATTTCAGATACGGCAAGTATTGGTTCAATCATGATTCCGGCAATGAAAAAAGAGAGTTACGATGGTGATTTTTCATGTGCTGTTACTGCTTCATCAAGTACCGTAGGACCAATAATACCTCCAAGTGTGCCAATGATTATTGCTGCCACATTAAGTGGATTGTCTGTAGGGAAATTGTTTCTTGCCGGTGCAATTCCGGGATTGATGCTTGGAATAGGCTTAATGGCAGTGGCGTGGTATATTTCACGAAAAAGAAATTATCCAAAACATCCAAGAAGTTCAGTCCGTCAGATGGCACTAAGTTTTATAGACACTTTTTGGTCTTTATTAATGACAATAATTATTCTGTTCGGAATAGTAGGTGGAATTTTTACTCCGACAGAAGCATCTATTGTTGCCGTAATTTATGCATTGATAATAGGGTTTTTTGTTTATCAAAAACTCAATTTTAGGAATATGATTGAAGTCGTTATGGATTCAATGAAAACTTCAGCTTCTTTAATGGTACTGATAGGTTTTGCGAATTTGTTCGGATTGATGTTAATTACTGAAAGATTTCCACAATTGGTTTCTGAAAATATTTTGAGTTTCTCACAAAACAAATATGTTGTTCTGTTGCTTATCAATCTTCTGCTTATTTTTATCGGCACATTTATGGAGACCATAGCAGCATTGCTGGTGCTTTTTCCTATTCTTTTAAAAGTGGCGGTTAATGTAGGCGTCGATCCAGGTCATTTTGCAGTTATTGCTGTATTAAACCTGATAATCGGACTCACCACACCACCGGTTGGAGTATGTTTATTTGTAGCTTCCAGCATAGGAAAAGAGCCAATAGGAAAAGTAAGCCGTGCTAGTATGCCTTTTCTTGCTGTCAGTTTTATAGTTTTGGCATTGGTTACATTATTTCCTGAACTCTCTCTGATTCTTCCGGCCTGGTTAATGCCTTAATTTGGAATATGAACTGAATTTTACTATTTGTTGTATTTAGAATCCTTAAACATTTTTTCAAGAGTCACCTCGATTTTTTGAGGATTAGTCAGTGGCATATCCTTTTGATTTATTTCATAATTCAGTAGCGCTGCCTTTTTTGATTTTTTTATAACAGGAAGTTTTGTTCTGTTTGTAGTTTCAATGTGTCTGCCTGTTTCATCAACAATTATAAGTTTTGGGACAAAAACTCCTTTACGGCCGATAAACTTATCCATAATTTTTACTCCATTTTTGAACTCTTTTAAAGTTGTTCTTCCCAAAGCCTCGTAATGATAGAGTTTTTTACTGTCCCATGTATGTACCGTGGCAAAACTTTCCGATATTTTTTTGTCGATGATTGACTCAATATTAAGTGTATTGTGTCCTGACGGCATTAATAACACTTTTCCACCGCCTCCTTCAATATTGGCTGCATACTTGGGCATGGTAATTCCTGAAATCCATCCCTGAAGATGCTTCATATATATTTTCCCTACCTGAATTGGAGTAATAAAATGTACAATACCTTTTTCTTTATGACACTGCAGTAAATAATACGGATGAACACCAATCCACATCATTCTTCTGAAAGTTTCTGCCAGTGTTTTATAATAATCGTTGACATGGTTAAGCAGTACTGTTTGGTTCCTGATTGTAAAACCATGAGTATTGATTCTTTTTACTGCTGCTGCAAAATCTTCAGTAATTTCGTGGTAGTGGTTGATATGTGTCATAAAGTACACATGTTTATCCAGTCCATCATTGTATTTATTTGCAGAATCTTTTATTAATTCAAGCAGGTCATCTGTAATTGCCATCGGCAATACTACCGGAACACGGGTGGCAATTCGGATTAATCTTAAATGAGGAATTTTACTTAATTCTTCCAAAACATATCGTAACATTTTTTTACTAATCATCAACGAATCTCCTCCTGTAACCAACACTTCGTCGATATTTGTATTGTTACTAATGTAAAACAGGCCTTTGTTTATTTCAGTCCGATTTACATCAACCGAACTGTCCAAGGATTTTGCCCTTTGGCAATGAACGCAATAAGTGGCACAACTGGTATTTTCTGCCACAAAAAGTGCAACTCTGTTTGGATAACGCTGATAGGCAGCGCCGAAACTTCTTGAACCTTCATCCATTGCCGCCTCTTTCCCGGTGTCGGGGAAAAGTAAATTTGCCGGTGTTGGAACACATTGCCAAAAAATTGGATCAAGTCTTTCCGATTCTTTTTCATCGGGTAAAAGTTTTGGATTAAAAGGATCATCCTGCATTAATGTAGCATAATAAGGAGTAATTCTTAGGGCCTCCTTGCCTTCATCATCCAAAGTTTTTAAAGTTCTTTTTATTTCACTTTCCTGGTATGAATTAAGTTTAATTACCTTTTTTAAATGAGCTACAGATCGAATCGAATTTTTTTGCTGCCAATGGGCATCATTCCATTGCTCTTCCGTAACATTTTTCCAAAGTTCAATTGTATTGTATTTACGGGGAGTATATAATATTTTACTTCTGGTCATTACAATGTTTATGTCTTTACTTTATACGCTTTTACTTTTAAGGGGTTTTAACCAATATTGAATGTGTAAATTCAAATTTTTAATTTATAGATTCAATATCAGGCGATTAAAATATTTAAACTTTTGTTTAATATAGCTGTAAGGCCGCAAATATAACATTTTTCCCGTGTATCAAAACTGCTATTAATCAGTTTGAAGGTTTTGGATTTGATAGATTTTATTGGAGAAAATTATTAATCGTGGGAAAGAAAAAAATTACCTTTTTTTGTTTTTTATGGATTAATCAACGGAATTATTTTTGTTGTTTAACAAATCCAGTGTTTTGTATTTTGCCTGTCTTTTTTTCCATCTCAACCTGGCGTATTCCTGCATATCGGTAACCGAATCTTTTTCGTCAATTATTTCCAGTCCAAGTAGCGTTTCGATTATATCCTCCATGGTAACAATTCCGTCGAATCCACCATATTCATCAACAATTAGAGCGATGTGTTCTTTTTTTTCAAGAAGTTTTTCCCAAAGCGCAAAAAGTTCAATAGTGTTGGGTACAATCAGAATTTCTCTTTTAATCTCTTCTAATTTCTGATTATGATGATCTTCTGCAAGTTTTTCAAACACATTTTGCCTGATTACATACCCCGTAATGTTTTCTTCATTTTCTGAGAACACAGGAATTCTTGAAAATCTGAGATAATCCTTGTTTTCCAAAAACTCTTCCATTGTAAGCGTTTCATTTGCAACAGCAACAACCACACGGGGGGTCATAATTACATTGGCCCTTACATTTTTTAGCAGCAAAATATTTTCAATTACCTTGTACTCATTACTGGTAAATACACCTTCGTCGGCACCAATATTTGCCAACGCTGCAATTTCTTCCCGACTGGTAGTGTGTTGAGGTTTGTTTTTTGTTGTCTTACGGGTAATAAAAGCTGAAGCCAGAACCAGTGGATAGGTTAAAAATATCATTCCCTTAATTGTATAAGCCGAAATCATAGCCAGCTTTCGCCAATAACGCGCACCTACAGTTTTTGGAATAATTTCAGTAATTACCAAAATTAGTATTGTAAGTATTGCAGAAACAATTCCAAACGATGCTTCGCCAAATACTTTAATAGCCTGTGCTCCAACTCCGGCAGCACCAACTGTATGAGCTACCGTGTTTAACGATAGTATTGCAGAAAGAGGCTTGTCGATATTGGTTTTAAAATTAAAAAACGTTTTGGCCCAGGTTTTTCCCTCTTCCTCTTTTACAATTAGAAAGGAACGAGGTGTTGAAAGTAAAACCGATTCCATTATCGAACATACAAACGAAACAAACAGGGCTAAAAACAGATAAAAAATAAGTAATGCCATAATATATTTTCAAATTTAAAATATATTCAGTTCATAAGTGACGAAACTTTAAACAAATAAATACATAAACAACATTAGTTTGTTGCAGTTTAGATTGAACAAATTAATTTATAATTAAGCTGAATCTGAAATTTAAAAGGCAGTACTCAATTTTGATTTTTTTTAACATCGGGAGATTTTTGTTTTTTGATGAAACATTTAAAATCCGGCAAATTGGTGTATTGAAAACCACACAGCTAACTAAATGTAAATTTTTTATCGTTCGTTTCTTAATTATGTACTTATATTAAAAACAACCGGTATACTTTTATATTTTTGCGAAAAATAAAGAAAGAAAAACATTTCTGTTTTAGGGTATTAAGTGGTTTCATAAAGAAGCAAACAGAAATGATATTTGTAAAAGCAGAACAAATTCGGGTATGAAAAGAGGAGTTTATATTACCAATACAGAACGAAATACAGGAAGATCAGTTGTTTCTCTGGGGCTGATGAAACTGGTACTTTCAAGGGCTACAAAAGTAGGCTATTTCAGGCCAATTATAAATGATTATCCCCAAGGTCAAAGGGATAACCATATTGAAACCATGCTTTCGTATTTTAATCTGGATATGGAGTATAAAGAAGCGTATGGTTTTACCATTTCACAGGTAATAAAATATAAAAACCTGGGACAGGAAGCCCGTTTAATTGATCAGATAATAGGTAAATACAAGGAAATAGAAGAACGTTTTGATTTTGTTTTGGTTGAAGGTTCCGATTTTGAAGTTAAAGGTTATTCATTTGAATTTGATCTAAATGTTGAGATAGCAAAAAACCTGTCAATTCCTACTTTTCTGATTAGTACATCGTACGAAAAAGAAATGAAAGATGCGGTTGCTAATCTTGATTTAGCTGTAAAAACCTATGCTGAAAATGATGTCAACATTCAGGCTGTTTTTATGAACCGGGTTCCTGAAGGAGATATTGAAAGTATGAGAAAGGAACTGTTGGAGGTAATTCCGGCTGATACCCATATCGAAATAATTCCTGAAATAAGCAAACTTGGCAGTCCGACTGTAAGGGAGATTCTGGAAGAAATAAACGGTACTGTACTTTATGGCGAAGATTTACTTGATAATCAGGTTGACAGATATGGAGTTGGTGCCATGCAGCTTCGAAATTTTCTGGACAGATTGACGGAAAACACTTTGACAATTACGCCCGGAGATCGATCCGAAATAATTTTAGGAGCTTTACAAGCGAATGTTTCAACAAACTACCCATCAATAGCCGGAATAGTGGTAACCGGGGGAATGAGACCGGAAGACCAGATAATGAAACTGATTGAAGGTTTGCCAAGTATTGTCCCTATAATTCTTGTTGACGATGCAACTTTTGTTACCGCTCAAAAGATATCGAATGTAATACCAAAAATAAGGCCCGGGGTTACCCGTAAAATTGAGTTAAGCATTTCTACTTTTGAAGAACATGTGAATACTAAATTGTTAATCCACAAGTTCAGGAAGTTTAAAACAAAGGTAGTTACACCTTATATGTTTCAATATAACCTGGTGGCAAGGGCTAAAGCAAATAAAAAACGTATTGTCCTTCCTGAAGGTACAGATCCCCGAATTTTAAAAGCTGCTGTAAGTTTAATAGAACAAAATGTGGTGGATATTACTTTGCTTGGTAAACCTGAAGAAATAATGGCTAAAGCCAGAAAAATTGGAGTTAATATTAACGAAAATATAAATATTATAAATCCTCTTGATTCTGAAAATTACGAGGATTACTGGCGCACCTACCACCAGCTAAGAAAACATAAAAACATTCCGGAGGAAATGGCCCAGGATGCCATGGCCGATGTTTCTTATTTTGGCACAATGATGGTATATAAAGGTCATGCTGATGGTATGGTATCAGGAGCTGCCCATACAACAGCTCATACAATTATTCCTGCATTACAATTTGTCAAAACCCGTCCCGGAGTATCTACGGTTTCTTCGTGCTTCTTTATGTGTCTTGATGATCATGTTTCTGTAATGGGCGATTGTGCAGTGAACGTAAGTCCAACAGCAGATCAGTTGGCAGAAATTGCTATTTCTTCAGCCGAATCGGCAAAAGCGTTTGGCATTGAGCCAAAAGTTGCTATGCTTTCCTATTCCTCTGGCTCCTCGGGAAGTGGAGTAGAAGTAGACAAAGTTAAAGCTGCTACCAAAAAAGCAAAGGAGCTGCGTCCTGACTTAAAGATTGAGGGGCCTATTCAGTATGATGCCGCAGTTGATCCAAAAGTCGGGAAAAGTAAAATGCCAGACTCTGACGTAGCAGGACAGGCAAGTGTTTTAATTTTCCCCGATTTGAATACAGGTAATAATACCTATAAAGCAATTCAGCGGGAAACCGGTGCCTTGGCCATTGGACCAATGCTTCAGGGATTGAATAAACCTGTAAACGATTTAAGCAGGGGATGTACAACCGAAGATATTTTTAATACTGTTGTAATTACCGCAATCCAGGCACAGGGGGATTTTTAATTCTGCAAAGGGGTATTGAAATTTATCTCAAACATAAAATCTGATAATAAAATAATCGATACGTAAAAAAATAATATGAACATATTAGTAGTAAATGCTGGAAGTTCGTCAATAAAATACCAGTTAATCGATATGACAACTGAACTTCCATTGTCGAGTGGAATAGTTGAAAGAATAGGATTAGAAGAAGGAAAAGTAAAACACAAGTATGTTATTAACGGAAAAGAAAATAAAGTAACGGAAACTTTTCCAATACCTAATCATACCGTTGGATTAAAGAGAGTTGCTGAGCTTTTAACAGATAATGAAGTTGGAGTTATTTCGGATCCTTCTGAAATTAAAGCTGTTGGACACCGATTAGTGCATGGAGGGGAGGCATTTACAAAAACAGTAATTATCAACGATGAAGTAAAAGCAAAAGTTAAAGAATTGTTTCCGCTGGCTCCTTTGCACAACCCGGCAAATTTAACGGGTGTTGAAGTTGCAGAGACTGTTTTCCCTAATGCAATACAAGTTGGAGTATTTGATACGGCCTTTCATCAGACCATGCCTGAAGTAGCCTACAGATACGCAATTCCGAAAAAAATGTATAGCGAAATGGGAATTCGGAAATATGGTTTTCATGGAACTTCACATAAATATGTCTCTGAAAAAGCGATTAAATATTTAAATAATCCAAAAGCAAAAATTGTTACAATTCATCTGGGAAATGGTGCTTCCATGGCTGCTGTTGACGGAGGTGTTTGTGTTGACACTTCGATGGGAATAGGACCTTTAAACGGATTGATAATGGGTACCCGCTCCGGAAGTATTGATCCGCTTATTATATTTTATCTGGTTGAACAAAAGGGGTATTCTGTTGAAGAAGTAAATCGCATTTTAAACAAAGAAAGTGGAATGCAAGGTTTAACAGGATATACAGATATGCGTGATATAGAGGCCAATTATTTAAAAGATGATAAAGACGCAATTTTAGCATATGAGATGTATGCTTACCGGATAAAACAATTTATTGGAAGTTATGCTGCTGCAATGAACGGACTGGATTCCATTGTTTTTACAGCCGGTATTGGCGAAAACGATAGTATTGCGCGCAAGTTAGTTTGTGAGAATATGGATTACCTGGGCATAAAGCTTAATTACAAGTTGAATGATGAACGCAGTAAGAATATCAGAGAAATTAATACTGAAGAATCGAAAACTAAAATACTTGTTATTCCCACGAATGAGGAATTGGAAATCGCAAAACAATCTTTTGAATTGGTGAGGTAAGTTTTCCTCAGGGATATCAGGAAGCTTTTTTAAAAGATGTATAAAATTTGTGAAAACCGGATAGTATTATCCGATTTTTATTACCCAAAATTCTTTTGTTCTTGAGTTTTAACATAGGACTTTCAACTAGTTTCCAACTCATAATTGCAAAAATTACAACAACGGGAGTTACAACAACAAATAACAATTTTGAATTAAGGTAGCTTCCAAAATAGAGCATTATTAATTGTTGGACTGGCCATCCATATAGATAAATTCCGTAAGACAAATCTCCATGCTTTGCAAAATTTGGTAACATTATTTTAGGTTCATATGCCATGTAAAATAATAAGTAAGTTCCTGATATCGGCCAAAAAATGTCTACCAAATTCGTTGTAAAACCTAATAAGAAAATTATTGCAGAAAGCACGGCAAACCATATGTTTCTTGGTATGATATTTTTGTAATGATAAACAGTGCATCCAAGAAGAAAATAAGTAAAGAAACGCGGATAATAATACGGATTACTTAAAATAATTCCATTTAAATTTTGATTGAAAGAAAGTATATATCCCAGGCTTTGCAGAACTAGTACTAAATGAATAATTATTAGTGTAACCAAAAGCCAACTTTTTCTTTTTAATATTCCTAACCACGCAAATACCGGAATCATCAGGTAACAAATAAATTCGTATTGAATTGTCCAAAGTGAGTTATTTAATCCAGTTTGAGGAAGATTAGTAAAGTATTTGTTTTCTATCGGAGATTGCAGGCTTAGCATATTTGCAATTTCTCGTTTTACTGATATACCTTCCAAAAAACTTCGATAGGCCTCAAAATTCCAACTTTTCATATGTCCAATTGGACCAAAAACAAAAAAGCTCATTATAAATACAACTATAAAGCCTGGATAAATCCTTAGAATTCGTTTTTTGAAATATTGAAAAACATTTTTAGAGTATTTAAAACTACGGATGATCAGAAAACCGCTGATTACAAAAAAGAAATTTACAGCTGTACTCCCAATGCTTATCTGTCCTTCCGTCCATTTCATGAAAGGTTCATATTTTACAAAAGAATCCCAACCCAAATAAATTACATAACTATGACAAAGAATAACTGAAAGCGCCAATAATACTCTAAAAAAATCAAAACTATTTTGATTAATTGTTTTTGGTATAAGGAGTTTGTTCTTCATAGATTTTGGATTTGAAAAATCTAGTAAAGCATTTGAAAATGTTTTCAAAATCGGATTAAAGATAACAAAATCTTATAAACATTTAATAATCAAATTTAACTTGGTTTTCATGGAATTATATTAATTCCAAATTGTCTTTATTCAACAAAATTTTAAATATATTCGGGACTTTAAATCAAACTGTCGACAAAACAAACTGGGACATGACATCAGGAAAAAACTTATGGGTTAAACTTCTCCCTGCTTTTTTTGCATTCATAATTATGGGATTTGTGGATATCATCGGTGTATCCACGGAATATATTAAACAGGATTTTGAACTTTCGAGTTTTACAGCCCAGTTTTTACCCATGATGGTTTTGCTGTGGTTTTTTATATTGTCTGTACCTGCAGGAGTTTTACAGGATAAACTGGGTAAAAAGAAAATGCTAATGATCGGCATGGTCATTCAGGCTCTGGGTTTGGGTTTACCTTTTTTGCATTATTCATTTCCTATGATGTTTGCCTCATTTATTCTGCTCGGTATAGGAAATACTATAATTCAGGTTTCGGCAAATCCGCTTTTACAGGATGTTGCACCGGCTGATAAACTGGCAAGTTTTTTAAGTTCGTCTCAATTTGTAAAAGCTGTTATATCATTTGCAGGTCCTTTGATTGCTGCTTTTATGGCTTCCAAATTTGGAAATTGGCGTCTTGTTCTCGGCGTATATGGAATTACTTCGATACTGGGAGCTATCTGGTTAATGTTAACGCCCATTGCTGAATCGAAACCGGAAAGAAAGCCGGCTACATTTGCCTCTTGTTTTGGTTTGTTAAAAAACCGTTTTGTTGCATTAATGGCCTTGTCCATTTTTCTTGTAGTCGGTGTTGAAGTAGCCACGAATACAAACATTGCAAATGTTTTAATTTCGAAATATGGTATTTCACTCGAAAAAGCCGCTTGGGGAATCAGTGCATTTTTTGCCGGAGAAACCATTTCACGGTTAATTGGAGCCATTATTTTAAATTGGATAAAACCTCGTGTTTTTCTTTTTATTACTGCTTTAACTTCTTTGGCAGGTGTAGCAGGAATATATTTCTCACCCGGATTTACAATCGCTTTGGTTGCTATATTTGTTATTGGATTGGGGACCGGAAATATGTTTCCTTTGGTCTTTTCACTTTCCTTGGAAAAACTTCCTGACAGAGCCAATGAAATTTCCGGACTTTTGATTATGGCAGTATCGGGAGGTGCGTTTATCCCTCTGTTAATGGGGCTTATAAGTACACTTGTTTCACCGCTTGCAGGTGTTTTTGTAATCGGGGCCTGTATGACCTACATTTTATGGCTTTCAATTTATGTCAGAAAAAATTGATTTCAGAGGCGAAATAAATCAGGGTTCGATCAGATTTTCTGCTTCAAGAATTACTTTTTTAATTTTATTGTTTTTAATCCCAACCTCCCTCAAAATATCTGGTTTTTCAATAATTTCACTGCATAGAACTATACCCTTTTCCAGAATTTGCTGTTTCTCTTTTTTAGTAAGTGTGATAAGCGATGTCAGAGGATGAAGGCCGGTTCTGTCTATAAAGTATTTTAATCCTGTATCAGCGGGATAATCCCAGGAAATCAAAATCAGTCCGGCACATTTGGCGTAATTAATTGCATCTTCACTAAACTTTGTATTTGTAACAACACCACCTCTGTAAAGAATGTCTTTTCCATAATCTTTCTCCCACGCTGATTTTACATCGAGATATCTGGATTGTATATACAAGGGTACCTGAACACTGCTTTTGGTTTGATTATTTCTGTGGAATTTGCATTCGATCATAATCATTTCTCCTGGTTTTCTTGCAATCACATCAATTTCGTGCTGAATACATTTTCCCTGAATAATTTTTCCTGTTTCAACTTGGTATCCCATTTTTTCCAGGATTTTTCCCACAAATATTTCAAATGGATAACCTGTTGGACCTAAATCCATAATGGCACTTTTCAACCTGTATCGACCGGCGATTTTATGAGATTTTTTTTTCAAAAGGTCAAAGGCCATTTGGTAAATTCTTTTTGTAGTAATTCCATGATATAACCTGGAGGAAACAATGTTTGCAATTCTGTCTTGCTCACTTGCTCCTGCACCCGAAAATGCCAGTGCTCTTTTTAGTTTTTCCGGTTCGAAAATTACTTTTTCACCGTTTCCTTTAACTACCTGAATTCCCATTTAATAACATTTTAAATCTGGTCAAAATAACAAATACAATTCAATTTCCTTTTATCCTTCTTTTTTGGTTGGTTTTACCTCAAATTGAGATTTTCCTTTTAAAACATATTTTTTATGTTCTTCTCCTGCATATCTAATTTCCCAATCAGTTCTGATTAAATCGATTTTGTTATAGGCAAGTTCCTTTGCGGAATGCAGAAGAATATCAATTTGTTTCTCACTCTCAGCGGGAATTATAATCTCATTTTGGGGTGTTTTAATCTGCAATTGGTGATGATGATATATATTGAGATTTAGAATCATATCCGTTTTAGAGGGATTTTTTAAAAAAATCTTCAGCATTCCACTTCTGAATCCCGCACCTGTATTACATTTAATTTCGTGATCAAATTTTACATTTGACAAAAGTAAATGAGCTTTCGCTCTGGTTTCTTTTGTGGCTACATCGTGTGGCATAATTCCATCGAGTTTAAGGTTAGCCATAATTGGTCCGTTATCACCCATGGTTATCCATGTAATATGGTCAAACTGACCGAACATCTCCCCATGCAAGGGTGAATGGCCTCCAGTGGTTGCCAATACGTAATAATTTGCTCCTTCAACTTTTTCATGTCTGTATCTGTGTTCATGTCCGGCTATCACATTATGTTTTCTGTTTTTTAAGCCGGCTTGAATTTCCTGAAAACGACCATCTGTTTCATATGTCCAGATAGGATGGTGCATTAAAAGGAAAGTCCATTTTACTGTTTGATGCTTTTTTAAAGTGTTCAATACAAAATCGGTTTGTTCTCGTGTAATGTTATATTCCTTGTCATCATTACTATCCATAACAATAAAAAGCACATTTTTGTATTCAAAACAATAATAACGTTTTCCATATCTTTTTTCCCATTCTTTGGCCATAACTTCATTGGTTATGTCATGATTTCCGGGAAGGTAAAAAAAAGGCATTTTTAATCCGGCAATTACCTGATTTGCTTCCCGCCATTCTTTTGCAATTTGGGCAGTATCAGTTGTATATCCCTGAATCAGGTCACCAACACACATTACAAATTCAGGCATAACCATATTTAATTTTTCAATACCCTCTTTAAAAACACCGGGTCGCATACCCCCGGTTCGATCCCCGACAATTGCAAATTGAAAATTGTCCGGATTATTGTAAAAGTCCTCTGAAGTCCATGGTTTTTTATCGGTTTTAATTTCTGATTTAAACGCTGTTTTTTGATTACAGGCAGGGAATGAAATAATTACCGATAAAAGAATGAATAATAAATATTTATAATTCATGATATAATTTTATGTATATAAATAAAGCAAGTTACTGATTTAAGTTTTGTAAGTGCATGAGAAATATAGATTTGTTTTCTAAAAAATATATACTTACTGATTTTGTCGCAAGGCTTTTGATTCAAGGTATCTTATCAATAACTCAGGTTCATCAGATTGAATAATATTTGCACCATTTTCCAATAGCTTCTTAATTGCTATATCAGCCTGGTTTTTTCTGAGATAATCATCAGAT
>CAJXZG010000023.1 GCA_913063265.1 uncultured Prolixibacteraceae bacterium | reverse complement strand
CTAATAGGTGGTGGTGAATTAGCAACTCTTTCAACCCTATCATACTTTTATGGAATTTCTGGTATATATCTTTTTGTTGGTTTTTCACTTGGCTTTATATTCCTAATTTTTTTAGTGAAATTCATCAGAAAAGGATTACAAGAAAATTTGCTGCATTCTTTGCCAGATTATTTTTATGTAAAATATGGTAAAGTGTCAGGATTTTTAACAACCATACTTTCATTTATTGCGTTTCTGTCATTACTTATTATTCAATTTAGTGCAGGAGCACTTATACTTTCAACAATAACAGGATGGAGTTATGAATTATCAGTCCTTATTACTGGCAGTGTGATAGCCATTTACTTAATATCCGGTGGTTTTAGAAGTGTCCTAGTTACGGATATTATTCAAGGTATTGTCATGCTTTTGTTACTTCCCATTTTGCTTTGGGCTTTGCAAGAAAGCAAATCGATAGAAACTGTTACTGCTAGTTTTGAGAAAATAGACACTTTGGCGATATTATCATTTGTTTTTACAGGATTATTTGTAGTTAGTGCAAGTTCAGATATTTGGCAAAGAATATATGCTGCTAAAAGTAATAAAAGTGCAAAAACGGCTTTGTTTATAGCCTCAATACTATTTATTCTATTTGGTTTTGGATTAACCGGGATTGGCATATTTGCAAAAGAAGGATTAACTAATATTGACCCAAATAATGCATTTGTTGAAAGTGTAACAACATTACTCCCATCATGGGCAGTTACTGTTGTGATACTATTAGTTTTCAGTTCAATAATGTCAACTGCTGACACGGAAATATTTTTATTATCCAGTATAATGTCTAGAGAAATTACTCGCTGGAAAGGTGGTTATAAATCTAATGCAGAGACATCAAACGGTACGAGTATATCTTTAGCGCGTTGGAGTGTTGTAATGATAACTCTGCTTGGATTCTCACTTTCTATATTTCTTGATGAACTTGTTGATATTTATATTTTTCTTTTAAGTGTGATACTAATAATCTCGCCTCCTTTATTATTGGGGCTTTGGTTAAAGCTAAACGACAAAGTGGTTTCAATCAGTATTATGCTAAGTCTTATAACTTTTATTCTGCTTATACTTATTAAAAGTCTAAATGCAGACAATTTAGTACTTATAGTTTTGCCGGGTATTGTTTATACTGTTATTTCTAAATTACTAATAAAACAGAATTAAAGCAATGAAAAGATTTGAATCGCTTTCAAGAGAAAACACTATATCAAGTTTTGTTTTAGTCACTATTATGGTTATGACAGCAATAAGGTATAATAGTTTTTCTGAAATAATTTCTAGCCAAGCAACAAGTGGTTATGATTTTTTTAGACCTTTTAGTGCTGACACTCAATATTTCATGTTCTGGTTTGTAATTGTCCATTATTTAAGATTGTGGCTTGGTCTAAACTATATTACTTATGACAAATCGCTGGAAGTTGCAATAAGGTTTGCAGCAAAAAAGCAAAAAATTGATTTAAACAAATTCATTAAATTGAAATCATATAAAGAGTTTTTCTTGCGGGTTTTACTGATTGTATTTTTAACAACCTTCATTTTTTCTTTAAGCAATGGCAATAAAGTATTTGTTTCGATAGTATTTCTTATACATGCTATTGGTATTATGGGTTATAATATTTTGTATTTTAATGAGATGTATTGCATTGATAAACAAAAACGGTGGAATTATGTCATTTTCGGCGGTGATATTTTGATTTTATTTGTTGCATTATTGGCTTTAGTTCTGTGTTTAGGTGTTCCTATTGATAGTTATATCCCATTGTATGAAACTTTAATGATAGCATTCGGAATATATATATTCATTTTGCTACTTGAGATTATAACTCAGTATGCTGAGAGTTTTTGGTCAGGCATTATGGATATGCGAGAAATGTTCAAATTTATTAACAGTAACAACAACTAATTATGTGGACTTCAAAATCAAACTATATTATTCAAGGCAATAGCCTGAAAAAAGAATTAAACCTTTATCATTTAATATTAGCACCAACTTATGACTGCAACCTCCGTTGTAAACATTGCTATTTGCCCAATTTTGATAAAAAAACGATAAATAGTGAAAAAATCAATAGCCTTATTTCTGATTGGAGTAACATTGTAATGCATGAAAAAGGAGAATATGGCGGTGTTATTCATATTAAAGGTGGTGAACCATTAGTTATGCAGGATTTTGAGAATATTATTGAAAAGGTTAGTTCATTAAAATCATTACGATTAATGATTACAACTAATGGTTCCATTATCAAGAAGTCTGTTTTTAATGCGCTTAAAAATGCAACAGTGGCACTGAAAAACAACGTTATTGTTAATGTATCTCTCGATGGTAGCACCTCAGGCACTCATGACTTTCTGCGTGGAAAAGGAAGTTTTACGAATGCAATTGATTTTATAAATAGACTAAAACAGGAACAAATCCCCACACATATAAACTTTGTTGTTCATAAGGGAAACCTTAATGAGGTTAATGATGTACTAAAAGTTGCCACGGAGCATGATGTTAGACAAGTAAATTTCTTGCCATTTGTTGCGAAGAATTATGGGGAAAGTATTATTTCAAATGTATTATCACCAAAAGAGTTCTTTGAAACTATTGAAAACATTTATATTAATAGTACAGAAAAAGAAAAAACACTTTTAACGGGAACAATTTCGGATATATTAAGAATTGAAAAAAGTAATGAAAGACAGACAAAAGAATGTGTTGCAGGATATAAAGGATTTTATTACATTGTTCCAGATGGTAGTATTTTTACATGCCCCAACCTTATGGAGCAAGAATATTCAATTGGTAATATAAATGAAGTTTCAATAAAAGAAGTTCACTCCGAAAGAATTGGAAACTTATATCATAAAATTGATAAAGTACTGAAAAGGAAAGAAATTGCTTTCGCTCATGATGATGATTCTGAAACATTTGAATGTGCTAAATGTGACCGGTATAATTGTAAAGGTGCATTAATTCATTATTCTGAGAATAAAGAAGAAAGAATTGTAAGAGAATACAATGAATTTAATTCTTATCTCGAAAATGTTTATTCTACTTCTGATATTGAAGAACTTGCTTTCTGTTTTAGTCGAAATATTTAAATTGAATTTCAGAATATAATTTTGAAAATAGACAAAACAACGAAACGCCAATCGAGTAGACGGCTGACGGTCAGAAGACCGCCAGTGCGCCTCTCACACCACCGTACGTACGGGTCTCGTATACGGCGGTTCGCTAAACCATGGGAAACAATGCCGTGTTGGGCTTAACCTCTTTATAAAGTTCCAACAAAGGAAAGTAACCCCGCAATTTTAAACGTTCAACAGTAATGGTCGTTCTAAGAATTGGGCTTTGAGCAACTCTCCACCCTCCCATGCGGGTGCGGCTCCATTGGTAGGCTTTTGCTGGTTCAACCCCAAGACGAATAAGGTTTTTCCTTTTCCGTTCCGGTTTCTTCCAGTGATGCCATATGCAATAACGGAGACGGTTACGCAGCCACCCATCAAGTTCAGCGAGTTTGTTTTGGATGCTAGCCATGCGGAAAGCATTAATCCAGCCCCGCTGAACCACGTTAAGTTTCTCAATACGTTCATCGAAACTCATCGGGGTGGTTTTCCTGGTAATGGTTTTTAACTTTTGCTTTAAGTTACGCCAGCTCTTTTCCGATACCACCAGTTGATACTTGCCACGTTCACCTTTCTTATAAGTTGGTACAAAACCAAAACCTAAACAGGTAAAATGCACAGGGCGACGAATACCACTTTTCTCTCGGTTGATGGGTAACTTCAGTTTACCCTTAAGAAAACGATAAATGTTGTTCCCTGTCTTTCGGGCTGAGGTCTTAGTTTTTAAGTAAATACTAAAGTCATCAGCGTAGCGGATAAATCGTAAACCCTGCCGTTCCAGTTCCCTGTCCAGTTCGTGCAACACGATGTTCGACAATAAGGGGCTTAGCGGGCTGCCCTGTGGTACGCCTTTCCTGCGTTTGACCAGTTTCCCTTCGATTTGTATCGGGGAACGCAGCCATTTACGGATTAGGCGCAACGTTTCGTGGCATTTAATTTTGCGAAAAAGCAGTTCCAATAAGTAACAATGGTCTACTTCATCAAAGAAAGTTTTCAGGTCGATATCTACGATATGATGAAACCCTTCGTTGATGTAACATTGTGCTTTTTGAACTGCTTGCCCCACGCTTCGTTTTGGGCGGAAACCATAACTGGAATCCGAAAACTCGTATTCGAAACGTGCCGTAATAGTTTGTAAGACCGCTTGTTGTAGCAAACGGTCGCATACAGTAGGAATACCAAGTAATCTTGTCTTCCCTTTTCCTTTCGGAATCTCTACTCCTAAAATGGCTTGTGGCAAATACTTACCACTGCGAACCCTGGCTGTCAGTTCTTCCTTGTCGATGGCAAGTAGTTCCGATAGTTTTGTTACGGGCATGTCGTCTACTCCAGCCGAACCGTGGTTCTTTTGAACTTTATACATAGCCTGTAAAAGGTTTTTACGCGATAGAATCTGCTCAATCATTTTTGTTTCTTTGTTTCCCTGTTCCGCCTATAACAAGGCTAGATTCCGTCTACTCACGGAAAGCTTCCTTGCTGCATTTGGAACAATTTAACGTTCAGCCCTTCCCTAACTTGTGAGACCTCCGCAACTAATGCGGCTCGTTACTCTTAGGTACTATGGCATCTGCTGACTCCCTGACGAACCTCCAGTTGGCGATTATCAGGGTCTCCCCAGGTAAGAGCATGTTCCTTCCTCCAATCGCTGCCGCATCTACTATAAAGCATATAACTAATTATAGGACGTTACAATGATGTGCTTGCTTATCCATACTTTATAGCCTCCTATGCGATTCCTGTTCGTCAGTACCGGAGTTTGCAGTCTGGCTTCCTTCACTGTATGGATTACTCCAAACCAGCTTGCCACTTGCTAACAGTTCCCCAATGTCTCGGGGCCTGTAAGGGACTTACACCCTCTGGAATAAAACTAAATTCCACAGGGTAAATCCTCTGGAAATATTTTCATGCAGCACATTCTTATTTAACATAGAAAATTTGTATTTTCAACATTTTTTCAGAGCTTTTAAGAAAGTGTGTACATGCTCATGCTGGGCACACACAAAGGCTATATGTAATACGGGGTTCAGCGGGTAATTCAACTGCAATTCTTCGTTGCAACACCGCCAATTCGTCTTTGACGATTTGGCTAAAAAAAGAAAATATGGATAAACGAATTGGCTCAGTGGCGGCCTGACAGTGAAGTGTTTCAAAGTCCCGCACTCCACATAGCCAAACCGATAGCCAATGTTAAATGAAGAATTCCTAAAAATATATCCTTGCTAAAAAGTAAATTATTATTTACCTTTGAAAGTGATTTAGAAAATTATAATAAATGAAATGTTCAGAATTATTCCGGCTCTTGAAAAAAGATGGCTGGTATCCAATTTCACAAAAAGGCTCGCATGTAAAAATGAAACATGACCAAAAAAATGGAATAATAATTTTTCCAAATCATGGAAGCCAGGAAGTTGGAAAAGGGCTTGAGAAAAAAATTCTGAAAGATGCAGGAATAACACTTTAAATAGGGATTATGAAAAATTATAAGAAAAAAATCAAAATAACAGTTGAAAAAACAAAGACTGGATTTTCGGCATATTCCGAGGAATACCCAATATTTACAACTGGCAGGACTATTCCTGAATTAATAAATAATGCACTCGAAGCAACCCAATTACATTTTGAGGAAGAATATGAAATTTCACACGAGAATCTAAAATTTGAAATTGACTTCGCTCAATTTTTCCAATATTATAAAGTACTCAATGCAAAATTTCTTGCAGAAAAAATAGGCATGAATCCTACGCTATTGTCTCAATATGTGCAAGGACACAAAAAGCCATCGGAAAACCAAACAGAAAAAATTTTAAGTGGAATTCATCAAATTGGACAGGAATTATCTGAAATGAATCTGATTTATAGAAGTTAAAAGTCAGGCAATTTAAATTTAAGTAACCTGTATCTAAAAAGAAAGTGCAATGGGAATTCGTGAAGTAAAAAACAATCTTAAAAACTTAGATAAAAAACAACTCATTGACTTGATAGGTGAATTATACAAAAAGAATAAATCAGTTAAGGAATACTTTGATTTTTATGTAAATCCTAATGAAAATGAGCTATTGTCAAAATATCGTGATAAAGTATTCGAAACATTCTTTCCTAAAAGAGGATTTGGCTATAATCTGAAGGAGGGCAAAAAAGCTATAAGTGATTTTAAAAAACTTGGCGTATCCAATGATAGTTTAGCTGACTTAATGCTCTTCTATGTTGAAACAGGAGTTGAATTTACAAATGACTTTGGAGATATAAATGAAAGTTTTTATTCAAGTCTGGAAAAGACTTACGAACAAGCTTTGACTTTAATGTATGAGAATGGAGTACTTGAAAAATTTGCGAGCAGAGCCCAAAAAGTAATGTCAAATACAAGTGATATCGGATGGGGTTTCCATGATTATATTGCTCAAGTTTACATTGATTTTTACGCTGACTAATTGGAATATAACTGAAGAAAATAATAAAACAATGGCTATAACAAAGTGCAAATGTAATGCGGGCGGGCGTGTTTTTTCAGCGTTTTCGCATTGTTCAACCACCGCCAATCCGTCGTTGACGGATTATCGGTTAAAAACAAAATTTAGTGCTACGCCGGCTTGGCTCCATGCAAACTTGACAAGTTGCCGTTTCAAAGCTCCGCACTCCACTTGCACCAACCGTCAGACTGTCTAAAAACCTAACTGCATTTTGTTAAGAACTACGACACTTGTTAACACCTTCGAATACAATGCTTCACTATCTTCAAGCATGAAATTTATACAAGGACAAAACAGGCAACAAACCTACCTTTTCCCGGTTTCGCTCGATGATGCTGTTGAGGTAGAAAACGAGGTTCGTTTAATCGATGTTTTTGTAGACAGCCTGAAGTTAGATGTGTTTGGTTTTAAATCAGATTTTATAGAAAATGGTAGACCAGCATACCATCCTGCCGATTTGCTAAAGCTATTCATTTATGGCTATCTAAACCAGGTACGTTCTTCAAGAAAATTGGAAAAGGAATGTAAACGGAACATTGAAGTAATGTGGCTTTTGAAGAATCTTAGCCCCGACCACAATACCATTTCCAACTTCCGGCGTGACAATCCCAAAGCTATCAAAAAGGTTTTCCGTGAAACCGTAAAAATTGCAAAATATTTTAACCTGATTGGAGGAACCCTGATTGCAGGCGACAGCACAAAGCTACGTGCACAAAATAGTAAAAAGAACAACTTCAACCAGAAGAAAATCAACCGCCACCTGGAATACATCGAAAACAAACTGGCTGAGTATGAAAAAGTCCTGGCCGAAAGTGATGGTGATGATAAACAGGAAATTGAGAACGAAATTAAAAAACAAAACCAGCGCAAAGAGGGGTATAAAAAACTGGAACAACAGCTAAAAGAATCAGGGCAGTCCCAGATTTCTATTTCCGACCCCGATAGCCGGCAGCTAATTACCCGCAACAACATAACAGAGGTTGCCTACAATGCGCAAACCACCGTGGACGACAAACATTACCTGCCCATCGATTATAAAGTAACCAATACCAACGACTACAAAGCCATGGGCGGGATGCTGCGAAGGGCGAAAACCGTTTTACGTTCCAATGATTTTACATCGCTTTACGATAAAGGATATCACACAGGAAGCGAGTTCAAAATTGCCGATGAGTTGGGAATAGATGTTATGGTGGCAATTCCAACGGTAGCTACCAATGCCCCGAACCCGGAATACAATGTTGAAAACTTTACCTTCGATAAAATAAAAGATTGTTATACCTGTCCACAGGGAGAATTGATGACAACAAACGGAAGATGGCATCAGGCCAAAACTTACCGGTTTAAACGCTACACAACAACGGCATGCAAAACGTGTCCGGCCAAGTCGGAATGTTCCAAAGCCATTTGCGGAAAAGCTATCCAGCGCAGCGAATTCCAGGAATATGTCGACAGAAATAAAAATCGTATTGAAGAAAACAAGCAACTCTACCGCAAACGACAGCAAATTGTGGAACACCCTTATGGGACTATAAAACGACAGTGGGGATTTAATTATATTATCACAAAAAAGTACATCGAACGGGCCGAAGCCAACTTTGGTTTTATAACGACAGCATACAACCTGCGAAGGATAATCAACATTGTCGGAATAAAAAGATTACAGGCATACCTGGAAAGTATTTTCCGGTTTTTTTGCCTAAAAATCATTCTTTTAAAGCTATTTTTAAACCAGATAAACCAATTACTCAAACGAACGATGATAAATCCGGGAATTTTAAATCTGACTTTAAACTCCTTAAAAAGTTCTCCAATAGCTTTCGGGCAAATGGGTTTTTAGACAGACTGCCGTTAGGCACAAGCTTGAAAAAGAAAACAACATCACACAAATATATAACCAACGGTGAATTAATTCATCAAATGTTGTATCTTTGAAATAAAAAATATGTATTCAAGATACTTAAGTGATTTAATAAAAAAACGAATTGGTTCAGGAAAAGCCGTAATCGTAATTGGTCCAAGACAAGTTGGTAAAACAACTTTGATTGAATCAATTCTTGGAAACGAAAATTATCTCCTTCTTGATGGTGATGACCCAAAAACTAGAACCTTACTGACTGAACCTAACACGGAACAAATTCGGACAATTCTTGGAAAATATAAATTCGTGTTTATTGATGAAGCTCAAAGAATTGAAGGAATCGGTCTTACAATGAAAACAATAACCGACCGGTTTAAAGACGTTCAACTATTTGCAAGTGGTTCATCTTCATTTGACTTGACAAATAAAATTAATGAACCATTAACAGGAAGAAAATGGGAATACCAGTTGTTTCCAATTTCCTGGGAAGAGTATGAAAACCACCATGGATTTTTGTATTCAGAACAGCAATTAGAAAATCGTCTTTTATATGGACTTTATCCGGATGTACTAAATAATGTCGGGGACGAAGTTAATATCCTGCGCAACTTAGTTAACAGCTATTTATACAGAGATATTCTTTCATATTCGGATATACGAAAACCAGAAATATTAGATAAACTGGTGCAAGCTCTGGCACTTCAGGTTGGAAGTGAAGTAAATTATTCCGAATTGGCTCAAATCGTGAATGTGGATAAAAATACAATCAGTAAATACATCGACATTTTACAAAAAGGATACATAGTTTTTAAGCTAGGTAGTTTCAGTCGAAATGTTCGAAATGAAATCAAAACAAGTAAGAAAATCTATTTCTATGACAATGGAATTCGAAATATGATAATCGGAAATTTTGACCCAATTAATTTGAGAACGGATAAAGGCGCTCTTTGGGAGAACTTCCTTATTTCAGAGCGAATAAAACAAATTGAATATAAGCAAAGTCTGGCACGAACATATTTTTGGAGAACAAAACAACAACAGGAAGTTGATTTTGTAGAGGACAATGGTGGTAAAATAACAGGATTTGAATTTAAGTGGATAAATAAAAAAAATGCAAAATTACCAAAGACATTCACTGAAAATTACAATGCAAATAGTAAAGTGATTGACAAAGAAAATTTTAGAGAATTTATAAAAATGAATTAAAAGCCAGTGCCTAACAAAAGCTATATGTAATGCGAGATTCGGTGGGTAAATCAACCGTAGTTCTTCGTTGCAACAACGCCAATTCATCTTTGACGATTTAGTTATAAAAACTAAAATATGAATAAACGAATTTGCTCCGTGGCAGTCTGACTGTGAAGTGTTTCAAAGTCCCGGCCAAATAGTCAAACCTTTAATTCCTTTTTAATCTGAAATATTTAAAACAAGAAAGTATTGTTATGTGTTTATAGTTCTGTGCTTTTAAAAAGTATTTTTTTGCGAAGGGCTTTTCAGAACAATTGTCATTAATCTGCCTGAAGTGTTTGGCTGATCCGGCAAAGAGTTGGATAATGCACAGAAATGATAAGAAAACCAAATCCACTAATCAAGGAATATTAAATACAATTGAGAAATAATACTTTAATGAAATCAATTTATACCATTACTTTCTTACTATCGGTTTTTATATTTAAAATCAACTTATCTCCGGATGAAATTCAGGGCAAGTGGAATATGTACAAGGTAATTCAGGATGCAAAAGATGTAACAGCCGAGCACAATCCCAACAAAGACCGTTATGTCATTTTCAACAAGGATAATACCTTTGAAAGCGGAGGTAAACCTTTTGGCAAGAACACCGGGAAATACGATTTTAATCTTAATGATAAAACGCTTTTTTTAGACAGTGATGCAGGACAGGAAGATGACAGTTACTGGAAAGTTACCTTTAAATCCGATACAATGTATTGGCAGGGTTATGGTTCGGAATGGGCTAAGGATTTTGTTTTGATTCATATAAAAGAGAAATGACCCGAATGTACCCCGGACTAACAGTTTTACAAATTAAAATAAAACTTTAAAGGACAGTGTATTCTGAAAAATACCGGGCTGTGCATATTTTTATTGTTCAAACCCATACTCCTTTCCACCCTTATTCGCATAAAAGAAAACTACAGGAGGCCAAAGGGGTTCAGCATGAAGTTTCTCCCATTTTAACAACTTTTTTTCCAGCATTTGAACCATTTCCGGATTTTGTGCAGAAACTTCTGGATTTTCGTATTTATCATTGTTTAAATTGTATAAAAGTCTTTCATTCGACTTCTCATTAATTACAAGTTTCCAGCTGTTGTTTCTAACCGCTTTACTGATTCCCCTTTGCCAGAAGAGATAATCGTGGGGATAATCATGAATAGAATCTTGCAGATAAGGAAGCAAATTTACTCCGTCAATCGTCCTGGAAATTTCTATTTCAGCATTCACTGCAGCTACCGAAGACGAAAAAATATCCATTGAACTTACCATAGGATGATATCTCTGATTTGCAGGAATTTTTCCTTTCCATCTTATCATCATAGGTACTTTTACACCTCCCTCAAATTCGGTGTTTTTACCTCCTTCGTATTTGCCATTATCAGTTGTATGAGTGTATTCTGCCCCTCCATTGTCGCTAATGAAAAATACAATTGTATTTTCATCCAAACTGTTATCATTAAGAAATTTCATTAAACGCCCCAATTCATCATCAAGCGAATTAATCATTGCGCGATAAACACGTTTTATTGGGTCTTCGATATTTTTATACCTGTCGACATAATCTTTTGGAGCTTGCAGCGGAGTGTGTGGGGCATTAAAAGACACCCATAAAAAAAACGGTTCATTCTGATGTCTGCTAATAAAAGAAATCGATTCGTCTGCAATTCGTGTTGTCAGATATTTCTTTTCTTCAACCTCAGTATAGTTTTTATAAATCGCATGTGGTCCTTTTCTTTGTCCCGACCAGATATAAGGATCGGTCCAATCTTCTTCAATTTTCTGGTCAACAATTCCTTCTGATCCTTCAGGAGCATATAATGAGTGACTCATAAAAAATCCATACTGCTCATCAAATCCAAATGAAACGGGCATTTTTTCGTCGCTCCACCCAAGGTGCCACTTACCAACTACACCTGTTTTATACCCCTGCTTTTTTAGAATTTCGGCCAATGTTATTTCTGATACCGGCAGGCCCTGCATATCAATATCCTTTCTTCCCGGAACCTCAGTCGTCCACTGTGGTTCCCAGGGATAACTATTAACAAAATATTTAAATCCAAGGTATTCCAGTCGGTTTTTAAGGTAACGGTCGTGCATGGTAAACTCAAATCCAAACCTGTGCTGATACCGTCCGGTAATTAAAGCAGCGCGCGATGGTGCACAAACCGGCGAGGTTACATATGCATTTTCAAAAACCACACCCTCTTCTCCAAGTTTATCGATATTTGGAGTAACAATATTTCCCTCGCCGTAAGCAGAAACATCTGCCATACCCAAATCATCGGCTGTTATTAAAAGAATATTAGGTCCTTTTTCGTTTGATGAACTTTCCAGCCGACTTAAAATTTCTTTTTTCTCGTTAAGTAAATCAGCATTTTCTTTGATCTCCCACTTTTCGGAGTTTAAGGGCCAAAGCAAAAAAGTAATTATTGGAACAAGAATTATCAGTGCAATAAAAAAGGGCTTTTTAACAAACGACATAAATTTAGATTTGTAACTAATATAAATATTTTTTGACATACAAGGTTGTAAATTAACAACCGTAACAAAACATATAGGTTAGAATAAATTGTCCTTTTTTTCCAATTTTTACTAACTACTGCTCCATACCTTTGACGTATATTTTAAAATAAAAAAAACAAAACAGAAATGAAAAAACTTATTTCGTGGGTTGAAATCCCGGCTATGAATTTTGAAAGAGCAATAGATTTTTACAGTAATACGCTTAATATCGATTTGAAAGTTTACGACTGGGGAAAAGAAAAAATGGCGTGTTTCCCAAACGATGAAGGGGCGATCTCCTACTCCCCCGGATTTAAACCCGGTACCAACGGCCCGCTAGTAAGTTTTAATGCCGAAAAAGAACTTGACCTTACCATTGAAAAAATTAAAAAATCAGGAGGAAAAATTGTGGTTCAGAAAACAAAAATCGAAGCCGAAGGACGGGGTTACTTTGCGGTTTTTATCGACAGCGAAGGCAACAAAGTAGGATTGTATGGCGATTTGTAAAAAATGAATTCAGGATTATGGTTTTGGAGTCAAATCATAATCCTGATTTATTTGGTAATTTTACACTGACAAATATTTGACATGAAATATCAGATTTCCAAACCATCGCCAATTCTTTCGAATTATGTAAAACAATACTGGGCCATGGAAAATTCTTTGCCTGCAGGTGTTGAACATATACAGCGCATTGTACCCAATGGTTTATGCGATTTGATTTTCTATTTAAAAGACAGGCCTGAATCAACTAGAAAAAATAATTCGATCGTTGACAGTTCTTTGGTTTCCGGTCAAAACAACAATTATTACGATTTAAAAGTAACCGGGGATCTTTCCTTATTTTCCATCCTGTTCCAACCCCATGGTTTATCTGTGTTTTTCGATATTCCTTTAATCGAACTCCTGAATCAAAATGTTCCACTTCGTTACCTTTTAAAAGACAGTGTAGATAAACTGGAAGAGAAATTATTTGAGGCAGGTGGATTTGAGGAAAGAATAAAAATTGTGGAAAGTTTTCTTTTACAACGAATTCAAAAAAGTAAAAAGAAATACAATTTTAACCGGATTGAAAACTGTATTCATCTGATTAATCAAGCCAAAGGAAAAATAACAATTAATGAATTGGCTTCAAATGCTTGTTATAGCAGAAAACAATTTGAACGTGTTTTTTCTGGTTTTACAGGTATTTCGCCCAAACGCTTTTTAAAGATAGTACGATTTCAAAATACCATTTACGAAAAGGCTGTAAAACCAGCCACCAATATTACAGAACTTACTTATTTGTGCGGTTATTACGACCAGTCGCATATGACCAATGATTTTTCAAAACTTTCGGGAATGACACCCAAGCAATATTTTGCAGATTGCGAGCCTTTTTCAGATTATTTTCAGTAGTGGCTTTGCTTAGAATGTTTTTATCAAAGTAAGTTCTTTTGATTTCTTTTGACAGTCAACTAAACAACAGAAAAAAGATCTGAAAATAGAACCTTTACTGATTTGCAATTTTCAATATCGCATTAACCTTTTCATTCATCGACAGATGCCCATCAATCCAATGAATTTTTGTGCCACGTTTTTCCATTCCCCTGAACCATGTCATTTGACGTTTTGCAAACTGATGAATTGCGATTTCCAGTTGCCGAAACATTTCATCGTACGAAAGTTCACCGATGATATGAAGTGTCAGAAATTTATATTCCAGACCATAATAAATCAGCTGTTCCGGAGTTAATCCCGAGTCCAGTAATTTCTGTACCTCAACGAGCATTCCCTCTTCCATGCGCTGTTTTAAACGTTTGGTAATTCGTTGCCTTCTTAATTCGCGGTCAAAATCAATCCCGACATTTAAACTTTCAATTTCAGGAAAATAAGAATCAACCTGAGGGTTTTCTGCATAATATTTTTCAATTTCAATAGCCCTGACTGCACGCCGATCCGTTTCTATATCGGTATGATTATGTAATTTAGGTTTTAAACTTTTTAAAATTTCGCTTAGTTCCTCCAGACTTTTTCCTTCCAGTTCGGCACGTAATTTTTTATTTGGAGGCACTTCGATTAACCTGTATTTTTTTAATACTGCTTCAAGATATAAACCACTTCCGCCACATAAAACCGGAAATTTGTTTCTGCTTTGTATATCTTCAAACACTTTGATAAAATCGGTTTGAAATCGATAGACATTGTAATGCACCCCGGCATCTTCAATATCGATTAAATAAGATGGAATCTCAACGCCATTGACAAAATAATCCTCATAATCTTTTCCTGTTCCCAAATCCATTCCACGGTAAATTTGTCTTGAGTCGGCAGAAATAATTTCACCGTCGATAGCAGCAGCCAGGTTTGCAGCTACACCGGTCTTTCCTGTTGCAGTGGGTCCAAGAATAGTTATCAGGTTGTATTTCATAAGAAACAAAATAAAGAATTATTTATCACATGACGATATTTTTACGAAATTGCCGATTACTTTTTTTGATTATTTACTGATGATAAAAGAAGCTTGTGTAGAAACTTTTGAAGAGGCGCTTCGGGCTGAAAAAAACGGAGCAGACAGAATTGAACTTTGCAGTGATCTAAAAAATGACGGCTTAACACCATCTTTTGATTTAATGGGAAAAACTATCTCAGGATTGAACATTCCTATTATGGTTATGATACGTCCGCGTGCAGGTGGATTTGTATATTCTGAAATCGAAATCAAAAAAATGAAATCAGAAATAGATTTGGCAAAAAAAGCCGGAGCTTCTGGGATTGTTTTAGGGCTTTTAACAAAGGACAATAAGATAGATACAAAAAATACTGCGATTTTATGTGAATACGCAAAACCTTTGCCTGTAACGTTTCATAAAGCAATTGACAATATGGAAAATCCGGTCCATGCTGTTCAGATTCTAAAACGAATCCATGGAATTAAAAGGATTCTGACATCGGGCGGACAAGCAACAGCTTTGGAAGGTAAAAACACTCTGGTTAAAATGATAGAAACTGCAGGTAAGCAAATAGAAATAATAGTAGCAGGAAAAGTTACCGACAAAAATATTAATGCACTCAACAGACTTACCGGGGCAAATGAATTTCACGGAAGGAAAATTGTTGGGGAACTGAATTCACCCTGACTTTTATTCTAAAAAAACCAAACATAATTTTATCTTTACCTTTTCTAAACCAAAACGAGATCAGTCAGTTAATGAACGCATTACTAAAAAGTCATCACTTTTTTAGAAAAAACATAATATTTATTTCAATAATAATTATGGTTTTTCCAATAATTCTGATTTTAGTCATTCCTTCTCAAAAGCATTACCCTTTTAAAATGGAGGGCGATTCATGTATTATTCCTTTTACTACAGACGACAACGGATATATATACATCTCAGCAAGATTTAACGATACAACAGGAATTTTTTTTGTTGACACAGGATCGGATATTTCCGGAATAAAAGAATCTTTACTAAACAGGAGAGATACAACTTTCCGGCTAAAATTGAGTGACGCCCAAAAAATTCAGGATAGAAAAAAAATGATTAGGGCCAAAAATTTTGATTTAGGTGAAGTAGAATTTCCACACATTAAGGTCTGGCCACTGGACAATGAGAGTTGGTTGGATAAAGGATTTTTTAATAATAAACAGAATTTAGTTGGAGTAATAGGCAGCGATATATTATCTCATTTTATTTGCGAGTTCGATATGGAAAAGTACCGGATTGTATTGCACAAACCCAAAAAGAACCATTCGATTCTGAGCGATTCAACTTCAATTCCACTCAGAAGATATGGCAAAGGATACACATTAGAGATCCAAATTGACAGTTTAACACAAATGGTAAAGTTTGATTCCGGATGCTCAACTCCCCTTGTTTTAAAAGACACTATTTCTTCTGATTTTGAGAATTTCAAAATATTTGGTGGAACTCAAAAAACATTTTTCAACCATTTAAAAAATGACTCCTCAAATTCCGGTTCATTTAATTTTTGTATTGCAAAAAATATAAATCTTGCCAATGATACTATTAAAAGTGCAATTTGTGTTGAAAAGGCAGATGCAAATCTTTTTGGTGTTCCTTTTTTTTGGTCATATAAAAAAGTTATTGCCGACTACCCCAACCAAAAAATTTCTTTTATTGAGCAGCGCAATGAGTTGAAACGATTTGATGTAGGAACCCATTTGGTTAATTTTCAGATTAACGCAATTTTGCTAAAAAGAAAACTGGCCAAATTAACTATCGATTCATCATTTCCATATTACCCAAATCCGGCAGAAAAAAATAACCACGAATTAAATTACAGAGTTCCTGTAAATGTTTCAGTGCAATACAACATTTATGGATATTCAAGATGGTATGGAAACAGTTTGAATGAACTGGATAGTATTGTTTGTTTGGATTCGGTTCTGCTACCCAACCGGGAAATGGTTTATGGGAAATACAAAATTGAAACAAACTAAAACAAAATTTATAAGCATTGAATTATCAAACTATAAAATTTCTTAAGCCTGTATCCTGTCAAGTTAACTTTGGAAAACAAAACTTTAAAAATAGCAATTAACTTTCTACCGCACAGACCATTACTCTCATTTGGTTTATAATAAAATCACTTTCTTTTCTTTAAATTCTTACGGCAAATATTTTTTTGCAGGAACTATTTATTTTTTTTTGTAATCCTTTTGATTTTTTGTCGTCTTATATCAAACAATTATCAACTAAACAATTAATGCGTCAAGTCTTTCTAATCTCTTCAATCCTTATATTTACTGTAATTCAGGCAAATGCTATAAAAATTGTTCTTCCATCAAAAGACTCAACAAAAAATACAGTTTACCAGGTACCTGTTACCAAGGATAAAATCAAAGTTGATGGTTTACTAAAAGATGCTTTATGGGAGAATGCAGTAAAGATTGAACTTCCCTATGAAGTCCAGCCCGGTGATAATATTCCGGCACCGGTAAAAACTTATGTTTATATAATTAATACCGAGACTCATCTATACATCGGATTTAAAGCTTTCGATCCTGAACCGGAAAAAATAAGAGCACATTTTACTGACCGTGATAATGCATTTAACGACGATTGGATAGGAGTGATTTTAGATACCTACAACGATGAACGTCGCTCTTTCGATTTTATATGTAATCCATACGGGATTCAACACGATGCTATTGAGTCAACCAGCAATTTTGATCCATCATGGGATGCAATCTGGGATTCAAACGGGCAAATTACTGAAGAAGGTTACGAGGTAGAAATGTCGATACCTTTTCAAACCCTTAGGTTTCAGCGGTCTGGAGAAATGCAGATATGGGGTTTTGATGCTGTAAGAAGTTATCCAAGAAAAGTAAGACATCACATCGGAACCTTCAAACGTGACCGAAATAAAAACTGTTACCTGTGTCAAAGTATAAAACTTGAAGGCTTCAAAGGAGCAAAACCCGGAAAAAATATTGAACTTGTTCCAACCATTTCTGCCAATATACAGCGTTCACGAGATTTGGATAATCCTGATGAAGATTATGACTGGCAGGAGAAAAGTCTTGAACCGGGATTTACCGGAAAATGGGGAATCACCAATAATATTATACTTAGCGGAACATTAAATCCCGATTTTTCCCAGGTAGAAGCTGATGCTGCATTGCTTGATATTAATGAACCATTTGCTCTTTTCTTTCCTGAAAAACGTCCGTTTTTCACTGAAGGATCAGATTTTTTTGACACACAGGTTGATGCGGTTTATACGCGTACATTGCGTGACCCTGTTTGGGGTGCAAAAGTTACCGGGAAGGAAAAATCGCATACCATAGGGGCATATATGGTACAGGATAAAATAACAAATTTGCTTTTCCCGGGCAATCAGGGCTCTAACAGCACTTCGTTGGATCAAAGTTCTTTAAACTCTGTTTTTAGATACAAAAAAGATTTTGGCAGTAAATACACTGCCGGGCTTTTATACACCGGAAGGCAAGGAAAAGATTATTTTAATCATGTTTACGGAATTGATGGTTTTTTTCGTTTAACCGACAAAGATTTGGTGGCTGTAATGATAGCCGGTTCTACAACACAATATACCGATGATGTGGTAGATGAATTTGAACAACCAGAAGGAAAATTTACTGACAAAGCCATAGATATTTATTATTCACATGATTCAAAACACTGGGGGTATTTCTTTTCACACGAAAACTACGGTGATAATTACCGCTCCGACCAGGGATTTGTTCCAATGGTGGGTTATAAAGAATATACGGGAGGATTAAACTACATGTGGATTTCAGAGAAAACAGATAATTGGTGGACTAATTTTGTTCTGGCCGGGAATTACATGTATATGCAAAACCAACAGAACAAACTACTTCGCAGAAGAGTTGAAACAGAATTGATGTATATGGGAGTATTACAATCTCATTCTTTTATCAGTTACAGTTACGAGCGGGAATTTTATAACGATAAATATTTTAACAAAAACATTTATATGGCCCGGTACGGCTTTAATCCTGTTGGTAACATGCGTTTATCACTGTTTGCAATATGGGGCGACAGGATTGATTATGCCAATACGCAACCCGGGAAACGTCTGAATTTTCGTCCTTCAACGAATTTTAGCCTTGGCAAACGCTTTAATGTTGAATATAACTATACCTTCGATCGTTTGAATGTTGAAGGTGAAAATCTTTTTAAGGCAAGCATTTCAAATGCAACTTTACAATATCAATTTACTAAAAAGTTCTCTTTACGAACTATTTTGCAATACCGAAATTACAAGTACAATACCGAAATGTATGAAGATCCACCGGATCCAAAATCCGAAAGTCTGATGTCGCAGATTGTTATGTCTTACAAGGTAAATCCTCAAACAGTAATTTATCTGGGTTATTCCGATGATTATTACAGTAACAGCAATACTAAACTTACACAGACGGGGCAATCCTTTTTTATGAAAATTGGTTATGCGTTTATTTTTTAAATCAAACATTTATTGATTGCAACTTTAAGTTATTTATCCTGTCTGTTAATAAAAATTACTTAATCAAACGAAATGAGAAAAATTGCTTTACTTTCCTTTTTCAGTTTAATAATTTGCAGTTCTGTTCTTAATGCTCAGAGTTCAGGAAGCTCAGAAACAAAAACATTTCAATTAACCCTGGTAACTCCGCTGGGAACTAATGGAACAAATTCACCATTTACGATTAACAAATTTTCGGTTAACATCTTAGCTGGGTATCATGCCGGTTTTCGGGGAGTAGAACTGGGAGGACTTGCAAACCTAAATCGTAATTTTGCTGAAGGTGCTCAGTTGGCAGGATTAGTAAATTTTACCGGAGGGTATTTACAAGGTGCTCAATTTGCCGGAATAGCAAACGTAAATACTGAAGAAACAAGAGGATTTCAGGGAGCGGGAATTGGCAATTTTACACTTGGATATTCAAATGCTGTTCAGCTTGCCGGTATTGTTAACATTGCCGACGAGATAGAGGGATTACAGGCCGGAGGAATTCTGAATGCATCGATTGGCGGAATTAATGGTGTGCAACTAGCCGGAATAGTAAATCTTTCGCTCAATTCAAAAGGAGCTCAGATTGCAGGAATAACAAATGTATCAGAACATATTGATGGAGCACAAATAGCTGGAATCTTAAATGTCGCAGAAAGTGTACAAGGATTGCAGCTTGGTTTATTAAATATTGCCGACACAATTAAAAGCGGTGTTCCTATCGGATTCCTGAGTATCGTTCGTCATGGATACAGAGATGTGGAAATTGGGATTAGCGAAGGCTTGAATGCTTATGGCTCATTCAAAATTGGTGTTCCGGCTTTTTACAATATTTTCTCGGTAGGCTCACAGTTTATTAGCGATGATTTTCGTTGGGGTTTTGGCTATGGAATTGGAACGCATCTCACAAACCAGGAAAATTTCAAAATAAACCTGGAAGCCATGACCTATCAAATTAATGAAGGTACAAACTGGACAGAAGCATACAACGGATTGCAACAATTAAAACTTACTTTTTCGGGAGGTAAAAAAGAGAATCTTCAATTTTTTGCAGGCCCGACAATAAATGTAATGGTATCTGAATATATAAATGATGACGGAACAATTGGATCAAAATTTCCGCCATATTATATCACAAATCATTACAGTGGAAAAACTAATATTAGAACATGGCTGGGCTTTTCAGCTGGGATCAGAATTCATTAATTAATAACTCAACTTTTCCTTTTATAAAAATGTTTTGAATCTCCCCACTCTCCATAACCGATTTCACTCCCGGCTAATTCTATACGGGCTTCCAGACAATTTCGGCACAATTCGGCATCTTCATCCAGACAGGGTTTGTCCTCGTACAGCTGGTATTCCTTTCTGTAGTCGCAAGGGGTCAGGTTGGGCATGATAATATTTGCGCCTACAGAAAGTGCTTTTTCTCTTCCAGCAGGATCTATGGCTTGTAAAGCAGTTGCCGCTGCAATATTAATATCGGGCATCATCAGACGTAAAACTGCTATCATATTCAAGGTCAAATCAAATCGCTCCTGTTTTGTTTTAAGTTGATTTTGATATTGATACAAGGGTGTATCTTCATGTTCGATATACGGCCCCATTCCACACATATCAATATCCAGCTGTTTAAAAAACAACAGGTCATTTGCCAAATCTGCGTAAGTTTGAAAGGGAAGTCCAACCATTACACCTGTTCCCACCTGGTAACCTGTTTCTTTTAAAAATCCAAGCGCTTCAATTCTTTTTTTAAAAGAATGCTTGTCGTTTTCGGGGTGGATTTTATAATACAAATCGCGGTTAGAAGATTCTATGCGTAGCAAAAAACGATGGGCTCCGCTTTCAAACCATCTTTTATAGGTATCTTTTGATTGCTCACCACAACTTAATGTAATTCCTAATTCGTTATTCGATAACTGCTTTATTTTTTTCAGCAATCCATCAACTCTTTTTATAAATGCCAGAGACGAAATTTCTCCCGACTGTAATACAACAGAGGCAAAATTGTTTTTCCAGGCAAACCGACAGGCGTCCAGAATTTCTTCATCTGTTGCCTGATAACGTACAACATTTGTGTTGCTTTTTCGAATTCCACAATACAAACAATCTTTGGAACAGATATTGGAAAATTCAACCAATCCCCTAAAGTAAACCTTCTTCCCAACAGTTTCTTCCTTAATTTCTTTTGAACGCTGAAGAAGTTTTGTTCTTTTCTCCCCGCTTAACTGTAGCAATTTTATGATGTATTGTTTGTCCAACATTCAATATTTTTTCAGCTTCAAAAGTAGTTTTTTTCTTTTCAATAAAATTGATTTGGATTATTAAGATCTCATAAAAAAACTATTTTTGTATTTAACAAAAAACCAAACAAGTGATATGAATCCCTTTAAATTAACCTTTGTCTGTCTGCTGATTATTTTATCCTTTCAATTAGTCGCTCAAGAATCTTTTAATGATAAAAACATTAAAATAAAATTAGCTCAGAGTCCTGAAGATCCAAAACTATTCATTGCGAGATATTACGACCAAGAAACAGACAAACTACTGGAATACTGGACATTAAAATCGCAGGTTACAAATATAAATTCCGGTAATTTTAATCAATTAAAAAAGGAGGGTAAAATTTGGCCGCATGGAAAACATTATACTTTTTATCCCAATATTAAACCAAAAATAGAAATTGATTTTACTTATGGTGTTGGGGAAGTAAAAGGTTTTTATGAGTCCGGAGAATTGAAATTTGAAGGAAAATATTATAAAGGTTTAACAGGCAATCTTAAGCACTATTTTAAAAATGGAAGGCTTAAAAAAATTGAAAATATGGAGTTTGGATTACCTAAAGGTAAGGTCAAACAGTTTTATGATGATGGAAAATTATATTCTAAAGTAAATTATAAAAAAGGGGCAATTGATGGAACTTACATCTCCTATCATAAAAATCAAAATATAAAGCGAAAGGCAAAATTTGAAATGGACCAATTGATTTCGCAGGAATGTTTTGATGAATTAGGACATCAAATTCCTGAAAGTCCGTTTTTCGTGAGAGCAGCCTGGCCATTCAACATAGTTAATCTTAAAGAAGAGCTCAACAAAATTGATTTAAGTTTTAACAAGGAAAATAGTGTTACAACGGTATGTCGTTTTACAATTTTCATTGACCAAGCCGGCAGTTCAAGAATTGAAAAAATCGATTTTAAAAATAGCAAGGAAATGAGACCTGAACTAATGAATTGGCTAAGCAAAGGTTATGATTTTTCACCTGCTGTTTACGATGGAATTACCGGCAGCTCAATCCTTAATATTGCTTTTCCTGTGTGTGGTAATAAAATACTTTGGTTTGGAGAACCTTTTTTTTTCGACAAACGATTTCGGGATTTTACAACACAGGAAGATTTAATGGTTACGTATATGGAATTTCCTTTACAGGAAGTCTATGAATGTGTTGAAATCTTTGACGAAGATCCTCAATTTCCGGGAGGGAAACAAGCATTGCACAACTTCTTAACAAAAAATTTGATATATCCACCCGATGCGCTCTCCCTGAACATATCAGGAAAGGTATTGGTAAACTTTATTGTTGCTCCTACAGGAAACATTTCAGAAATAAGTATTTTGGAAAGTGTACATCCACTGCTCGACGCTGAGGCATACAGAGTAGTTTCGATGATGCCAAGGTGGAAACCGGCTATGTGCAGCGGGAAACCGGTTCCTGTTTCTTTTGGTGTACCGATTAATTTTAAAACAACAAATTCGAAGCGAAGACATTTGGAGACAGTTAAAACTATTCATGTTTATTGAACAGGCTCTATAACATACCCCGCTTATCACAAAAATCATTTCAGACAATAAAATAAACCTGTATTTTTACACCAAAATCCTGCGGGAAGGCTTCGGCTGACATTAGGGAGGACTCAAAAAGGCAAAAGTTAAAAGTAAAAGGGCATAATTTTATCTTATTTTGCTAATGTCATCTTAAATCATTTCCGCAGTACAAATATTAACCAGAAGTTCGTAGAGTAGAGCGGTTTGTTTTCTTCCGTCTCCGGTCTTCCGACTTCCGACTTTTTTAGCAAATGAAACGATTAGGTTTTATAGGAATAATTATAGATGACCGCGAAAAAAGCGCCGGAGTTGTAAATGAAGTATTAAGTAAAAACGGTGATTTGATTCTTGCTCGCACGGGTCTGCCCAACGCAAAAGAAAACACCTCTGTAATAACGCTTGTAATTAATTCAACTACCGATGAACTCGGGATTTTATCCGGAAAACTGGGCAGCATTCCCGGAGTTTCTGTAAAATCCGGATTGGCTAAAAAATGAATGGTCTTTAAACTTTAAACAACAAACTTTCAACTACCATGTACAACATACTCGCCGATTTTATTAACGAACAAAAAATTTGGGATATTCTGGAATCCAACAAACTGGCAGACTTTGGAAAAATAAAAGAAGTATTGGCAAAAGCTTCAGAAATGAAGGGGCTGAATTTGGATGAGGTTGCAACTCTTACGAATATAAGTGATCCGGAAATGTTATCTGAATTGTTTAATACGGCCAACAAGGTTAAAGAAACCATATACGGAAAAAGGTTGGTAATATTTGCACCACTCTATATTTCAAACCTTTGTGCAAACGAATGTTTGTACTGTGCATTCAGGGCAACAAATAAGGATATTGTACGCTCATCTCTTTCACAGAATCAAATTGCAAAGGAGGTAAAAGCTTTGATAAGCCAGGGACAAAAAAGAGTATTGCTTGTTGCCGGCGAGTCTTATCCCAAACGGGGATTTCAATATGTACTTGATTCGATAAAAACAATTTATGATGTAAAAACCGAACACGGGGAAGTGCGCAGGGTTAACGTAAATGTTGCTCCTTTAAAAACCGAAGAATTTAAATTATTAAAAGGTTCGGGAATTGGAACTTACCAGATATTCCAGGAAACCTACCATCGGGAAACCTATAATAAAGTGCATGTCGGAGGTAAAAAAAGAGACTACAACTGGAGGGCCTGGTCGTTGCACCGTGCAATGGAAGCCGGGATTGACGACGTGGGTATTGGAGTTTTATTTGGCCTTTTCGATTACCGTTTCGAAATTCTGGCCATGATGCAACATATTCTTGAATTGGAAGATAAATTTAATGTTGGTCCACATACAATTAGTGTTCCACGTTTAGAACCTGCCACCAACAGTAATATTGCATCACATCCACCATTCCCGGTTTCAGATATCGATTTCAGAAAGATAGTTGCCATTTTAAGATTGGCAGTTCCATATACCGGAATCATCATGTCTACCCGGGAAACAGCAAAAATGAGAAGAGAAACTTTTGCTTTGGGCGTTAGTCAGATTTCGGCAGGCAGCAGAACAAATCCGGGTGGATACGAAGAAGAATCAGAAGATGATCCTTCCGGACAATTCAGTTTGGGAGACCACCGCTCACTTGATGAAGTGATTCGAGATGTGGCATCGATGGGATACATTCCATCATTCTGTACAGCTTGCTACAGGTTGGGAAGAACAGGAATGGATTTTATGGATTTGGCAAAACCGGGAGATATTAAATTACATTGTGGTCCAAATGCCCTTTCTTCTTTTAAGGAATATTTGATGAATTATGCATCACCTGAAACTTCTGAAATAGGAAATAAGTTAATTTATGAGACAATTGCAGAGATGAAAGGAATAGCCAAACAGCGTGCAGAAAAACTGGTGAAGAGAGTAGCCGCCGGAAAAGATGATGTTTATTGTTAATAAACTGCTATGTTGTACGTCCTTAATTAATAAAGATAATATCAGAAAATCCTGTAATCCTGGAAGTCATGACAAATACAAGAGTTGAAACCGACCAATTAGGTAAAAAACTAATCCTTTCTGATGCCCTTTGGGGGATTCACACCCTTCGGGCTGTTGAAAATTTTCCGGTTTCCGAAAGGAAAATTCATTTTGAATTGATAAAAGCTTATGGTGAAGTAAAACTCGCATGTGCACAAACCAACAATCAATTTGATTTTTGGGATGATAAACTAAAAGCAGATGCCATTGAAAAAGCTTGTTATGAAATGTCCGTTGGGGATCTGTCAGAACACATTCTGGTAGACGCACTCCAGGGAGGAGCCGGTACTTCCACCAATATGAATATCAATGAAGTAATAGCCAACAGGGCACTTCAGATTTTAAATGAAAGTCCGGGTAATTATAACATTGTTTCTCCACTGGATGATATCAATTTACACCAATCTACAAACGATACCTACCCTACTGCTTTAAAAATTGCCGCCATAAGACTATTGCGAAACCTTGAGCAACAGGTCTTAAATCTTCAGGAAACATTTCAGCATAAAGAAAAGGAGTTTGCCCATATTGTAAAAATAGGCAGAACCCAGCTTCAGGATGCAGTATTAACTACTTTAGGGAGAGAGATGGGAGCATATGCTGAGGCTTTCAACCGGGACCGCTGGCGAATTTATAAATGTGAAGAAAGACTGAGGGTAGTAAACCTGGGTGGAACAGCAATTGGAACTGGACTGGGAGCACCAAAACAATTTATTTTCACGGTGGTCGATCGTTTGAGGGAAAATACAAATATTGGCTTGGCACGGGCAGAAAACCTGATAGATGGCACTCAAAATGCTGATGTTTTTGTTGAAGTTTCGGGAATTTTAAAAGCTCTTGCCACAAGTTTATTCAAGGTAAGTAACGATCTGCGGTTGTTATCAAGCGGACCGGACGCCGGTTTGGGAGAAATTAACCTGCCACAAATGCAGGCAGGTTCCTCAATTATGCCCGGGAAGGTTAATCCGGTAATTCCTGAAGCAGTGGCACAGACAGCTGTTAAAGTCATGGGGAACGACCAGGTTATAACAACTGCTTCAGGATTAGGAAATCTTGAATTAAACCAATTTTTGCCGCTTATTGCTGATGCTCTTCTTGAAAATCTTAGCATTCTGATAAAAGCTGTTAACTTATTTAATGTTAACTGTGTAAAAGAAATCAGTGCGAATGAAGAGCTTTGTAAACTCAATGTCGAAAACTCAACGGCTACAATTACAGCGCTTCTGCCAAAAATTGGATATAAAAAAGCAAGTGAAGTTTTGCAACTGGCTAAAAATGAGTCAATTTCTATACGCGAAGCTGTGGTTAAGATCAAATTCCTTAGTGAATCAGAATATAAAGAATTGATTACTCCTGAGGCAGTTTGTAAGCTGGGCTATTAAATTATCGATAAAGTTAACACTTCATTAACATTTTCTTTTACTCACATTTTCAACAACTTAACATTAAATCAAATAAAAAGACAAAATAATCTTTAAATATTTTTTGCAAGATTGAAAATAAATTATTAATATTGAGTCTAAATTAAAATTGTTTATTAATTAGATGTATAACTCAAAATTTAAGACCATGAAAAAATTATTTTTAGTATTAGCTTTAGTAGCCGCTTATGGAGTATCAATGGCAATGTCAGGTGAAGAAATGACATCGGAATTGTATGATCAGGTAACTGTTGTTGCAGATGCAGATGACAAAGCAGAATCTCCTGAAAAAGAAAAAACTGCGGCTAAAGAAGCAAAATCAAGCAAAGCTGACGGATGCGCTACAGCAAAAGCTGACGGATGTGCTACATCAAAAGCTCAAGCAAGCACAACTGCAAAAGCAGATGGCTGTGCAACAGCAAAAAAAGAAGGCTGTACTTCAAAGAAAACAGCTAGCACTGAGAAAGTAGCCGAAAATAAATAGGTTCAGATTAGTTGAATATTTTAATAATATTGAAGCTGCTCTTTAATTAGAGCAGCTTTTTTTGTGCCTTTCATTTTTTTTTGATTTTAAAGAAAATTATATCTTGCAGTCGTTTGTTAATATTTTTAGTATTTATAAACCCTTTATTTATAATTCAACTTAAACGTAAATTCAAAAAATCATGAAAAGATTAGTATTAGTATTTGCATTGGCTCTGACTTTCGGGATTGCCTCATCAAGTGTGTCGGCAAGCGAAAAAGAGGACAAAAAGAAAGAAACCAAAAAAGAAACAAAAGCATGCTGTAGCTCAAAAGCTAAAGATTCGAAAACAGCATCGGCTGCAACTGTTGCCGGATGTGGTGAAGCACAAAAGAAAAGTTGCGCTGCATCAAAAAAAGCATGTTGTCCGTCAACTAAGAAAGCTGAAAAAAAATAATCGAAAGATAGCATTGAAAAGGGCGCCCAAAGCGCCCTTTTTTTATATGTCATTGTTCGAATGAAAATGAATTTGTAATTTCATCCACGACATTTACAACATATGAAATCACCAAAATCTTTTCGTTTACATATTGGTATTTTTGGTCGGCGGAATACCGGAAAATCTAGCATTTTAAATGCGCTTACAAGTCAGGAAGTATCCATTGTTTCTGAAATTGCCGGAACTACTACTGACCCGGTTGAAAAACCCATGGAACTTCTGCCGCTTGGACCTGTTTTGTTTATCGATACTGCAGGGATTGATGACCTTGGTGATTTGGGTGAAAAACGAATTACAAAAACATTTGCAGTTTTTGATCGTACTGATTTGGGTGTTATTGTTTCGAATTTTAAGGATTGGGGAGAATACGAACTAAAAATAATAAATGAGTTTAAGGACAGGGCTATTCCATTTATTGTTGTTTTTAACAAAACCGATTTATACAAAAAAAACAGCGAAATTATAGCAGCCTTAAAATTGGAAAAAACCGGCTTTGTGCAAACTTCTGCAATTCATAGAACAGGATTTACTGAACTTAGAGAATTGCTCTTAAAATCGGCTCCGGCAGATTTTATTAATCGTCCCAGTATTCTTGCTGACCTGGTAGGTCCGGGTGAAGCTGCTATTTTGGTGGTTCCTATAGACAAGGAAGCACCCAAAGGCAGGCTGATACTACCCCAGGTGCAAAGTATCCGCGATTTGCTCGACAATGATTCTTTTACAGTTGTAGTAAAAGAACGTGAACTTCGCGAAGCATTGTCTCGTTTTAATAAACCACCAAAATTGGTTGTAACAGATTCACAGGCATTTTTAAAAGTTGCTGCCGATACACCTCCTTACATTCCTCTGACTTCTTTTTCTATTCTTTTTGCACGTTTTCAGGGAGATTTAAATGAAATGGTACGTGGGGCAATGGCAATCGACAAATTAAAAACCGGGGACAAAGTTTTAATTGCAGAAGCCTGTTCTCACCACCCTATTGGTGAAGATATCGGAACTGTTAAAATACCCAGGTGGCTGACTCAGTATGTAGGCGGAAAATTGGAAATTGATAGTTTAAGAGGACATGACTTCCCAAAAGATATTTCAAAATATAAGATAATAATCCATTGTGGTGCCTGTATGTGGAACAGAAGAGAAATGTTAAGCCGAATTATGAAAGCCCGGCAAGCCGGTGTACCAATTACCAATTATGGGCTAACCATTGCTTATTCTCTGGGAATTTTTGAAAGAGCATTACAGCCCTTCCCTGCTGCACTTGATATTTACTTTCAAAATTTAAAACCAATAAAAAGATAAACATCCGGTGTTTGCTAGTTTTTTTGAGGATTAAATTTTATTAAAATTTCAAACCGAAAAAACGTTCAATTTGTTATTTCATAAAAATAATTGAACGGGAATGAAAAATAAAAACATGACAATATTACTTATATCAATTTTACTTTGGTTTTCGTGTGAAAAAATGGATACTACGGATAATTATAACCAGGTAAAAATGGAAAGTGAAATTAAGGAAAAACCAAAAAGATTAAAATACCTGGCATTAGGAGATTCTTACACAATTGGAGAAAGTGTTGCGGAAGAGATGAGGTTTCCGGTTCAATTGGTAAAAAAACTAAACGATAATAATTTCCACACGGATTCTGCGATCATAGTGGCTCGAACAGGTTGGACCACTGATGAACTTTCCTTTGGAATAAAACAGGCAAATATTTCCGGTACTTATGATCTGGTAACCCTTTTAATTGGTGTAAATAATCAATACCGAGGAAGGGATACGCTTGAATACCGGAAGCAATTCAGAGAATTGCTGCAAACGGCCATTCAATTTGCAGGAAATAATGAACAAAGAGTAATAGTGATTTCTATTCCCGATTATGGAGTTACTCCTTTTGGAAAAACAAACGAAGAGAAAATAGCAAAGGAAATCGATATTTTTAACCGAATTAACCGGGAAGAGACGGAAATCAGAAAAGCAAATTATGTAAATATCACAGGAATATCACGCACTGCTAAATTTGAATCATCATTAATTGCATCTGATGGTTTGCATCCTTCCGGAGCAATGTATACGCTGTGGGTGGAAAGTATATTTCCGGTGGTAAAAATTATTCTCAATAATTAAATTTTTTATGAGTTCAAATTTTGAATCATCCCTCGTGTTTGCACAAAAAATGGATTTTAATGACAGTTTGAATCCATTTCGTAAACGTTTTCATATTCAGGATAAAAACACAATTTATCTTGACGGAAACTCTTTGGGAAGATTACCAGAAGATACCAAAACCATGTTGGAAGAACTTGTAACTAATCAATGGGGAAACGATTTAATTAAAAGCTGGAACAAAAACTGGTACACCAAATCCGAAAAACTTGGAGATAAAATTGCACAAATTATTGGTGCTGACAACGGAGAAGTTGTTGTAAGCGACAGCACGTCGGTTAACTTATATAAACTGGCAAAAGCAGCCTTATCCTATCAAAAAGGAAGAACAGAAATCGTAAGCGACGTATTTAATTTCCCGACAGACCTGTACATTTTACAGGGGATTATTTCCGGTTCAAATGCAAAACATAAATTGAAACTGGCAGAAGCAAATGATGAGATTTCGATAAATATTAATGATTTAAAAAGAAAAATTACTAAAAAGACTGCATTGCTTGTGCTTTCATTGGTGGCCTTTAAAAGTTCTTTTCTGTACAATGCAGAAGAAATTACAAGCCTGGCACATCAACAGGGCGCACTCGTGCTATGGGATTTAAGTCATGCAGCAGGTGCTGTTCCAATAAATATTAATACAACAAAAGCAGATTTGGCAGTAGGTTGCACCTACAAATATTTGAATGGTGGTCCTGGATCTCCTGCATTTTTATATGTCAGAAAAGATTTGCAGAATAAACTTTTTTCACCGGTGCAGGGTTGGTTTGGCGATAAAAATCCTTTTGAATTCGATTTAAAATATAAACCTGCAAATGGAATTAAAAAGTTTCTTACAGGCACTCCACCGGTTATAAGTCAATTGGCAATCGAACCCGGTTTAAATTTAACACTTGAAGCAGGAATAGAGAATATTTATAAAAAGAGCATAAAACTTTCGGAATATTTTATTTACCTGTACACCGAGGTTTTAAAACCATTGGGATTTAAATTGGGTTCCCCCCTTGATTCTGCTCTAAGAGGATCACATGTGTCTTTAAAACACCCTGAAGCTTATCGGATTTGTACGGCATTAATTGAACCCAAAAATTCGGAGGTTAAGGTTATCCCGGATTTTCGTGAACCGGATAATATTCGTTTTGGATTAACCCCTCTTTATACAACATTTACAGAAGTGTACAAAACAATAATTAGGATAGAGGAAATTATATCTAATAAAGAGTTTGAAATGTATTCCAATAAAAGAAAAGGAGTTACCTAATCTCTTTTTCTTCTGAATCTGGTAACGATTTTATCCGTCGAGCTTGGGTGTTGTAGAGTCAGTGAAACTGCATCTCCAAGCATTACATAGTAATAATTCAGATTACGGGACAGTGTATCAATTTTAAGTTCAATATACAAACTGTCATTTTCGGTTCTCCATGTTCCTTCCTCGGTTTCCATCTCCATTGCCGGTGTTCGCATGTTAAACTCCTGTTTAAAACTACCATCTTCCGAGAAATACAGATTCCACTCAGCGCCCGCATCTCTTAAGTCTTTTTCGGTACTTGTGGTTGGTTTCCCTCTTTGTACCATTTTAAACTCAACCAATTCCCAGATTCCAACGAGTTTCTTATTATTGGAAGTGTTAACTCCAAGAAAAAAGAGAAAAAAAGTAATTGCTAAAAACTTGATTTGCATGCCGACCATTTTCTGATTTATCAGCTCAAAAATAGGAGATTTTTTTAAAGCTTCAACTTACCTGATGAAAGATTCCAAAGAATTCAATTCTTCCCTCTGAATCTTTTTTTAATAATTTCAACTGCTCTTTTACAATTGCAAATTGAAACTCGATCAAGGCTTCATTCCCTTCAGAAGAATTCAATTTGATATAATTCCTTGAAATTACCCATTCTCCATTTTGTATATTTTTCACAACAGGTACTTTCAAATTATTTTGATGTTGATAGCTGTTGTCTTCAAAAAATTCAATGCTGAAAAACTGTTTTTTTTCTTTTAATTGTAAGCCGGTAACATGAACCAATTCCTGATCGGTATCAAGATAGTATTCCTCCAGATTCCATTTTGCCGGAATTTGTTGTGAAGGTCGAGCGAATAATTCAGTCGATTTTAACCAGTTTAAAATTTTTATGATGAAATTATTTTTCATGCTTTAACATAGAAATACTTTAGACTTCATTTGATGAAAAAAGTTTAAAAATCGGGAATATGATATCCAAATTTTCAACAAGGTAAAAAATATGTCATGCTTATTGTTTGAAAAACATCACAATTTATTACAATTGCAGAATTTTATAAATGTATGTTACAATGAATAATATTTTAAAAGTTTTTGTTTTTTTACTTGTTATTTCCGGCACAAATTTCGCTTTTTCTCACACCGTAAAATTTGGCCACATAGATTTTGGAGCACTGATCCAGATCATGCCTGAGAAAGCCACAGCAGAAGAAGAGTTCGCCAATTTTCAAAATGAGCTGGAAGAGGTGCTGGCAGAAATGCAGGAGGATTATAATACCAAACTTATGGAGTTAGAACAGTTTAACAACGATCCATCCGTGGTGAAACGCAATGCCAAGCTGGAAGAATTACAGGATCTCCAAAAGAGATTGAATAATTTTAGAACCAGTGCAGAACAGCAGGCATCACAAAGATACCAGGAACTTTTAACACCAATTTTTGAAAAAGCTAACAAAACAATTGAAACCGTTGCGAGGGAACAAGGATTAATTTATGTCTTTGATTCAGGAACACAATTGCTGGCATACAAATCGCGGGAAAGCACAGATATCCTTCCGATGGTTAAGGAGAAAATGGGTATAGATTAAGATCCCGAAAAGGCACCATGCAATTACTTTTGCGACTCTGCTTCATTGCGAGAGCGATTTAATCCCCATTCCCGGTTAGCCCGATTCCCCATATTCAGTGCAAGTTTCCCTCCATTTATTAATTCGTTATGCTGAATCCAGGGTGAATTCAAATCGTTGCCACTAATTCTTGCAGACTGTATATATTTATTCTCATGATTTAAATTTGTTGCATCAATCTCAAAAGTATTTCCATTCGACAAATGAATTTTGACACTTTCAAAAGCGGGGCTTCCTATTGTATATTCCGGAATTCCCGGAGTAACAGGATAAATCCCCATCAACGAAAAAACCACAAAAGCCGACATTCCACCACCATCTTCATCTCCGGGCACTCCCATTAAATCATCACGAAACCACTGATTTAATAAACTTCTGATTCGTTTCTGGGTTTTCCAGGATTGTCCTGCATAATTGTACAAATAAGGAATATGAAATGAAGGTTCGTTACCCATTGAGAACTGGCCAACATTACCGGTATGATCGGGCATATTTCTGTAAAAATGAAATTTCGTCATTCCCAGAGGTTTGGCGAACATTTTATCCAATTGATTGGTAAAACTGTCATTTCCACCCATCAAATCGATTAAATCCGGGATATTGTGTTTTACATCAAAACTGTAAACCCAGGCATTGTTCTCGCCATAATATCCTCGGGCTTCCGGTTTTCCGGGCATTTCATAATTTACATTTGGCAAAAAGTTCCCATCCACATCTTTTGGGTGAAAAAGTTTAGTTTCAGGGTTAAACAGATTTCGATAGTTTAAAGCTCCTTTTGCAAAATATTTATAATCTTCCTTTAATTCCAATTCTTTTGCCATTTGCGACAAACACCATTCATCAAATGAAGTACCCAAAGTTACAGTTACGGATTGTCTTCTTTCTGTAGGATTTACTTCCGGATGGGTTTCAAGCTCACCTTCTTTTAATTCAGGAATATAACCGTGTTCTTTATAAAACTCATCTAACTTTCCGGCAGGTTTAGCCGACCATGGCGAAAGTGATTTTTCCAGAACCGCACCTTTACACGCGTCATAAGCAGTTTCCAAATCGAAATTTGATAATCCTTTTTTGTACGCGTCTAAAATTGTTGCAACTCCGTGATTTGAGTCCATTCCCCTCAAATCACCTGTAATTCTTGGAAAGGTTGGCATCCAGAGGTTTTCCGATTGTTCCGCCATTAAAACATAAGAGTTCAGTATATCTTCTTCCATTTGATGATCAATTAAAATCCTCAAAGGATGATGTGCCTGGTAGGTATCCCAAATCCAATCGTCTGTGTAAAATCTGCGCCCTAAATCATCGTGTACTTTTCTATCAAACGGACTGTAATATCTTCCCTCTTCCGAGACACAAACCGGCCTTTCATAACATCTGTACAACGAAGTGTAAAAAACTTTTCTGTCCTTTTCATTCCCTCCTGATACTTCGATTTTCCCCAATGCCTTATTCCAGATATTTCTGCCTAATTCGACCAATTTGTCATAAGCTACCCCCTCAACTTCCCGCACCATGTTTCGCCTGGCCTGTTCAATATCGATAAATGAAATTCCATATCTAATATTTATTTCATCATTTTTTTTATTGAATTGCATTACAATACCTGCATTCCTGCCTTTAGCAGATTTTCCCTGATTCAATTCTCCCATTTCAAGAGCATTGATTTTTTCTGGCTGAAATTCAGGCTTCAAATAAACAAACACCTTGTTATTGTTATCGATGATTTGATATCCGGAAATCGCCTCACCATCCCAGCTCAACATTCCATTTTCTGTACTTAACAGTATATAATTTTCGCCTCCTTTTTCGAAGCTAATCCGGTACAATGCCGACTGATGGGAAACGGCATAATCTATTTCTATTTCCTGCTCATCAAGAAATACCTGGTATGAATATGGTGTTATTTTTTCTCGATCGTAACTGTAATTAATAACCGGATTAACTGTAGTTATTTCATTAAAAGGGCTTAAAGTAAAAGCAGAACGAAACCTGTGATTTACAACAATTACAGGAAGACCGTTTAATAAATCTCCGGTATAATCAGACCGGTTTGGATAGACCCGCAAGAAACTGTTGGGCAAATGAATGGTAGGATAAGTTGGCACCAGCAGGTGACTTATATTTCCCATATAAGGATTTACATAATCCACAAAATCCTTCTTTTCCTCCTTTGGCAACGAACATGAATAGATAAGGATAAAAAGAAAACAATATACAATAACTGTTTTATTCAAGATAGAAGAATTCTGGTTTGGTTTTTTTAGATTTTCCATTGGTTTTGTCATTTGCAATTAAGAGCCTTATACTATCTGACCATTTAATATTAATATAATTACACAAAAGGTCAATTTTTATAACATCTGTTTTTATAAATTAACAATACAACACAATAATTTACTTATAATCTGCATTTTAAAACCATATTAAAACATTTAATCGTTTTAGTATTTTTTATCAAAAACATACAGAAGCTTAAAACACTACAATCCACTTAGTCTTTTTGCCATATTGCTGCCACATGAATCCCTCACCGCCAATTCAACAGGAAGAACGATTTGCCTGACTTCAGAGGTACTTTCTCCCCCTTTAATTTTCTCAAACAATATTTCAAATGCTTTTTCCCCAATTTTCACTTTAGGCTGAATAACCGAAGTAATCGTAGGATAAGAAAACCTGAAAAGATCAATATCATCAAAGGCAGCTATCGAAATATCCTGAGGGATTCTTAAATCAAACTTATTAAGTAATTCCAGTCCGGCTGTTGCCAGCTTATTATTTAGAAAAAAGATGGATTGAATATTTTCCTCCAATACCAGTTCTTTTAATTCCAGCGCCATCTTCTCAGAAATCTCATCATGCCGAATTTCCCGAATCAGCCTTTTGTTAACAGCAACACCATGCTTTCTCAGCGCATCTTTATAACCAAGTATCCGACTCTTCATCGTTGTCAAATGCGATGGAGTAACATATAGCAAAGCAACCTTGCTTTTCCCCGTGGACAACAAATGATTAGTCATATCAAAAGCACCCTGATAATTATCAACAATTACATAACTTGTTTTTACACCTGGAATATATCTGTCAATAAGAACAAAAGGAATTTTACTATCACGAAGCTTGCGCATATCTTCACGTCCATGGGAAGTACTGGCAATTATCAGACCATCCACACCTCTGTCAATCAGCAAATCAACCATCTTTCTCTCTTTAACAGAATCTTCTTCTGAATTCATAAATATCACATTATAACCATATAAAGAAGCCTGGTCTTCAATACTTTTTGCAATCACAGCATAAAAATTATTGGAAATGTCGGCAATAATCAATCCAATAGTTTTTGAACTTCCGGTACGCAAACTTCTTGCAAGCACATTAGGCTTAAAATTGAGTTTTCGTGCCAGAGTTTTAACCCTCTTTTGCGTCTCTTTACTTACCCCTTTTTCATCACCCCGATCATTCAGAACAAATGAAACCAAGGTTGGCGAAACCCCCAGTTGTGATGCTATATCCTTAAGCGATGTTTTTTTCATTGCATTAATCTCAACCTTTTCTTAAATGAAAATAAAATTAACTAATCCGTTAAAGGTCCTAAAGATACAATTATAAAAACTAAACAACTTAATATTTTTCAAAAATAGAATATTTTAATATTTCCATAAATACATTTAAATAAAATCATATTAAAAATTTAAACCTAAATAACTTATTATCTGAGTATTATTCAATTTATAAGATTCTAAAAACAGCCATATTTAAAATTTAAATCGTTTTAATAGTTTATTTTTTGAATTAAATTATAATTTTGGATTTTAATTTTCACTTATTTAATACCATTAATTAAATCAAATGAATTTAAAAACTTTTATTTTTTTTCTTCTATTACATACGATTACCATTACAAATGCTCAAGTTTCAAAAACCCGTTTTTTCGGGATTTCTCCAACTTTTTCAACTCATATTGATAAGGATGAACTGAGTTATTATAAAGAAATAGGTTTACAAACCATTCGTATTCATCTTCAACAAAAGCACCAATACAGCGATTATGATGATATTATAGAAACCTGCAATCAATTAGGAATCGATGTGATGATGTTGGTTTCTTATGAATCTTATCCCTCTGAAAAAGAACCCTACGAACAGCCCTGGGGTTGGATTGACCACTATACAAATTCAATGGAATTAGTTGACGAACTAAAAAATGCAGTCCCTTATTTTCGCGAACGGGGAGTACATTCCTGGGAAATTTGGAACGAACAAAACGGAGTATGGTTTTTAAAACCTCACGAATATGCTTTGTTACTGGACTCTGTTTACTCAAAGTTTAAATACACCGAAAAATGGGATACTACGGCTACTATTGTTTTTGGAGGGATTGATGCCGTTGGTGCATTTCATCCCCAAAGATCGAATCCGGCTGCACGTGAGTGGGTAAAGGAATTATTTTCCAGCAATGAATGGAACAATTTTAAAGAAAAGCATGGTCACTATCCTTACGATGTAATGTCGATTCACCCTTATTATACTTATACTGAAGAGTATTTCAATTTCAATATTGAAGATGTGGTTATCAATACCATGAACAAATATGGCGATACGTTAAAACCAATTTGGATAACAGAGTTGGGAACCAAAAAATCGGATCCCGAAGAAAATGCGAATATCCTTGAGAACTATGTTAGGGCGGCGCATCAACATCCTCGCATTGAAAGATTTTTTCAGTTTAAATATACTTACTTCGGAACACCGGAAACGACTGCCGACCACAACTATTTTAGCCTGGTTCAGCGTGATACGGAAAACTCTGTCCCGGTGTACAAGCCTGCATGGTTCAGGTACAAAGAATTAAGCAATGAGCTAAATTCGGGAGCTGATCTTCAGATCGATTCGGTTTGGATGTTTCCTGCACATCCGTCAAAAGGGGACACAGCAAGAATTCTTGCTTCGATAATCAATGCAGGTGATTTGGCAACCACGGAAAAATCAAATGTACTTTTTGAAGTCAATAAAATTTCTCAAATTATTGAAAATGCAGAACTTAAAACTTTAGGGATTGGTGAAAAAACAGTGATTGAAATGGACACAGTTTTTGTAGTGAATTCCGAACCGGTTTTTGTAAAAGTTTTTGCGGATAATCTTCATCAGGTGAAAGAAAAAAATGACGCCAATAATATTTCAGAATTTGAACTTTACTCCGACAATATTTCGTTAAGTTACAAAGGTGGAAATTCAGATCCCTTACATTTTAAAATTGAACTGGAAGATTACGATACAGGTGGTCCCGGAGTTAGTTACAATGACCACACTCCCGGCAACGAAGGTGGAGCCTATCGAGATGATGACATTGGGATTTCGGCACTGCCTTATGGTGGATTTAACGTGGGTTGGATTTGGCCCGATGAATGGATGAATTATTCAGATATTACAGGTGCAGATACAACATATATGGTTTACGCAAGGGTAGCTTCGATAAACAACGACAACCGGTTCCGGCTTCATTTAACCAATGATTTGATTACTCCTGAATATTCCTTTTTTAGTACACAGGGCTGGGAAAATTTTGTGGTTGTTTCTTTAGGAAAGATTGAAATTCCAAAAGGTAAAAACATCATTCAATTCGATGCGGAATCTGACCTCTTTAATATTGATTACTTGGAATTTGTGGCTTCGGATTATAACGATATTTATTGTCAGTCGAAAGGCACTGAAAATACTGACAACCACTTGTTTATTGAAAGTATTTCCATTGACGATTTTAAATACACCAGCAACAAGGACAACGGTTTTGGTGAACATACTTCACAAACCATAGAATTAACAAAAACCAACTTAACGAAATACAATTTTACACAGGGCAGCACGGTGGGAAACAAAACGAACTGCCAATGGAATGTATGGATAGATTACAACCAGAACGGGGCTTTTGAGGTCGAAGAACAAGTAATAAATAATAAAACAGGGATCGATATTAATGGCTCGATTACAATACCCGGAGGTGAAACAAAAACCGGTAAAACACGCATGCGGATTTCCATGAAACAATCAGAAATAATTGGTCAGCCCTGCGAAATTTTCGAAATTGGCGAAGTAGAAGATTACACGGTAAATATTGCAGAAATACCACTATCAAATTGGAATTTGGAAAACAAAACATCAACCAGAATTCTGCAACTAAAACAAAACCAGGTGAATGAACTTTTGAAAGTTAGAGTAACAAATAAAAATCGGGGTAAATTAACGATTCTAAATATGCATGGTTCGGTTTTGGTTCAAAAGAATATTAGCAGTTCCGATTTGGAAATAAATGTTTCTGACTTTAGCAATGGAATTTACTTTATCATGTTTGAAGATGGTCATCAAATTGAAAAATTAAAATTTATAAAATACTCAAAATGAAACGCAGTGACATCAATCAACTAATAAATAATTCTATCGTTTTTTTCGATAGTATGAACTTTAAGCTTCCACTTTGGGCTTATTGGAATCCTGAGCAATGGAAAGAGAATAAAGATAGTTGTCAGGAAGTTTTTGATAATATGCTGGGTTGGGATTTAACTGATTTTGGAAGTGGCGATTTTAATAAACAAGGACTGATATTGTTTACCATCAGGAACGGAAATCCTATTCGCGATCAAAAAAAATATGCCGAAAAAATAATGATTGTTGAAGAAAATCAGGAAACACCCATGCATTTTCACTGGAATAAAATGGAGGATATTATTAATCGTGGTGGAGGAAACCTGATGATGGAACTTTACAGTTCTGACAAAGAAGAAAATTTTTCTCAGGATGATTTTCAAGTTAAAATTGATGGAGTAGTTAAAACTTTAAAAGCAGGAGAAACAATTTCTTTAAAACCCGGAGAAAGTATTTGCCTTGAACAGGGAATTTATCATCGCTTTTATGGTGAACCCGGGAAAGGTAAAGTTTTGGTTGGCGAGGTTAGTTCGGTAAACGACGATAATACTGATAACCGTTTTAAATCACCGGTAGGAAGATTTCCTGAAATTATTGAAGATGAAAAACCTGTTCATTTATTAGTATCTGATTATCCAAATTATGTCTAAAAAAATAAAAATATCGGGTGTAGGATGCAGTCTCGTCGATCGGTTGTATAAAGTATCATTTAGCAACGATTCTTATCAGCCTTTTTTATCAAAACAAAGTGGCGATGGCGGACTAACGCCGGGACAGCTGGTTTTCAGAGAGGAGTTTGAAAAGTTTGCCAATGAAGATTTTAATACCGCTTTACCCAAACTTACCAATAATCAGCAGCCTGTAAAAATTAATATAGGAGGGCCATCAATTGTTTCCTTAATTCACGCTTCTCAAATTACGGATAATGATAATATAGAATTTTGTTTTTATGGAAATCGTGGCGATGATGATGATGGAAATTTTATCATATCCTTACTTGAAAAAACAAAAATCAATACCGACAACTATACAAAATCCAACGCTGAAACTCCTTCAACTGTGGTACTTTCCGATGACGATTTCGACAATGGAAACGGGGAGCGAATGTTTATTAACTCCATTGGAGCAGCATGGGATTTTACTCCTGAGAATCTTGATGAAGCCTTTTTCGATTCTGACATTGTAGTTTTTGGAGCTACCGCACTGGTTCCAAATATTCATGATAACCTGACCGAATTACTCAAAAAGGCCAAAGTAAAAAATTGTATCACCATTGTAAATACGGTTTACGATTTCAGAAACGAAAAGGCAGCCCCGGATATAAAGTGGCCTCTTGGAAATAGTGACGAAAGTTATGCCAATATCGATTTATTGATGACGGATTTAGAGGAAGCGCTTCGGTTAAGTGGTAAAGGAAATTTGAATGATGCAATGCAGTTTTTTCAGGAACGAAAAACAGGTTCAGTAATTGTTACCTGTGGTGCCCAAAATGTTCATCTTTTTTCGCTGGGAAAATTATTTAAAACATTGGAGCATTCAACAATGCCTGTTTCCAAATTGGTAACAGAAAAATTAAAGACCGATAACTCGGGAGACACAACCGGTTGTGGAGATAATTTTGCAGGTGGCGTAATTGCTTCGTTAGCCAAACAGTTGCAAAATGAAGATCGCACCTCCGATCTTACAGAAGCATGTTCATGGGGAATTGTATCGGGCGGTACAACCTGTTTTTATATGGGCGGGATGTTTGAGGAAAAACAAAAAGGCGAAAAACTGAATAGGATAATGCCGTTTTATACTGAATACAAAAAACAGTTCACCGGCTTTTAAACAGCTAATTTTGTACAAATGCAACTAAACCTGAAAACCTCTATATTTTTTCTTGCCAGCTTATTTTACCTGAGTTTTAACGGTTCCGCCAAAAAAAACGAACCTATTTATGTATACGAAATTGAGCTGAATAAAACTGCTAATTCCTATGATGAAGCAATGCTGGTTTCTTGTATTCAAGGAATTATTAATCGGGAAAGGCCTGACATATACCTGGTTTATCCGGGAGAAGAAAGGCTATCGGTTTTTAATCATGTAAAAGAAAAAGTTGCTGCAAAACCAAAGTACTGGTTAAAAAAAATGCAGGAAGAAGGTCGTTGGTTAAGTAATCGGAAAGGGGTTAAAATTCCAAACCTCGATTCCCTTTATTTTTTTACAAAACCCAAAATCAAAGGTGCTGTTATTTGGGATCCGGAAGTACCTGCAAGCATGAATGTGGCCAATACGATTGCCGGTGTTGAGGATGCTCTGGTTTTAAGTCCTGAACTTGCCGAGACTTTGATAAAAAAATGGGATTTAAAAATCATCAAAGATTTGAGGGGAATGTTTACCGGAGCCGAAACAGGCAGCAAAAAAAATGATGCTTATCGATGGGCCATTCGTGAATATCTGGCAAAAGGGCTGTGCTCGAGCCATTTTTTATGTTTGTATGAAGATCCTTTTTACACCCGAGAAAAAGGGGATGTGGGTTATGTGGTTACCCGCGATTGGGCTATAAAAAACCGATCTTTTGTTTATGACCTTTCTCCATGGGGAGATGAGCTTCCATCGGACGATACATCGCAGACTTTAGGGACCGATTTGGAAACTTACAAAATGATGTTGGATGAGGTTTTGAAACAATCAAACGGGAAACACATGACGGAAGTAGTGGGATTCTTTTCTTTTGACAAGTACAGCAATTACGGACAGAATAAAAGTGCTCATGATCCGGTTCCAACCGAATGGGAAACCGTTCATTTGATTTCTCCATACAACTGCTATCAGAATACAGTGGCAAGCAATTGTTACAATCAGTCGTTTCACAGCCATGCAAAATTTAAAAAACTACAACAACAAAAACCTGAAATCAAAAAGCTCAAAAACAAAACGTACATCTCGGTTTTAATGGCCGACTTCGATTCGGGAACTCCGCTTTATGATTTTATGCCCCGACTTTGGGATAATAAGAAACGTGGCGAAATTCCTTTAATGTGGGGAATCAATCCTAACCTCATAAAGACTTATCCCGATATTATTTCCTACTATTACGAAACTAAAACATCAAATGATTTTTTTGCGGCCGATGCAAGTGCTGCAGGATACATGAATCCGAACAGAATTCAGGATGAATATATACCCCTCTTTATTCAACACAATAAGCATTTTTACAATCAGCTCGACATGAGTATTTCGCCCATGGTACTCGACCAAAAAGAACCAACACATAAGGTAAAAGATGCTTTTCTTGAATTCTCTCCTGATGGATTTGCAACCATAGTAATCGATTTTCATGAATGGAAACATGGCGGACCCAAAGACCAAATATGGAAAGGAATGCCGGTAACCAACCTGATAAATACGGTTGATATGATTCGGGAACCAGAAAATGCTGCTGCAAATATTTCAAAAGTAATTCCGAAGAATAATAAAACACCATCATTCCATTTGTACAGAATTATATGGACTACACCGGAAGATGTTATACAAACCATCGAAATTCTAAAAAAGAAACGCCACGATTTGGAAATCGAAGTTGTTGACCCTTACAACTTTTTTAATCTTTTTAAACAACACCTGGAAAGCAAACAACAATGAAGAAACTTTTACTGTTTGGTGCAGGAAAAATAGGCAGATCCTTTATTGCTCCCATTTTTGATAAAGCGGGTTACAAGATTGTGTTTGTCGATATAGATACAGATATAGTTGAATTAATTAACTCAAGGAAAAGTTACGAGGTTTATATTCTCGACAGCAATAATCCTGAAAATGAAAAGGTAATTCAGGTAAAAAATATTTCTGCGATACAGATTTCGGAAACTGAAAAGTTAATAAAAGAAATTAAAGAAACTGATATAATAACTATTTCAGTTGGGAAACGTGGAATGTTAAATTTGGCCGAAACAATATCAAAAGGATTATTAACAAGATTTAATGAGTCTCGTCAAAATTCGGTCAATATAATTTTGGCTGAAAACATAAAGGATGCAGCTGAATTATTTCGAGAAAGTCTGGAAAAATATCTTCCAAATTCCGCTATTAAGAATATAGGATTGATTGAAACCAGTATAGGAAAAATGGTGCCGATTATGACCGCGAAACAACTTAAAAAAGATCCGCTTGCTGTTTATGCAGAGCCATACAATGATCTGATAGTTGATGAAATTGGATTCATCAATGGAGTTCCAAAAATAAAAGGATTGGCACCTAAAAAAAATATGAAAGCCTGGGTTGACAGGAAAATATATATTCACAACATGGGTCACGCTGTCTTGGCATACCAGGCAAATTTTACCAATCCTTCTCTAAAATATACCTGGGAAGCTCTCGAAAATGAGCAGATAAAAACGGTTACAAAAAATGCAATGACCCAATCTGCAGAAATACTAATGGCAATAAGTCTGGATGAGTTTACGAAAGAGGAGCTTACCATGCATATCGATGATTTACTCGACCGTTTTTCAAACCAGGCTTTAGGTGATACAATTTTTAGGGTGGGATGCGATTTAAGTCGTAAACTAAACTCCGATGACAGATTGATGTTACCAATTTTGGAAGGTTTTAAAAAAGGTGTAAATTATTCATTGATTCTTGAATCCTGGGTAAAGGCTTGCTATTTTTCAGCTAAAGATGAAAAGGGTTTGCTTTTTTCTGAAGATAAAAAATTTAAAGAAAGATTTGGCGAAAATCCCCCAAAAATATTGGAAAAACACTGCAAGTTAGACCGAATTGTTTATGCCAAAATTTATTCTGAGGTAGAGCAAATCTGTAAGAGGTTAAAGCTTTAATGAAAAGAACACTGATAACAAGAATTGGAAAGATGGACACATATAAAATCAGTAAAAATTAAAGGCTAAAGATAAATTATCCATTGCCGTTCGAACACCAAGCTAAAGCATGGTGTATTGCTTAGCTCGAGTTGTATTTTTTGCACCGTACTTTAGTGCGGTGATTATTAATCCAGAGTATTATAGGCTTTAGCCTTTAATTTAAGTTACTGGTACTAAAAATCTTATTTGATATTCCCCGGATAAAAATCAATCGAAGACGGAGGAAGAGTTTCCTTTTCACTCCCCCACTTTTTATTTGGCCGGTTTCCCATAATCAATTTTAAAGTTCCGCCATTCATTAATTGCTGATGTGTAAACCACGATTGATTTAATTCTTCTCCATTAAAAAATGCCTGTTGTATGTATTTATTTTCCTTTGAGCAGTTTTGGGCAATAATCTTAAATTGCTTGTTTTCGGACAAATTGATGGTAATCTCTTCAAAAACCGGACTCCCGATGCTATAAACCGGAATTCCCGAAGTAACCTGGAAAAATCCCATCATTGAAAAAACTACAAAAGCCGACATTCCACCTCCGTCTTCATCACCTGGTATACCAAAAAGATTATCGGTATAAAAAGCATCCAGTAACATTCGGATTCGCTTTTGTGTCTTCCACGGTGCTCCCAGATAATTGTATATGTATGGGATATGAAAACCGGGTTCGTTACCCATAACAAACTGCCCCACCAAACCCGATGCATCAGGTTGTTTATTCCAGAACTGCCATTTGGGTAATCCTAAATCTTCACGAAACAGTTGGTCAAGAGTTGCCTCTGCCCCATGCTTTTTATTCATCAAACCGAATAATCCGTTCAAATCATGTTTTACCGACCAATTGTAGGTATAGGCATTATTTTCGGTAAAATACATCCGGTCAGCAAAACGTGGATCGTATGGTTCAATCCAGTTGCCGGCCGTATCGCGTGGCCACATAAATCCGCGATCTACACGAAATACATTTTGGTAAAATCTGGCTCGTTCCAGAAAAAGTTTGTTATCCTTTTCAAGATTCAACTCTTTCGCCAGTTGGGCTAAACACCAGTCAGAATAACTGTTTTCTATAGTAACCGAAACTGCTTGTCTTCTTTCCCATGGTAAACTTACTTCAGGCACAGTTTCCGTTTCTCCCGGGTAAAGTCCGGGCATGAATCCGTGTTCATTATAAAAATCATCCAGCAGCGATTTTGGTCCGTTTCTCCATGGAAGCAGCGTCGATTCCAACGAATTCTTTTTTAATCCTTCGTATGCAGTTTTTAAATTAAAATCCAGGAGACCTTTGTACCATGCATCAGCCATCCAGGCAGCTGCAAAATTTCCTGTCATTGCCGGCCAGTCGCCAAAAACCAAAGCAAATGACGGCATCGTACCTCCCTGCTCGTACATTTTAATGTAAGACTGAATTCTTTCGGTTGCCATTTTTGGATTCAAAATCATAAACAGAGGTTCAAGAGCGATATAGTTGTCCCAAATCCAGTTGTCCACATAAAACGGATTATCCGATTCGTGCACTTGATTATCAAATCCACTGAAATATAAGCCGTATTCGTTGATGTCAACCATGCGCTCGTATGAACGATAAAGTGCAGTGTAAAACACACGTTTTTGTGCCTCTGTCCCACCTTTTACATTTATCTGAGAAAGCACTTTTTCCCATTCCTTTTTAGCGTCATTTTTTACGCGTTCAAAATCCCAGTCCGGAATTTCGTTTTGTAAGTTTTGTTTGGCTTGTTCGATACTGATAAATGAAATCCCGTATTTAAACTTTACCTCCTGTGCCTCATTTCCAAAACTTAACATTAATCGTCTTTTGTCATTTGAGTTTTGATAAAGTACCTCCTGAATTTCTTTATTGGTTTCTGCATAAAAAAAGGCGTTCATTCCCTCAAAATGTTCAGTCCCCGAAACAGAATTTTTACTTTCCATGTTGATTTCGCCACCGGCAAAAAAAGTTCCCATTTGTAAAAAATGAGGCTGGTTACCGGCAAAGTTTATTTTATAAAAACCACTTTTGGTTTTGGGTGAAAATTGTATGCTGTTTCCCGAATCTTCAAACTCTGTGCTGTAATAATACGGGCGCAGAACTTCGTGTTCGTTGGCACAACTTTTAAACCAAATGTGCTGATTTGGCTCTCCGTTTACCGGCATAAACGAAAAAACTTTTTGCAAACGATGCGAGGCGATGGTAAGAAAAAAATCATCAATCTGGTCATCCAGTTGGTCTTTACGATTGGGAAAAACCCGAACCATACTGTTCGGAAGATGAACCGTTGGCCGAGTGGGTTCCAAAACCACTCCTACACCACCAATAGAAGGATCTACATAATCGAGATTAGAAGTTTGTTGTTGGCAGGAAAGTATAAAAAGAATAAAGATGAAGATAAAAAATATCCGTGTTTTGTTCATGTTTATTTTGGTTTAGACTGTAAAACAAATTAAGTAAAATCCACGCTCTGTAAGAAATCAAATTGCTAAAAAAATGAAGTAAAAGTCTTTTTCCAAAAATCCAAAACATTTAATCATTTCCATCTAATTTATTTATAAAACGTCTTTAAATCCAATGATTATCCTGTTTTATTTAAATGCAGCTTTGCCTGTTAGCGAAATGGATTCGGCTTAAATTCTATATATATTTGAGAAAATTTCAAAATGATTTTTCACATTCTTTACAAAACACATAAAAATGATTCGCATTGAAAGTTTCATTTATATTGCTTATTTAATGGTCTTTTTAATTGTAAATCCACAAACAGAAAAAGAACAAGACAAAAGCACAGCCCCTGTATTGAAGAGTTTATTTACTTCAAAAGATCAAAAGAATGTATCGTGTTACCGTATTCCTTCAATTGTTACTGCCCCAAATGGCGATTTGATCGTTGCTGTTGATGAAAGAGTTCCCTCCTGTGGTGACTTAAAATGGAATAATGACATCAATATTGTCATTCGCAGAAGTACAGATGGTGGATTTTCATGGTCTGAAATTGAAACTGTCGTCGATTACCCTAAAGGTCAATCTGCCTCAGATCCTTCTATGATTGTAGACAAAATAACAGGTGAAATCTTTCTGTTTTTTAATTATATGGATTTAAACAATGAGAAAGACATCTATTATTTCAAAGTAATAAAAAGTAATGACAACGGACATACCTGGAGCCAGCCACAAAACATAACTTCTCAAATTACTAATCCTGACTGGCATAATGATTTTAAGTTTATTACATCAGGCAAAGGAATACAGCTTACTAATGGTAATTTATTACATACAATAGTAAATGTTAACAACGGGCTTCATCTGTTTGAAAGTGATAATCATGGGAATAGTTGGCATTTAATTGACACGCCAATAAAACCCGGAGATGAATCTAAAATAGTTGAATTAGCTGATGGTTCCTGGATGATAAATAGTCGTGTAAATGATGCAGGGTTCAGGTATGTTCATAGATCATCCGATAGAGGAGCAAAATGGATTTCCTCTCCGGATTCTACACTTATCGATCCCGGCTGTAATGCAAGCATAATCAGGTATACATCAATTAAAAATGGTGATGATAAAAACAGGCTTCTTTTCTCAAATATTAAAATGAAAGACAAACGAAGTAATTTGACCATTAGAATCAGTTATGATGAAGGCAAAAGCTGGACCGAAGGAAAAACTATTTATAATGAAAGTGCCGCTTATTCTTCTATGAGCATTCTTGACAATAATGATATTGGTTTGCTTTTTGAGAAAGATAATTACAATGAAATTGTTTTTACAAGACTGACGCTGGAATGGCTCACTGATGGTATAGATAATTATTGAAAAAGTTTAAATAAAAAGGATTTGTAAGTTCCCGGGCTCAAATAACAAAATATTGGAAACTATTGAGTTGATTAAAAAGGATAAGCTTTGACATCCTCTGTGCAAAAATTAATGGACCAATAGATGTTTCAGTTATGGCGGGAGTTGCCTTTTACGAATTGTTTGGCGATTGTCAACCTTTTATGGTGGTGGAAAATGTAGTGGTTTTGAAGGAATTCAGAAAACAGGGAATTAATAAACAAAAGATGAGCAGAATGGAAGGAAGGACTAAAGAATTGAATTGCTCTATGATTTTTTTTGTTTCCAGCGCTCATAGAAAAGGCGCACATAAATTATATTAATCCCTTCGTTTTAGCGAAGACAAAGTAAATGGTTAACGAAAACGAATCAATTATGAATAATCATTTTGTTTATATTCAAAGAACTACCAATTCAGATATCAATTTTCGAACCCTGATTGCGAAACTAGATGATGAATTAAACGATGTTCATGACCAACAACGTCAGGTTTATGACCAATATAATCAGGTTGATTTAATTCAAACCGTTGTAGTGGCTTATAACAAAAATCTACCAGTTGGTTGCGGATGTTTTAAATCCTTTGATTATAATACGGCCGAAATAAAAAGGATGTATGTGCTTCCTGAATTTAGGGGTAAAGGTATTTCCAAACTTATTTTAAACGAGTTGGAAACCTGGGCAAAAGAATCGGGCTTTACCAAAGCTGTTTTGGAAACAGGGATAAAACTTCCAACCGCTATTTCATTATACAAAACGCATGGTTATACGAGAATCAAAAATTATGGCGTTTATAAAGATTTGGGAGACAGTATCTGTTTTGAGAAATTGTTAACATCCTAATTTACAGATTTTTTTCATCTTTCTGCATACGAATCATCGGAGCAAATTCCTCTTTTATGGTTTCGGTATCCCAACCCATATCTTTGTCTTTTGCAACTTTATCAATATCGTCCAGCATCAGTAATTCAAGTTCTTCAATCACCTGACGACCACGTTTAATAAAATTTTTTTGTTCATGCCTGGTTTTGGCTAAATCGGTTGCATATTCTTCATCATGTTTCCGAAACTTTCGCAGCGATCTTTGTACCTGGTTTTTTCGATAGCCTAAATGACTCAAAACATCAGCTCCCATTCTCAGAGCTGTATCAGAAAACTCCCTGTAAACTCCAAGCAGATTTTTTTCCAGCATATCATAGTAGTCATTCCAGTATTTTGTTCTCACCATAATTTTTAGGTGTGGGAAATGTTTTTGTGCTGTTTGAACAATTTCCAGTGTTTTTTCCGATTCGTCAACAGCGACAATTAAAAGTTTTGCGTCTTCAGCTCCTGCAGCATGAAGTAAATCATGCCTTGACGCATCTCCGTAAAATACTTTCAATCCCAGTTTTCTTAGCAAATCAACATTATTCGGGTCTATATCAAGATAAGTTGCCTGAGTTCCGTTTGCCTGCAAAAATCTTCCAATTGTACTTCCATACCTGCCAAATCCTGCAACTATAACTTCATTTTTCTCATCGATATCATCCGCCTTTTTTTCAACCGATTCTTTTGTACCAAAGTAGGGTTGAATTAATTTTTCGTTTAACAACATCAGCAATGGTGTTAGTGCCATTGAAATTGCAACGGCAGCAATCAACGGATTTGCTTCAGAACCTGTGAGCACACCGTTCTGAAGTGCATAGGAAAACAGCACAAATGCAAACTCACCACCTTGCGCCAGGCCAAAAGCAAATAGCAGGTTACTATCGTTGCGCATTCCGAAAAACCGCCCGACAACTATTAGGATGAGTAATTTTACTGCAATTAATCCTGCAACTATTGCAGCAATTAAAGCAGGATTTTCAAAAATCAGTTTAAAATCGATGGATGCCCCCACAGCGATAAAAAACAATCCCAATAAAAGGCCTTTAAAAGGCTCGATGTCAGTTTCCAGTTCATGCCGGTATTCACTCTGAGCCAATACTACGCCAGCCAAAAATGTACCAAGTGCCGGACTCAAACCAACTTGTGTCATTAATAATGTTATGCCAATAACCAGTAACAATGCTGCTGCGGTAAATAATTCCCTGAGTCTTGTTTGTGCTATTAAACGAAAAGCATAACTTATAGCATATCTTCCGATTAATATAATCGAAACAATTACACCCAAAACTATAAGCGTTTGTAAAATAATTGGCATTCCTTCGATCCAGGTGTTGGATTCGTGACCAGAAGAATGAGTACCTTCTGTTGTTGCCAGCAAAGGTAAAAAGGCTAAAATCGGAATAACTGCTATATCCTGAAACAAAAGAACTGAAAAGGCATTTTGTCCACCAATGGTTTTAAGCAGTCCTTTTTCACTTAATGTTTGCAAAACAATTGCTGTTGAAGATAATGCCAATGTAAGCCCTATCGCTAAAGCCATTTGCCAAACCAAAGGTGTTAACAACATCACAATTGCAGTGATTAAAATTGTTGTTGCAATTACCTGAACACCACCCAATCCCAGTATTGGTGCCCTCAATTTCCATAACAAAGACGGTTGTAATTCCAGTCCTACAAGAAAAAGCATCATTACTACGCCAAACTCAGCAAAGTGCATCACATCCTGTCCTTCCTCTCCTATAAATCCCAAAACATAAGGTCCTATAATTACTCCGGCAATCAGATAACCTAAAACAGAACCTAAACCTAATTTTTTAGCAACCGGAACTGCTATAACCGCAGCTGCCAAATACACAAAAGCCTGATAAAAAAAATTCCCTTCCATAATATTAGTTCTGTTTAGCTATAAAGTCATTTAAGTACTCAAAATTCTCTAATATCTCTCCGTTTATTTGATTATTTATCAATTGGTCTAAAAAATAAAACAGATCCTCTTTATGCCGAAGTACCTCATCTTTTTCAATCGCATGAGTTCCGTATACCACAAACGGTGGCAAAGGTTTCATTTTACAAAGCACTGCAGTTTGTCTTAATGGCGATAACAATTGATTTATGGTGTGATTATGAAAATCTCCCACATTATAGGCTTTTTGAGGTCCCCCCGCTGTAACAAGACATAAGAACAATTTATCTTTCAAAGCATTTCCCTTACTACCAAAAGCCCAGCCATGCTCCAAAACCAAATCCTGCCACTCTTTTAAAATAGATGGTGTACTGTACCAGAACAGAGGAAAATGAAAAACAATAACATCATGTTTATTTAACAGGTCCTGTTCTCGTTTTACATCAATATCTAACTCGGGATATTCCTGGTACAAATCATGAAAAGTTATATTTTCTGACTCATCTATACCGTTAGTTAAAATCTTATTGACCCTTGATTTATGAAATGCCGGATGCGCAAAAAGTATTAGAATTTTCATGTATTTAAATTGCCTCAATATTAACGTTCAGCACACAGGAAATTTTAAGGATATTATTCCTGTATGAATGTTTAAACTAACAAACCAATACATGAAATGTTGTAAATCATTTAGTGCTCAACACTTTAAACATAGTCTGAAACTTACGTAAAAAAACAACTATCGAATACCTGTTTCTAAGATTTATTTTGAAATTTTTCTACTGCCACGAGTGCCTCTTTTTTCCCTATCTCAATAATCTCTTTTGACTTATGAAACTCAAATGTGCTGCAGGCATCACGTGGAATATTAATTAAAATATCTGGAGGTGTTTGTTGTAAAGTAAAATCAGAAATCTGCTCCTGCATCATGTCAAACATTTGGTTCATTAACGACAAATATGACATATCCAGTTTTTTAGGTTTTTGTTTATCATTTCCAAATCGTTCCTGATACCAGTTCATTATTTCAGTTAATTGTGGAAATTGTTTTACATTATCCAACATGGTATTTTTTCTTTCAACCATTTGATTTTCTACAAAAGCATTTAAATTAACTGCAACCAGGATATCGCCCTTTTTACGTTTTACTCGATTAAGCGGTAAGGGATTGACCACTCCCCCATCAAAGAGCCATTTATCATTATAGTAAAGAGGGGAGATAAATCCGGGGACAGCCACAGATGCCCTTATGGCATCTACAAGACTTCCTTTATCAAAAACAATTTCTTTACGGTTTATAATATCAGTTGCAACAGCAGTATACGGTATTGACAAATCTTCTATGTTGTGTTCGCTAAGCCATTGTTTCATATGGTTAAAAACTTTCTTGCCTTTAATAAAACCGGCAGAATTTAATTGAAAATCCATCAAAGAAAATACGTCTCCGCTATCCAGACTTGCAATCCAATTTTTATAATCGTTTAGGTGTTCCACTGCAAATAATCCACCAATCAGAGAACCAATTGAAGTCCCGGATACAGAAGTAATTTTATATCCCATTTCAAGAAGTTGTTCAATAACCCCAATATGCGCAATTCCTCTCGCGCCACCGCTGGATAAAACCAATGCTACGTTTTTTGCCATTTTTGTATCAGTTTAAAAAATCTTCGATAATATGAATCATTCTATTTAACTTTATTTTCCTTAAATTGTTAATAACAAAGTTACAAAAATGGAGAATGTTGGTATCGTTTTTCCTCATCAGTTGTTTGAGAAGAATCCTTTTATAGAAGCTTGCAAACAAGTTTACATAGTGGAAGAATTTTTGTTTTTTAAACAATACAAGTTTCATAAGCAGAAACTTGCTTTTCATCGCGCCAGCATGAAATATTTCGAAACCCTTCTGAAAAAGAAAAAAGTCAATACTGTTTATATTGACAGTCAATCAGAATTTTCCGATATAAGATTTTTACTTCCATATCTGGCCAAAAAACAAGTGAAAGAAATACATTGTTTTCAACCCGACGACGATTGGCTGGAACAGCGACTCAGAAAAGGATATGAGGAATTCAACCTGGCAATTAAATTGTGTTCATCACCATTATTTATAAATACAGCTGAATCAGTAAAACCATTCTTTGAAAAATCTACTTTGAGGCAAACCAGTTTTTATATCGAACAACGAAAAAAATGGAATATACTTTTAAATAAAAATGGAAAACCCTTGGGCGAAAAATGGACTTTTGATGAGCAAAACCGGGTGAAATACCCCAAGAACAAAACTGCGCCTGCAATTCGTTGGCCTGATAAAAATGAATTTACCATTGAAGCAAAAGAATATGTAGAAAAATACTTTTCTGATAATTATGGGGAACTGGATGATAATAATTATTATCCGGTAACACACACAGATTCGTATGTCTGGATGACAGATTTTTTAAAAAGCCGGTTTTATGAATTTGGTAAGTACCAAGACAGTATGGTTCGCGGAGAAAACCTCTTGCATCACAGTTTATTATCGCCCTTAATTAATTGCGGATTATTAACACCGGCAGAAGTTATTGAAGAAACCATCGCGTTTGCGCAAGAAATTGAAATCCCATTAAATTCACTGGAAGGATTTGTACGGCAGATTTTAGGCTGGCGGGAATTTTTAAGGGGAGTCTACATTTTTAAAGGAAAAAAACAGCGTACCAGAAATTTTTGGGGTTTTCAAAAAAAGATTCCAAAATCATTCTGGACCGCTGAAACAGGAATATTGCCTGTTGATGATGTCATTCGAAAAGTCTTAAAAACAGGTTATGGCCATCACATTGAACGCTTAATGATTCTGGGTAATTTTATGTTGTTGTGCGAATTTCATCCCAACGAAGTTTACCGTTGTTTTATGGAAATGTTTATTGATGCCTACGACTGGGTAATGGTGCCCAATGTTTATGGCATGAGCCAGTTTGCCGATGGAGGTTTAATGGCTACCAAACCCTATATCAGCAGCAGCAATTATATTTTAAAAATGAGCAATTACCCGAAAGGTGACTGGCAACAAATTTGGGATGGGTTATTCTGGCGGTTTATGGATAAACACCGCTCTTTCTTCCAAAAGAACCCAAGATTAAATATGCTTATTCGAAATTTTGATAAAATGGATGTCAGCAGACGAAATGCACATTTAGAAAGGGCAGAAGATTATTTGTTGAGCTTTAAAAATACTTAGAATGTTTCGCCCACCGCGACATAAAATCCTTTTGAACCATTTTGCCCAAAAGCCATATCCATGGTAAGGTTTAAGCGCCCTGTACGGTTCAACAATATTCGCGCACCTAACCCACCTGCAGGTCTGATAGCCTCAAATAATTTTAATTGGGGCCAATAAGTTTCTGAATCCCTAACTTCTTCTCTCGAGGTTGATGTGATACTTCCAAATATTACTCCACCAATTAGGCCATTTTTTGTAATCGGGAAACGATATTCAGTTTCGGCAGTAACCCAGTTTTTACCTCTGAATCGGGCAGCTACATAACCTCTTCCAATTCGGTTTCGCATATCATAGCTACTGGCTGGCAAATCAAGATATGGAGCATCGCCCGAGGTTATAAATTGTCCCATGGCCCAAAATGAAATCAGATGCCTCGGTATTTTTTTTGATACAGGTTGATAGTGCCTGAGTTCGAGATAAAGTTGCTGATATGCTTTGGAACTTCCCAAAAACTCAGGATTTATTCGGTATGTAATTTGCGAAAAATTACCTTTATAAGGACTTACCGTATGGTCACGACTATCGTAAACCGTGTTGATACTTAATCCGGATGATGTATATTCATATAAACTAAAACCTTTTGCTGCGTTATAAATAAAATGACTTGTAATTATTGGATTGGGTGCTTCCAGGTCAAGGTTTAAATCTTCTATTTTATTATGAATGTCGAGATGATATCCGATTCCGAAATATAAATGCTCTGCGGTTTCCCTTAATGCGGTATAATGAAATTTCACATAGTTAAAATTCAATTGCTGAACACTTTCAATACCTTCGGTGTGTATCCCTCCAATATTCCACCCTTCGCGAATGGGTTGATTGTAATCGCTTCCCAATCCGTAAGTTCCTTCAGAAAAAATGCTGTATTTGGCATCAATGAGCATTTGCCAATGGTTTCCGGGAGTCATCAAAGTTCCTCTTAAATTTCCTACAAATTGATTTTTTGTAGTGTACATTAATGCAAGGTTCAGATTAGAAATGTTTGTATTCTCCGGTTCTCCGAGGTACATTGCTCCTGTTCCACCCAACCCAAAGAAAGTTCCAAGAGATGGATTTGAGCCAAAAATAGGAGCGGCAAAAGCAATCAGTTTACCTTTTTGTGGAATTCCCGTACTTTTTTTCTTTGAGTTTTTGCCACGAATGACATCTACTAAATCTTTTTCATCAACATATACTTCCGTTTCCGGTGAATCTGTTTGAGCGTATAAATTACCGGTGTTTAATGTAAAAATTACAAATAGAAAAACAGCATTCAGCCTGACTAACAAATACCGGATTAAGTCTTGCTTTCTTCCCATTATAATTTTGATTTTTATAAAGTTACATTAATTCAATGAGAATTTAATTACATAAAAAATAAAACCACAAAAGTGGGAATTAATGTAGCAGTAAAACATTTGGTTTTGGAGATAGATGAAACAAAAAAGGACAGTAAAACTGTCCTCTTTAGTGGGCGATAACGGTCCCGATAATTATCGGGAGAACCGCTGACCCTCCCGATGTAATCGGGATGCTCTGAACCAACTGAGATAATCTTTTTATATTCCTCTATTTTCTTTTTTTGAAATTAACTCCTCCAAAAAACTTCTGTTCTTCATCTTTTTTAGCTGCATTTCCCTTTCCAAAGCTTCAGATCTTGTTTCAAAGCTTTCATAATATTTTAATTCCCAGGGCTTCCCGGTTGATGTAAATCCTCGATTTGACGAATTGTGCCTTTGTAAACGTCCTTCAATATTATTAGTTGAACCGATATAATATTTATCAAGTTTTGGAGAATACAATATGTAGCAGTAAAACATTTGGTTTTGGAGTTAGATGAAACAAAAAAGGACAGTTAAACTGTCCTCATTTTGTGGGCGATAACGGAGTCGAACCGCTGACCCCCTGGGTGTAAACCAGGTGCTCTGAACCAACTGAGCTAATCGCCCGGGAATTTTGGATTGCTCCAAAATTTATATAATTTTTGTTTCTGAACGTGCCCCCTTTTCAGAAAGGCGCTGCAAATATATAACCTATTTTCAGTTCTGCAAAAGAAAACCAAAAAAAAGCTACAAAATTTCAGAAACCACAAAAGTACTGCCTCCCACAAAAACCAAATCATTTTTACCGGCACTCTTTTTAGCAGCTACAAATGCCTCTGATACTGACAAATAGCTATCTCCTGTCAATCCATTTTTCCATGCTTTAAATGTTAATTTTTTTTCATCAAATGCTCTGGGAATATTTGCTTTTGCAAAATAATAAGTAGCTTTTTGGGGCAACAATTCTAATATTTCATCCGGATTTTTATCTTCAACAACCCCAAAAACAATATGAAGATTTTCATATGCCGTATTTTCAATTTGGCTTACAATTGCCTTTATTCCATCCACATTATGTCCCGTGTCACAAACGATTTGCGGATTGTGTCCAATAATTTGCCAACGACCCATTAAACCGGTTGTTTTACTTACATTTGCCAGGCCTGAATATATCTGCTGCTTAGAAATGTCCCATCCTTTTTTATTGAGAATATCAACAGTTTTAAGAACCGCCGGAATATTTTTTAATTGATAATTTCCCAACAAATCAAGTTTTAAATCCGGGAATTCAGGCTTCCCTTTTTGTGTAAAATTCATGATTTGTTTTCCATCAAGTCCCAGCATTGAATATTCCACATCAAATTCTTTATCTGCATAAAAAAGTTGGGTCTTTCTTTTGACAGCAAAGTCTTCAAATATTTTTGCAGTTTCATTCTGCCAATTTCCAATAACTACCGGCACGCTATCCTTAATAATACCGGCTTTTTCAGTGGCAATCTCCTGCAATGTATTTCCAAGTAAATTGGTATGGTCCAATCCTATATTGGTAATTACGCTAACTTCGGGATTTATAACATTGGTTGAGTCCAGCCTGCCTCCCAATCCAACCTCTATGATTGCTACATCCACCTTTTGTTCGGCAAAATAATCAAATGCCATGGCTACTGTTAATTCAAAAAAGGATGGCTCAATATTCCATAAGTTATTATTTACCGGATACTTTTCTACCCAGTCAACTACCGATTCTTCCGAAATCATTTTGCCATTAATCCTGATTCTCTCCCTAAAATCTTTCAAATGTGGCGAAGTATAAAGCCCTGTTTTATAACCAGCCGATTGTAAAACTGCTGCCAGCATATGAGAAACTGATCCTTTTCCATTGGTCCCGGCTATGTGTATTGTTTTATAGTTTCTATGCGGATGATTAAAAAAATCGTCCAGAAACAAAGTATTGTCAAGGTTATTTTTATAAGCTGCTTTTCCCTGTCTTTGGTACATCGGCAAACGCTCATACAAATATTTTAGTGTTTTTGAATAGTTCACAAATAAAAAAATTTATCAACCGAAATTCGTTAATTAAATTTTGATTACGGACTGAAAATTATTGGTCAAAATAAATACATTTAAGAACTCAAAAATTTGAAGATGCTTAGCAAAACAGTCAAAAGTAAAATTTTTATTCTCGATACAAATGTAATTCTCCACGACCACACTTGTATCTATCAATTTGAAGAAAATGATATTATTTTGCCAATTACCGTACTAGAGGAGTTGGACAAATTTAAGAGAGGAAATGATTTAATTAATTTTCAGGCCAGAGAATTTACAAGATTACTGGATGATATTATTGGAGATGAGCTATTTAACGGAGGAAAACCCCTAGGTAAGGGATTGGGGAAGTTACGCATTGAAACTGGAAAGCCTTTTTCTGAGAATCTGAAAACTTCTTTTAAAGAGGATATTCCTGATCATCGAATACTCTCAATCGCTGAATATATCTCAGAGGCTTACCCTAAAAGAAAAACCATTCTGGTTACCAAGGATATCAATCTTAGAATGAAAGCCAAGTCTTTGGGTATTCAATCTGAAGATTACAAAACCGACCAGGTAACAGATGAAAATGTACTGGATAAAACAGTAACTACATTTGAAAATTTCGACGATTCTCAGATTGAAGCGTTGTACAGCCAGGGTTCCATTGCAGTAGAAGATGCCGGAAATGAATTTACTCCCGAATCAAACGAATGTTACATTTTCAAAGGAACTTCATCAAGCGCATTGGCTAAATATGACGCAAAATCGCAAAGGCTGTACCGGATTGAAAAAAAACCTGCTTACGGTATAAAACCGCGGAATGCCGAGCAAACCTTTAGTTTGAATATGCTGATGGATCCCGAAATAAAACTGATTGCATTAACCGGAAAAGCCGGGACAGGAAAAACTTTACTTGCATTGGCTGCTGCAATAGAACAACACCGTTTGTACGAACAGGTGCTTCTCGCCCGTCCAATTGTGGCGTTAAGTAATCGGGATATTGGTTATTTGCCCGGAGATGCTTCTGAAAAAATCAGTCCGTACATGCAACCGCTTTTTGACAACCTGGCGGTGATTAAACATTCTTTTAATCCACGTAGTAACGAGTACCAACTCATCGAAGAAATGGTCAAAGAAGACAGGTTAAATATTACCCCTTTGGCCTACATCCGCGGACGAAGTCTGTCCAATGCATTTTTTATTATCGACGAAGCACAAAACCTTACACCACATGAAATAAAAACTATTATTACCCGTGCAGGTGAAGGAACAAAAATGGTATTTACCGGAGATTTGCAACAAATTGATTCTCCCTATCTGGATATGAAATCCAATGGTTTGGCTTATATGACAGACCGTATGAGAAACCAGGATTTATTTGCCCATATCAATCTGGTAAAAGGTGAGCGCAGTTATTTGGCAGAGTTGGCAAGTAACTTACTTTAGTCAATAAACAGCAATCTACTTTTGGGTCATTGATAATTACATAAAGAAAATTGTAACCACCTCCTCCTGACTTAAATGTTGGGATACTCCGCCCGTTTGGAGAAAGTATGTATTTCCATTTTTAATTTGAATAACAAAAAAAGCATAAATTTTCCCCACTTTCCAGGCTGGAGGAACCGTATTTATTGCGGTGGAATGGTATTTAATTATATTTATTAAAGAACCTATGGAAAGCTATATTTTGAAATATTAGAAAACAAGATTTTAATATAGATTGCTAATGACATTAATAGATTCGGACTTCGACTACGCTCAGTCTGACAGTCACAGTGAGCGGAGTCGAACTGTGTTTAAGAAAAATATTAACAATATGAAATGTCATTTATTTATTCTCTAAAATATTCATCTTATTATAGTGTACTTT
>CAJXZG010000022.1 GCA_913063265.1 uncultured Prolixibacteraceae bacterium | reverse complement strand
CCCAAAAATCAATCAAAACAAAAATGGAGCTTGTTCAGTATAAAAAATCAGTTAAAACTGTCTATTAGTTTTAACCGATTTTTGGAAGGTGCCTTTACTTCGGAAATAGCCGAAATAAAAACGGTTGACTCTAAAAGAACCAACCGTTTTCAATTTTATTAAATATCTGTTGCTTATAAAATATTCATTCCATCGAGCACATCCATTATGCCTTTAACAGCATTTGCTGAATTGTGAAGCAATTCTTTTTCGCTTTCGTTTAAATCTACTTCAAGTATTCTTTCAATACCGTTTTTGCCAAGAACAACAGGTGTACCAACAAACATATTATTTAAACCATACTCACCTTCCAATTTAACACAGCAAGGGAAAACACGTTTTTGGTCCATCACAATTGCCTCAACCATTTGAGCTGCAGCTGCACCAGGCGCATACCATGCCGAAGTTCCCATAAGGTTTACCAATTCGCCACCACCTTTTTTAGTGCGCTCTACAATTGCATTTAATTTTTCTTCGTCAATCATTTCAGTAACAGGAATCCCGGCTACAGTAGTGTAACGCGGCAGCGGAACCATAGTATCGCCATGTCCACCCATTAACAGAGCTGAAATATCCCGCGGAGAAACATCCAATGCTTCTGCCAGGAAAGCACGGTAACGAGCAGTATCAAGAATACCTGCCATACCCATCACCTGATTTTTAGGTAATTTAGCAGTTACATAAGATGCATAAGTCATAACGTCCAATGGATTTGCTACGATTATGATTTTAGCATTTGGAGAGTATTTTACTACATTCTCTGTAACACTTTTTACAATTCCGGCATTGATTGAAATTAAGTCGTCACGGCTCATTCCGGGTTTACGTGGAACACCTGATGTAATAACAACAACTTCTGAATCTGCTGTTTTTGCATAATCGTTTGTTGATCCAATTAATCTTGAATCGTAATAATTAATTGGGGCAGTCTGCCATAAATCAAGGGCTTTTCCTTCCGAAATACCTTCTTTAATATCAACAAGAACAACTTCCTGAACAATGTTCTTTTCAGCAACAACCTGGGCACAGGTTGCTCCAACATTTCCAGCTCCTACTACTGTTACTTTCATTTGACTACGAGTTTTTTACGTTATAAATCTATTGTTTTAACAATTAAAGTTTCTTCTGGTTTTTAAGACGCGCAAAGATAATTGAATTTGCCGATGTGTAAAATTAAAAAGTTAAGAGATTTTGGGTTTAACATTTTGGTAAAATAAAGAATTAAATCTTTAATTAAACCAATAGGTCATTTTTAATACCAAAGCACGATTTCTTGAGGCCCAGGTATCCGGAAAATAGTTATCAGTATAAACCAGGTAAATATCAGAAACAGGCTGATAGCGCCATTGGATTTTTGTGTTAATATTCATATTCTGAATCTGTTCATTATACTGAATAAAAGTCGACCAAAATAGTTTATCAGTAAAGGTTACATCCATTTTTGGCCCCAACAATAAAAATTTTGTCCGTTCATGGGGTGCCGGCAAATCCAGGTCAGTATAATTAAAATTCATCGATAGATTAACAAAGGGTTGAAAACGATACCCTAACTCTCCTTCAATATATTGAATTTTTCCGCTGTAGAAAGTTCCTTTAGCAGCTTCTATTTCCCAGTTAAACATGGTTTTCCGTGTAGATTGGTATTCGGCATAAAATCCACCAAAGTTGTATTTACTGCCCGCTGGCAAATAATGTTCACCCTGATGGGTTGGATCAAAATCTTTTTGAAGTTCAACAAAATAATCTTTGTAACCTACTTCCAGTTCTGAACGATCCTGAAAATCAAACCCATAACTAATTGTGTTTTCATGTTCAATTTTCCTGTAACCTGCATTGTAATAGTTCTCGTTTCTTAATGAAATTCCATGACTTACAATTCTCCGATTCGGAACAAACCTGTATGAAAAAGAGGGCCCCAGAAAATTATAACCCGTTCTTCTTACAAAACCTGTCTCAGCCCTGTAGTTCTCGCCCACGGATGTTTGTGCAAAACCAGCGCTAATGTTTTTTGTATTGTATCTGATTGAAGCTCCTTGCGAATATTGTTTATCAATTGCCTCAGGTTGAAAAGAGCGGTGATAAAAGAATTTACCATCCCAGAAATTATTTTTGCTTGCCAAATTATAGTCGATTCCCACAACCCTGTTAAACATTGTAGTATCGGCTGGTTGTTTCAAATATTCTTTATTCACGAATATGAATCCAAAGTTTGACCTGGCAAAAACTTTTTTCTGAACAGAAGCAACGGTGTAATTTCTGGCAAGGTGCTCATCCGTAGACTGTGTTGTCATATTCATTAATCCTACCCGCCAGTCGTTTCCTATTTTACCGCTTAATCTTGCACCGGCTAAAACAGGAGCATCCAGTCCAATCCGTCGGGAAAAGAATGGAGTAACAGAATGGTAACCGAATCCCGCAAATAAGTCGGCATTTTCTAAAAAGAATTGTCGTTTTTCGGGAAAGAAAAGTTCGAAACGGTCAATATTTGTTACCTGTCTGTCTACCTCTACCTGCGAATAATCCGGATTATAAGTCAGGTCAAGGTTCATTGAAGAAGAAATACCAATTTTTGCATCGAAACCAAAGTCCTTTCGATATTCTGTTTCTGTGCCTGCTTCGTAATCTTTTGCCACTCCACCAAAGATATAAGGTATCAGAGAAAATTGTGTTTTTGATTTTGGAAGAGGTTCTTCAAATTTCATTGACCCTGTATATGCCAATGAAGCTGTAGGAAACTGACGGGGAACAGGAGCCCATGAAGATTTTTCATTCGATTTTAAATCCAATCGGCTAAAGTTGGTATTCCATCGCTGGCTTCCTTTTGGGTAACGTAAAGATTTTAAAGGGATTCGCATTTCAGTCACCCATTGGTTATCATAGTGTTTAGTTTTCGATTCCCATTTGCAGTCCCAGTCAAGAGAAATACGGCCACCATCGCTCATGGTACCATCCCACTTGGCTCCTGATGCTGAGATACCAAATGAAAAGCCATTAGTTTGGTCTAAAAATGTATCGAAAAAAATCAGAAGGTTATCGTTATTGTTAAAACTAAAGTCTCGTCGAAACGACTCCATTATACGTTTCCCTGGAATGGTGTCATAAAAAATTTGAGCGATATACAAGGCCTTGTCATCGTAGGTCATTAGTATTTCCGATTGCTGAAATGCATAACCCGTATCGACAGGTAATACCCGATGAAAATTATTCGCCTTTTCCGCCGTTAACCAGTCCTGTTCATCAATTATTCCATCCATTTTAATTTCACCTTTCAACTTTTTTAAATGGTAAACAAAATCTTTATTAAAAGTATTGATTACTGTATCGTTTTTCGATTTTTTAAATGCATTGGCACTTACTGAAAAAATAAGAAACAGACTGATAAAAAGCAGTATAACCGATTTCATTCCGGAAAAAGATTTATTGACTTAGGTTTATTTCGCCCGCAAAGATATCAGAATTAATAAATCTACAATAATTAATTTGTTATGATTTATCAGAATTCAACAACTATCAAAATGTTCTCAAAATGCCGTAAATAATATTTTGTAATTCTGTTTTGTAAGGCTAAAATCCGTTTTTAGAAATGTTTATGTTTTTATTCAGTTGTATAACTTTTCAAAATATAAATCTCTTTAAAAAATCTTATATTTGAATACCATGTTGAGATCAGATCAAATTTCGATTCCGGAAACTTTTATACTTTATAAGAAAGTTCTGACCTTTCTTCGGGCAGGTCGTGTTTTGCATTTTTTCTTTCTTAGCTCACTCGCATTATTTCTTATTTCATTTAATCATGTAAAATTTGAAGGACTGGCTTTTATTTCAATTCCGGGATTTCTTAGTATGTTTTTCTTTTCACTCTGTATTACCACCGAGTTAGATGCTTACAGCCGATATCAGAATTACAAGATGGTTAAAGATTTATACTATAAATACGGTTTTAGAGAAATGATATCAAAACCCTTTTCGAAATCAAGTTGTCAAAGGGATGCAGCTGTTGAAGCAGCCCGTCAGTTGAAAATCTCTGATCAAGTTGAAAAGTATTTTTACAAATTGGGGTACAGGTGGTATCATATTATTCCCTCAATGTTGATTGATAAACCATTTATGTTCTTTACTAAAGACTACTGGACATCTACATTTTTTGTTCCCCGTTATACAAGTAAATATTTCTGCTGGTGAGAATTATAGAAACAAACAAACTAAACCTGAGATATAATAATCGTCAAATTTTGAGCGATGTCAGCCTTACCCTGAAATCGGGAAGAATTACTACACTTATAGGTCCAAACGGAGCGGGGAAAAGTTCAGCTTTCAGAATACTTGCCGGTTTGGTAAAGCCTGAAAAAGGAACTGTAAGACTGGATGATATTCAACTTCAATCGTTTGAGGAGTTAAGAAATCATTGTGGATATTTACTTGAATCACCCGATTTTTATTCCTATTTAAGTGGTAAAGAAAATCTTGAACTTTTAATTCAAATTTCAAAATCAAAAACAGATTCGGAAAAATTGTTACAACTGGTTGGATTACAAAACGAAGGAAATAAAAAGGTACAACATTATTCACGTGGAATGAAACAAAGACTTGGTTTTGCACAGGTTTTGATAAATGATCCTGACTTTTTGATCCTTGATGAACCGTTTAATGGCCTTGATCCTGAAGTAAAAACACAAATGCTGGCTCAGCTGGTTACACTTAAAAATGAAGGTAAGGGTATATTGGTATCTACTCATCTGCTTGAAGATATGGAAACAATTGCTGATGACTTTGTATTACTGAATAAAGGACGTGTTTATTTAAAAAGTAATATGGAGGATAATCTGAACGAAAAACAAAAAGTTGTATTACATTTTTCAAAATCTGTTAAAAACTTAAAACAATATTATCCTGAGAATCTTTTTGAAAACAATAAAATTATTTTGATGGCTACCATTTCGGAAACTGAAGCCTTACTTAATGATCTTTACAAGCAAAATTTCATACCTTTTCGCATATCGCGATCGAGTATTTTGCATGACAAATACATGGAAATAACCAATGAATCGGCTAATTAAAATCGAAATTTTCAAGTTGCTTAAAAGAACCAGAACCTATCTGAGTATTGGGTTAATGGTGATTTTGGTAGCACTAATCTTTTGGGGATTGAAAAGTCAGGGAGAAAGTGCATTGGATTATGCGTTACAAACTCTCAACCGGGATTTTTTGGTTAGCGGAAATATATTAAATGGTTACCTGGCCATTTACGTCATCCTCAATACACTTTGGATTCATATTCCTATTCTTATCGTTATTGTAACTGCCGATTTATTTAGTTCTGAACTTGAGTCGGGAACCATCAGGTTAATTTTGACAAGGCCATTAGGAAGAAGCTATTATTTAATGTCAAAATATATTTCCTCAATCATTTTTGTAATAATTTTTATGACCATATGGGCAATCATTTCAGTACTGCCTGCCATGTTACTTTTTGGAAAAGGAGATTTAATTGTAATATTTGAAGGACTTCAAATTGTTGAGGAAAAGGAACTTTTCACAAAGTTTTTTAATGCATTTCTTTTTGCCATTTTAGGCATGAGCACATTTGCAGTCTTTTCTGTTTCTGTAAGTGTTTTTACAAGAAGATCGTTAAATGCAATTTTAGTTACTCTGGGATTTTTGGTGATTAGTACTCTTTTACAAACAATGGCTCCTACTATTTTTAAAGGCTGGGAATCGTTTCTAATTACACATCACCTGGCAAAGTGGCAATTTCTGTTTTATTCCAATCCCGCTAACTCTGAGGTTTTGAGTTCTACCATCTGGCTCGTAATTTTTTCAGCGGTTTGTATATTAGCATCATTATTTAGATTTAGAAAATTGAAAATCACTGAATGAAAAAGATATTGCTCATCATATTATTCTCTGTTAATACTTTTTTAATTGCTGCTCAGCCTGATTACCTTGATCAATTGATTGAACGATATCGCATTGAAAACGGATTTAAAACTACAGTTAAAATCAATATTGATGTACCGGGAATTGTGGCACCTCAGAAAACAGTTTTTATACTTTTGGAAAATGGTAAAAAACCTAAGATAAAAGGTGAAGGACTTGTATTGCTGCCAAAAAAAGGATTCATTGGCCAGTTTTCTGAAATTCTGGAAATCCCGGTTCACTGGATTTTTCTGGAAAGAAAAAATGATTTCGATTTTTACAAATTAGTATCGCTTGATCCAAAAAGTGACTGGGTTACTGCCGATGTTAAGTTACTGATATCGGAACCCAGAATTGAGGAATTAAATATTGCCACCCGAAAAGCAGGAGAATTTAATGTAAAACATGAATATATTCAAATGAATTATCCTGTTAAATCTGAAATTAATTTTGAAACCGACCGTTTTAACCTCCCTTTAAAATTTATGGGCAAGTCTGATTTTTCAAGTGTAAAAGATTCAACAGGTAAAGTAAGCGGTAAAATAATATTGGAGTTTGAAGAAATTGAGGTTTTCTAATTCTTGTCCAGGTGACATAATTAAGAGTTGATGAACAATTTAGTAATTTAGTTGAAGATTCTTCACTTCATTCTATTTCGCAATTATTTTCCACAACCACAGTTCGACTCCGCTCACTGTGACCGTCATTAGCAGCGTAGTCGAAGTCTGAATCTTGTTGTTTTCTTTCAATGTCATTAGCAACTCGTTTCAGGGTCTTATAAGAGATCTGTCATTGGTATGTGTAGCGAGGAATCTTATCTCAATCTGTCAAGCAGCAGTCATAACAAGACAAAAAAAATCCCGCAGAAAATCTGCAGGATTTTTAAAATATTTAATTTTTGATTTTTACAATTCAATCGGTACACCATTATAGAAATCCAAAATTTTAGTACGGAAAATAAACTCATATTTAGCTTGCAATAATTGCGATTGAGCCAACGTTAACTGGTTCTTTTGAATATTATAGTCCACTGAATTTACCATACCAACATTAAACTTCTCTTCAATATACCGAAAAGCCTCCGACATTGATTCCACCGCTTTTTCAGTAGAAACATATTTGTTTAAGGAAGCTACTGCATTAGCAAATGCCTGTTCAATTTCCTTTCTCAATGTGTTGCTAATCGTCTGTAATTCGTATTGAGTATTACTGATTTGCAGTTCAGAATTTGCAATACTGGTTTTAACCTGCGACCTGTTAAAAATAGGAATTCTTAATCCTAACGCCACCGAAGCACGTGAGTTGTTTTTTAATTGCTCATCGACAGGTATTGTATTATCCGAATTAATGTATTTGTATTGATTGTTGTACAAATTGTAATAATTGGCATTTAAACTTAAAGTTGGCCAACGATATCCTTTTGCAATATCAAGTTGTTTTTCAGCACTTTTAACCCTTAGCATTGCAGCTTGAATTTCTGGTCTGACTGTTAAAGCATTATTATATACATCGATAGAATTTGATATAGAAAGATTTGCCTTCACCTCAGGAAGAATCGGTTTTTCAATTTGAAAACTTTCTGAAATAGGAAGTTCAAGCAACTGATACAAATTCAGATATGCCAGCTTCACTGCATTTTCATCATTTACCAAAGTTAATTCTTCGCGTGCCAGTTGGGCCTGAATTTCAAGTAACGAACCTTTTGCCAGGCTACCGGCTTCCACCAACTGTTCGGCACGACTTATCTGTTGCTGAGTCACTTCAAGCTGAGCTTCCGAAACCAAAACCAATTCCTCGGCAAAAAGTATTTCCATATAGGCCTGAACAATGTACAGCATCACATCATCTTTTGCCTTATTCAAATCCATCAGGGTAGCTTGCAGATCCAGTTCCTGTCTTTCGATTTGATTTTTTATTGTCAATCCGTTGAAGATGGTAAAATCTGTTCCAAGTCCACCGGAAACTGTTGCTGAGTTTACATTTTCGTAGGTGTTATAATAAGTCAAAGACCTTCCGAAATTGTAATCGTTTCCAATTTGAGCATTTAAGTTGGGCAGTCTTTCAGATTTTGCCTGTTTTAACTGATTTTCGTAATAATTAGTGTTTATTCCCTGTTGTTTAATTTGAATGTTATTTTCCAGTGCATAATCGATACAGGTTTGCAATGACCAAATGTTTTGACCATTCGATGTTAATCCACAAAGAACCATTACCACTGAGAATATGCTTAAAAGAGATTTCATTGTTGTTTGATTTTTTTTGATGTGCTAATTTAACTAAACAATTTGAATGACTAACAAATTCCTTGTTAACTGGCTTCGTTTTCTTTCAATTTTTTCGGATCAATTTTTTCTCCTTTTACTTTATCCTCTTTTTTCAGACCTTCTGTAATTTCGATGTTAATTCCATCCGACAAACCTGTTTCCACATATCTCCTTTCAAAAGTATGTTCTTCTTCGTTTACCAGAATTTCAACATACGACGAATCATCTTCAAATTTCAATAATCCTTCAGGAATAACCATTACACTGTCTTTTCTGTCCAGTACTATATTAGCATTTGCACTATATCCAGCACGAATAAACTGACCTTCCTTTAAATTAACATCAGCTTTTATTTCAAACTGAATGGCACCGTTTTCCTCTTTACCTTTAGGAGAAATGTATTCCAAAACAGCTTCAAATTTTTCTTTGTCGATTGCACCAATTTCCAGTTCGATTGGCATACCTTCTCTGATTTTTCCAACCTCTGTTTCATCCACGTTTCCTTCGAAAATCATATCCTTCATATCGGCAACAGAAGCAATGGTAGTACCGGCATTAAAGGTATTGGCCTGTATTACAGAATTACCGACTTCAATGGGCACATCCAAAACCATTCCATCAATGGTTGAACGAACTAAAGTATTGGTTGCTGTTTTTGCCTTTTTTGTAACCCCGTTTTTAATTAATTCGAGATTATTTTCTGCAGCTGTTAATTCTTCTTTTGATGAATCATAGCTCACTTTTGCATTTTTGAATTCCTCGTAAGAAATTACATTTTTATCAAAAAGTTTTTGCTGGCGGTCGTAATCAATCTGAGCATCTTCATAATTAATTTTCGCCCTGTTTAAGCGGGTTTCTGCAGCATTTAATGTTACCATATCCGGAATAATTTTAATACGAGCTACAACCTGACCTTTGGTAATTTTATCACCGGCTTCCACATATAATTCGTCAATAATTCCTGAAACCTGTGGTTTTATTTCAATTTCGAAACGAGGCACAACCGAACCTGTTGCAACTGTTTTCATAATAACATCGCTAACAAAAGGATTTTTTGTTTCAAAAACATCCGGTTTCTTTTTTGATTTTTCATAAAGGAAATACATAGTTCCCCAGAAAATTCCAACCAGGATTACAATTCCTAATATTCTAAATACTTTTTTCATGACTCTTTGATTTTATTTTTCTATTTGTTTTCTAAATTCCTTCATCGCGAAGTGCGTCAATAGGTTTTATACTTACCGCCCGTTTAGCCGGAATTAGTCCGGCAAAAATTCCAGACACTACCAGAACCATTAAGGCTGCCACGGCCATTTGAAAACTTATTTCGGGTCGTCGGAAAAATATATCGTTGGCATCTCCCCCTGATTCCAGTGCAAAATTTAATACTTCAAGTATTCCGACCCCCAGAGCCAATCCAATATAACCGGCTATCACAGTTAAGAATACACTCTCAGCAACAATGTGCATTATTACTTTTGCAGGTGTTGCTCCTATGGCTCTTTGAATTCCAATTTCCTGGGTTCGTTCTTTAATAATTACCAGCATAATATTGCTGACACCAATAACTCCGGCAAATAAAGTTCCCACTCCAACTATCCAGGTAAGAATCTGAATGCCGGTAAACAATCCCATGTATTTTTTCCATTCTACTTCAATATTAAATGAACCAATTGCCTGAAGATCATCAGGGGCAATACTGTGTCGTTCTTTTAACAAGGTTTTTAAGCGTGTTTCGATTTTACTAACCGGAACACCAGGGTCGGACGTAACCGAAAAAAAATGTACATCGTCGCCCATGTTATAGGTTTTTTGCATGGTGGTAAAAGGCATAATTATCGTTTCAGTTTTTCTACCTCCACCAATATTTACTCTTGTTTCTCCTTTTATTACTCCTACCACCTGATAATAAACACCGTTTATTTTAAGGTACTCACCAATCGGATCTTCTTCTTTATCAAACATTACTTCGACCACCCGCTCTCCAATATTTACAACCTTTCGTGCCTGTTGAATATCAATTTCATTAATCAACCGACCTTGTAACGGAGTCCAGGGATCTATTTTAAAGAAATCCGGATAATCCCCATAAATATTAAACGCTCCTGTTTTTTTACCGCGAATGGTATTATCACCTGCATAATTTCTTGGACCAAATAATCTTGGTGAAAGGTATTCTACATCGCTGATATTGTTTCTGATATATTCAATGTCGGTATTTTTATATATCCATCTTCTTCCACGTTGAAATCCTTTGTATGGTTTACTGGTTCTTTCTGTCCAGAAAAAAGCCGAATTTGAAGCAAAAGCTTTAATTCCATCCATTACACCATTCTCGAGTGCTTTGCCTGCTCCCGACATTATGATGAGCATAAAAATCCCCCAAAAAACACCAAAAGCAGTCATAAAACTCCGCATCCGGTTTTTCTTTAAGGCACTTAATATTTCTTTCCACAGGTCTAAATCGAACATGATTGTTCAAAGTTTAATGTTTATTGTTTTCTTACTCGTCTCTTAATGCTTCAATCGGTTTTATTCGTGCTGCCCGTTTTGCCGGAATATAACCTGCAATGGCACCTGCAATGACTAGTAACATTGTTGCTGACATTGCTACATTTAAATCAACCGTAGGATTACGGAAAAGCGTTTCTCCCTGCCCTGCATTTGTTGCTGCTGAAGCCTGGAATTGTTGTTCAACAATAAAGTTTATCCCTTCCATTAATCCAGTACCCAGCACCAATCCTATATATCCGGCGACTGTGGTAATAATTACCGATTCCAGTAAAACCAAACCAATAACAGATGTCGGACTTGCTCCTATTGCTTTGCGAATACCAATTTCTTTTGTACGTTCCTTTACCACAATCAGCATAATATTGCTAACTCCAACTACCCCGGCTATTAATGTTCCTATTCCTATGATCCATATAAAAATATCTATGGCCTGGAATATTTTCATGGTTTGAATTACATCTTCAAGTTTGTTGTAAGAACCAAGAGCAGATTCATCAGTAGGATCAAATTTGTGCTTTCTGGCCATAGTTTCGCGAACACGTTTTTCTATGGCCTGACTTTCTTCCAAAGTTTCAGCATTAATGGTTAATGCAAAATTATGCAAGCGGTTTGAGCCGTTAAAAACCTTTTGCCCGGTAGTGACAGGGATATAAGCATTCCGATGTCGGGTACCACCGCCTTCTGTGCAAATCCCAACTACTTTAAACGGGATATTATTTACACGAATATATTCTCCAATGGCTTCTTCTCCTTTAAAGAGTGCATCGTAAATGTCTTTTCCCAGAACAACCGATTTTCTTGCGTTCCTGATATCTACTTCATTAATAAAACGTCCTTCAACAATACCAAGTGATTCCACATCTTTTAGATCAGGATGACAGGTGACCGCGGTGTATTCTCCGTATTCTTTCCCATAAGAAAACAAGTTACCGCTTATAAAATAACGGCCGGAGGTATATTCAATTCCGTCTAAATCTTTTAAAATATCGTAATCGGTATTGGTAAACCTGATTTGTCTTCCTTCGTTCATTCCCTGGTAAGGGATTGAAGTTGTACCGCTCCATAACCACATGGCATTTACTGCATCGCGCATAAAATTCTGAGAAACACCATTACTCAAACCATTACCGGAACCCAATAAAATCATCAGCATAAAAATTCCCCAGGCAACACTGAAGCCTGTGAGAAAAGTCCTCATTTTATTTTTTCTTATGGTGGCAAAAATTTCCTGCCATTTATCGATGTCGAACATGGTTTTCAGATTTTCTGCAATCAATATGTTGCAGGTAATATTTTTGTTTTTTTCTCAAACATTTCATGTTTAAATATGAGATTGATTGGATTGAATTAAATAGATTAAAATGATTTGTATTTTTCAATCTGATATAACCTTCTTCAATCTTTAATCATTCTATTTTACAGCTTTTCCCGATTAGGCTATTTCAAGTTTATCTTTTTTGGAAAACTGATCTTTCCAGTTTTCCAGTTCTCCGTTTTTGATTACTTCTGCAATAACTCCATCGTTTAAGCGTATAATTTTTTGTGTCATAGCAGCAATATCATGTTCGTGGGTTACCAAAATCATGGTAATTCCCTCAGCATTAATTTCTTTTAAAATCTCCATAACTTCGTACGATGTGCTGGAATCGAGTGCCCCGGTGGGTTCGTCGGCAAAAATAATCTTGGGTTTGGAAATTAAAGATCTGGCAATGGCTACTCTTTGCTTTTGACCTCCTGACATTTCGTTAGGCATGTGATTGGCCCACTCTAATAATCCCATTTTATCCAGATATTCCAAAGCTATTTTATTTCTTTTTTTACGGCCAACTCCCTGATAATAAAGAGGCAAAGCCACATTTTCCATGGCGTTTTTAAAAGAAATCAGGTTAAAAGACTGGAATACAAATCCTAACATTTCGTTACGTAAACGTGCGGCTTTTTTTTCCGACATATCTTTTACCAGTTTCCCGTCTAAATGATAAGTCCCTTCATCATAATTATCCAGAATACCCAGGATATTTAAAAGTGTAGATTTTCCGGAACCTGAAGAACCCATAATGGAAACAAACTCCCCTTGTTCAATTTTTAAATCAATTCCTTTAAGAACATGCAGCGAATTGCTACCCATTTGATACGACTTATGAATATTGCTTAAATTAATCATGGCTTTACTAATCTGGCTGTTTTCTGTAATGTTGAGTATAAAACTCTGTAATTATTTTTACAAATACTTTATTTTTTCGATAAACAGAAGAATTTTTAGTGTGAAACAGACAAAATGTACTTTTAATCGTTTAATTGTTTTTCGTTTCTGTTTGTTATCAGACGTCGAACTTCCAGTTTCGTTACAGGTAAATAAACATTTATCTTGATTTGATTTAAATTTGGAATTTTACCTCGACTGAAAAGAGCATTCAAATCCTTACTTTTGAAACAAATAATTAAACATGGGATTTAAAACGATTTCATTAAAGGTTCCTACCGACTATTCAACAGAATTACTTCGAAAAAAAATTTCGCGGCAATTACTTATTAAAGATTTTACTTTTCATATCGAAAGTAAAAGTCTCGACGCACGGAATAAAAGAAACATATTCTGGTTTCTGAAAATTGTTGTCAAATCGAATGAGATAAAATACGGAGAGCATTATCAATATGAGGTGCTGGATATTCCGTACAAAAAAAGAAAACAACAAATTGTGGTGGTTGGAAGTGGACCTGCCGGATTTTTTGCCGCCTATGTATTACAAAAAGCAGGTTTTAATGTAACAATTATCGAAAGGGGATCGGAGGTTTCCAAACGAAGTTCTTCAATCAGAAAATTTGAAAAAAATGGTGTTTTTGATCCTCAAAACAATTATTCTTTTGGCGAAGGAGGTGCAGGTACTTTTTCGGATGGAAAACTTACATCGCGCTCTAAACGCATTTCTCTGGAAAAGAAATTTATCCTTTCGAGTTATGTCGAAGCAGGCGCTCCTGAGGAGATATTATATATGACTCACCCTCATTTGGGAACCGATAATTTGAGAAAAATAGTAAAAAACCTTCGAGATTCTTTTCATGAGTTGGGGGGAAAATTTCTTTTCGAAACCTTACTGGAAAGTGTAGTTGTTAAAAATTCAAAAGTAAAAGAAGCAGTAACAACTAATGGAATTTTACCTGCCGATGCCTTGTTTTTGGCCACAGGTCATTCTGCCTACGAAACATTCAGGATGCTGATAAAAAATGGAGTACAATTCAGAACCAAAAACTTTGCAATTGGAAGCCGGATGGAACACCCCCAGGAAATTATAAACAAAGCACAATGGGGAAGACCAACCTTGCCGGGTTTAAAGGCTGCTGAATACCGGCTAACATCAACAGCCGATGGAAAACACCAGGTTTTTTCGTTTTGTATGTGCCCCGGAGGAATTGTTGTGCCGGCAGCGGCCTATGAAAATACGAATATTGTAAACGGCATGAGTTACTACAAACGAAACGGAAAGTTTGCCAATGCTGCCTGTGTGGCCGGAATCCATCCTGATGAATTGGCAGGAAAAACAGTTTCTCCAATGGAAGCACTCGACCAATTGCAAAAACTTGAGGAACAGTTTTTTGATTTCTCCAGTGGCTACACCGCTCCGGCAGTCTCAATAAACGATTTTTTAAAACAAAAAATATCTGTCAACGATTTGAATACAAGTTATCCTTTGGGCATTCAAACCGCACCGCTTTGGGAAATGTTGCCTAAGGTGGTAGTTAATTCGATGCAAGAAGGATTGTTTGATTTCTCAAGAAAAATGCGGGGATTTGAAACCGGTAATTTATTGGGTTTCGAAAGCAAAACTTCATCGCCTATTCAGGTAATTCGAGAGAAAAATGGATTATGCGAAGGATTTAAAAACCTCTATATGATTGGTGAAGGAAGCGGATATGCCGGAGGAATTATTTCGAGTGCTGCCGATGGAATAAAGGCAGCCATGGGATATGCAAACAAGATAAACTAAGATATTTTGAAATTGGATTGCAAATTATCTTAAAAACAAATTTTGAATTTGTAAACTTCCGGTTAATTCTGTTTAAAGTTCAGCATCATTATTTAGATCAATTCTAAAACGAACCATAGTTTTTGTAAATTTGTTCCACTTTTAAATTTTACACTTATGGCAGCTAAAAATATTCCGTTTTCAAAAGAACAAATTGAAAAAATAACTGAAAGCCACCCAACACCATTTCACATTTATGATGAAAAAGCAATTCGTGAAAATGCGCGCTATTTTAAAAATGCATTTTCCTGGAACGAAGGTTTTAAGGAATATTATGCCATAAAAGCTGCTCCAAATCCTTACCTGATGAAAATTTTGCGTGAAGAAGGTTTTGGAATTGACTGTAGTTCCATTGCAGAATTAGAACTGGCAAAAAGAGTTGGGATGCGGGGCGATGAAATTATGCTGACTTCGAATGATACCCCCGCGTACGAATTTCAGCTGGCAAAAGACTTAGGTGCCATCATCAATCTTGACGATATTTCGCATATCGATTTTGTTGATAAACATGTTGGCTTGCCGGATACAATATGTATGAGATATAATCCCGGAGATTTAAAACAGGGAAACCTGATTATTGGTCATCCGGAAGAAGCCAAATATGGTTTTACGCACAATCAAATGATTGAAGGATATCTGAAACTAAAGGCAAAAGGTGTTAAACATTTTGGGGTTCATACCATGGTGGCTTCCAATGAATTGGATTCGGATTATTTTATTGAAACCGCGGAAATTTTGTTTAAACTAATTGTTGAAATAAAAGAAAAAACAGGAATCAAAATTGAATTTGCAAATCTTGGTGGCGGAATTGGAATCCCATATAAACCCGAAGATAAAGCAGTTGATTTAGATTACGTAAGTGCCGGAATCAAAAAACTGTACGACAAACTTATTGTTGCCAACGATTTGGCTCCGTTAAAAATCTTTTTTGAATCAGGTCGCGCAATAACCGGACCTTATGGATATTTGGTTACAAAAGTTCGTCATATAAAAAATACCTTCAAAAAATTTGCGGGTCTCGATGCATGTATGGTAAACTTAATGCGCCCTGCAATGTATGGAGCTTATCATCATATAAGTGTTTTGGGGAAAGAAAACAAGGATGCAAATGTAAAATATGATGTTACAGGTTCGTTATGCGAAAACAATGACAAATTTGCGATCGACCGCATGCTGCCTGAGTTAGAACCCAATGATATCCTGGTAATTCATGATGCCGGTGCACATGGTCATTCAATGGGATTTAATTACAATGGAAAGTTAAAATCAGCAGAATTGTTACTTCGGGAAAATGGGGATGTTGCAGAAATTCGAAGAGCAGAAACGATAGAAGATTATTTTACAACAATAAACTTTAACGGACTAAAAGACTTCAAAGTTTAAGTAAAAAGAAATATGAATTGGCCAGAACATAAACCGGTCTTTTTTGTATTTTAGATCCTGCTTTAATTAGAACAATGAGAATAGGATTCGACGCAAAAAGAGCTTTTTCAAACTCTTCAGGACTTGGTAATTACAGCCGAAACACGTTAAATTCATTACTAAAATACGGAAGTAATAACCAGTACATTTTATATACACCTGAAGTAAAAACACAGCTTTTTGATACTTTTAAAAAGTTTGAAATCCATTCTCCTGAAAGCTCGTTGGCAAAAATTTTTAAACCGGTTTGGAGAAACTATTCTTCACGGCTTCTTAAAAAACACCAAATCGATATTTTTCATGGACTAAGTAATGAATTGCCTGCAGGTATTTACAAAACAAATGTGGCTTCTGTAGTTACCATACACGATTTGATTTTTCTTAGATTTCCGGAATTTTATAAAGCAATAGACAGAAAAATTTATTACAACAAAGTAAAATATGCCTGTTCTGTAGCAGATGTTATTGTTGCAATAAGCAAACAAACAAAAGACGATATCATCAAATTTTTCGAGGTTGACCCGAAAAAAATAAAAGTAATTTACCAATCGGTTTCTGCCGATTTTTATGTAAAGAGTGAATTACAAAACCTTCGGACAAAATATAATTTAGAAGAAGAGTTTATTTTATCGGTGGGCACTCATGAACCACGAAAAAACCAGCTTTCATTACTAAAAGCGGTACAGGCCGGAAAAATTAACACACAAATTATTTTTGTGGGAAAAGCTACTTCATACACCAAAAAGATGAAAAGCTTTATTCAGAAAAATAATATGCAAAAGCAGGTAAAATTACTTCATAATCTCCCGGGAAAAGATATTCCCGGATTATATCAAATTGCCACACTTTCGGTTTACAACTCATTTTTCGAAGGATTTGGACTTCCGGTAATTGAATCAATGGCCAGTGGCTGCCCGGTAATTACATCCAATGTTTCGTGTTTGCCGGAAACTGCCGGTGGAGCAGCACTTTTGTGTACTCCAAACGATATTGATGAATTAGAAAGCCATTTACAGAATTTGCTCGCCAATAAAACAAATCGAGTTAAGTACATCAAAAAGGGGATTGAAAGAGCAAGGGATTTTCACCCTCAGCAATTTGCTGAAAACATGATTTCGTTGTACAGTAATTTATCAGTTTAGAAAATGAAGGATGACATAAAGAAAGCGCTTGAAGTCTTAAAATCAGGAGGGATAATTTTGTATCCTACCGATACAATCTGGGGAATCGGATGCGATGCAACCAACAAAGAAGCGGTGCAAAAAATTTATCAGATAAAAAAAAGAGAGGATAGTAAAAGTATGCTGGTTTTGATGGAAAATCCTGCACTTCTTGAACGTTATGTTGATGATGTCCCTGAAATTGCCTGGGATTTGGTAGAAGTTTCGGACAAACCACTTACCGTTATTTATCCGAATGCAAAAAACCTGGCAAACAACCTGATTGCCGAAGATGGTTCCATTGGCATCAGATTTACTAAAGAAGTTTTTACTTCGCAATTACTTCAGAGATTTCGCAGACCGCTGGTTTCGACATCAGCAAATATAAGCGGTGACAAATCGCCTGCAGTTTTTTCCGATATCTCGGATGAAATAAAAAGTAAAGTTAATTATATTGTTAAATACAGACAGGATGATAATGCACCGGCTCAACCATCGAGTATAATAAAACTTGGTGCCGGTGGAAGAATTGATATCATCAGAAAATAAAAAAGCCGTTATTTGAAACAACGGCTCATTATTATTTTCAAAATTGTACTACCTTTTTTTCACTCCACCTGATCCGGCAACCGATGAATCAATTGCTGGATTTCCACTGTAATAAACGTTTCCGGATCCTGAAACTCTTGCTTTAATTTCCCCATTCGAATTCACATATGCACTACCGGACCCAGATGTTACCACATCCACTTTGTTAGCTTCCATTTCTCCTGCATCAAATTTTCCAGAACCTGAAGTCCTGATTTTAAGTGACTCTATTAAGTCTCCTTCTTCAATTTCTATTTTCCCTGAACCGGAAAGATTTACGCTCAAAGTTTCAGATTTAAGCTCCTCTATCTGAATCGTACCACTACCGCTAACTGTAAGATCTAAAATGCGTGATTTAAGTTCTTCTGCCATTACATCTCCCGAACCTGATACATTTAATACATCAATATCCGGCACTGTAATGTAAATTTCTACTTTCCCCGGATTCCAGTTCTTAAACATATTTTTTGTGGGGTAACGAATAGTGAGTGTACGTGATTTAACTTCAGTAATTATTTGTTCCAGTGTTTCCTCTCCTGCTACAACTCGAATAACCTGTTCATCATCCTGTTCAATATATACTTTTGCGTCTATTTTTAACGCGATTTTAGAAAAGGGTGCAACATCCCTTTTTTCTTCTTCTGCCAATACAGCATTCGAAAATAGAAATGCCGTAATAAGGATGGTTAAAACTAAAATTCTGCTTTTCATTTTATATATTTTAATTAGTTAATAGATTGCACTGTTTTAGAAAAATAAAACTAATACATACAATGACGGATAAATAACAATAAAGTTGCTTTCCTGAGATAAAAAATATGTTATTATTCAATTATTCCTTCCGGAATGGTTATTTCAAGTTGTTTGGCTTTTTTGTTTATTGAAACTAAAAAATCTTCATTATAAGGAATTAATAATTCCTTTTCTTTAAATCTAACAGCCAAAACAATATTTCCTGAATAGTTGTTCACCTCATCGATTTTTCCAATTTCACCCAGTTTTGTATCAAAAAGCAAAAAACCTTCCAATTCAGAATCAAAAATTTCATCAGACGGAATTATTTCTTCTTTAAATAAATAGACGGCTTTGCCTACCAACCTCCTGGCATATTGTTCGGACTCTACATCACTGAAAATTATTAAAGCAGTGTTGTCTGTTTTAAATCTAAATCCATCTTCAGAAATAAAAAATGGCACAAGTAGTCCTTCAAGTTCAACAAAAAAACGATTTGTATTTATAATAGATTCTTCAAACTGGTTCTCAAACTCTAAAACAAGCTCCCCGTTTACACCATGAGTTTTCCTGAAGAATCCAATTTTTTCGCAATCAGCTTTTGGTATTGTTTCCATTAACACAAATATAAGGCATTGAAGATTTAAACTAAAAAAAGATAAGCTGATTTGGTTTGAAAAAACTAATGATTTGTATAAGTTTTAAGTTTCGAATCAGGAAACTATTTATCACAAAATTCTATTGAAGACACAAAAAAACCATCTGCTTTTCAGCAAATGGTTTTCTATTTTGTGATGATTTCTTTACATTAAGATTCAGCACCTTCAGTTTTTGGAGTCTCCTCTTCTTCAGTTGGAGTTTCAGCTTCTTCTGTACTCTCAGCTTCAGCTTCTTCAGCAGCTTTTGCTGCTTCTGCCTCAGCCTTTGCTGCTTCAGCTTCCGCCGCTAATTCTGCATTTCTTGCAGCAATTGCAGCTTCTTTTTCTTCTCTGACTTTAGCTTCAGCCTCTAACTGTTTTTTAATTTCTGCATCAGCTTCACCTGCAAGGCGATCGATTTTTGCCTGAACTTTGGCTTCTTTTTCAGTTAGCCAATTTTCAAGGCGTCTTTCAGCTTCAGCTTCATCAAATGCTCCTTTTTTAACACCACCCATGAGGTGTTTTTTGTACAATACTCCTTTGTAAGACAAAATTGCTCTTACGGTGTCGGTAGGTTGTGCGCCTTTAACAAGCCAATCGTAGGCTTTATCGAAATCGAGATCTATCGTTGCAGGATTTGTGTTGGGATTGTAAGTGCCAACTCTTTCAATATACCTGCCATCTCGTGGCGCCCTGCTGTCTGCTACCACAATGTGGTAGTAAGCATAACGTTTGCGGCCGTGCCGCGCTAATCTCATTTTTACGGGCATAATTCTAATTTTTGTTCCTGCCAAACAGTAGACAGGAAATGCGGGCGCAAAGATAGTATAAAAAACTATTTAAAAAACTCAATATTAACTATTTCTCAAAATATTAAATTTGAGTAAGATACAAGATACTAAAATTGAAATTTGACTCAGGAAAAGAGAATTAAGATTATCTCTTAACATACTGTTCCTCATAGTATTTTTGATAATCACCGGAGGTTACATTTTCAAGCCATTCTGTATTTTTAAGATACCAATCAATAGTTTTTTCAATTCCTTCTTCAAATTGCAAAGATGGTTCCCACCCAAGTTCTTGTTTTATTTTGGTGGCATCAATAGCGTAGCGCAAATCGTGGCCGGCACGATCTTTTACATAAGTAATCAGTTTTTCTGATTCACCAATTGGCCGACCCAGTTTTTCATCCATTTTGCGACACATGACTTTAATTAAGTCTATATTTGTCCATTCATTAAATCCACCAATATTATAAGTTTCTCCTACTTTACCCTTATGAAAAATAACATCTATTGCACGGGCATGATCAACAACCCACAACCAGTCGCGTACATTTTCTCCTTTACCATAAACAGGCAGAGGTTTATTGTTTTTAATATTATGAATAAATAAAGGGATTAATTTCTCAGGGAATTGAAATGATCCATAATTATTTGAACAATTTGATATTACAGTTGGCAATCCAAATGTATCCAGATAAGCCCTTACAAAGTGATCTGAACTCGCTTTTGATGCCGAATACGGACTGTGCGGATCGTAGCTTGTTTCTTCCGTAAACATTCCTTCCTCTCCCAGCGATCCATAAACCTCATCTGTTGAAATGTGATAAAATAACTTATCAGAAAAGTCGTCTTTCCAAATGTGTTTTGCTGCATTTAAAAGATTTACTGTTCCTATAACATTAGTATAAACAAATTCTGTTGGATTTGAAATTGACCTATCCACATGCGATTCAGCAGCCAAATGTATAACTCCGTCAAACCTGCGTTCTTCAAAAAGTTTTTGAATGAAGTCATCATCAACAATATCGCCTTTTACAAATTCGTAATTGGCATTGTCTTCAATATCTTTCAAATTGTTCAGGTTTCCTGCATAGGTAAGTTTATCAAGGTTGACGATTTTGTATTCAGGATACTTTTCTACAAAAAGTCGAACAACATGTGATCCAATAAAACCGGCACCACCTGTAATAAGAATAGTTTTCATCTTTATGAAATTAAGATTAGTTTAGAAATCAATACAATATTAACATAATCAGGAATTAAATGTTTATTGAATCCCCCTTATATTTTTCTCCCAGTTCCATGCTGATAAAAGTGTTTCATCCAATTCTTTTTCAGCTTTCCATCCAAGCTCTTCATTAGCATAAGTTGTGTCGGCCCATATCTGCTCAATATCTCCTGCCCGCCTGCCAACAATTTTATAATTCAATTTTATATTGGTTGCTTTTTCGAAACTTTTAACAATTTCCAAAACTGATAGTCCGTCTCCTGTGCCAAGGTTAAATATTTCGTAATTCAATTTATTTTTGCCTTTAAGCAATCTATCGATTGCAACAACATGAGCTTTTGCCAAATCAACTACATTTATATAATCTCTTATTGCTGATCCGTCACGTGTATTATAGTCATCACCAAAAACACTCAATTGCTCTCGAATGCCTGCAGCCGTTTGAGTTACAAAGGGCACCAAATTCTGAGGAACACCCAACGGCAACTCCCCGATTAAAGCACTTGAATGAGCACCTATAGGATTAAAATACCGAAGCGCAATCCCTCTGATTTCTGAATTCGCAGCAATTGTATCTTGTAAAATATCCTCGTTAACTCTTTTTGTATTGCCATACGGAGATTCTGCATCTTTGCGTGGTGTTTTTTCTGTAACAGGCAATTGATCGGGTTGACCATAAACAGTGCAAGATGAAGAAAAAACAATATTCGGAATATTATATTTTATATGACATTCGAGAATATTCATCAAGGATACCAGGTTATTTCTGTAATACAATAAAGGTTTTTCAACCGATTCGCCAACTGCTTTTGAAGCTGCAAAATGAATAATTGCCTTTATGTCCTTATGCCTGCCAAAAAACTCATCAGTTTTTCTCTGATCTGCCAAATCGAATTTTTCAAACTCAGGTTTTATCCCGGTAATTTTTTTTATATTATCCAATACATCAATCCCTGAATTGGAAAGATTATCAACAATTACAACGTCGTAACCTGTTTCCTGTAATTCAACAACTGTATGAGAACCTATATAACCTGTACCTCCTGTAACTAATATTTTGTTTTTCATCGAATAGTTTTTACCCTGCTAAAGTAAATAATTAAATTCAGCACTTTCCTGTTTTTGTATGTTTCAGAAAAGTTATAATAATTTTTTAGTTTTCAATTTATGTGGTTAAGAAGTAATTACTCTTTTAAAAGATTGTCGAAGTATTCTATTGTTTTTACCAATCCTTCCCGCAAAGGAATTTGAGGTTCCCAACCGCCAAGTCTTTCTTTTGCCAATGTTATATCTGGTTGTCTTTGAGTTGGATCATCTTTTGGTAAAGGCAAATAAATTATTTTAGATTTAGAACCCGTAATTTCAACTATATTTTGTGCAAGTTCCAACATTGTAAATTCACCCGGATTACCAATATTCACAGGACCTGTAAAATCATCAGAGGTATTCATCATACGGGTCATTCCTTCAACAAGGTCGTCAACATATTGAAAACTTCTTGTTTGTTTACCATCACCAAAAATAGTAATATCCTTATTTTGGAGGGCCTGAACAATAAAATTGGATACCACACGCCCATCATCAGGTTCCATTCGTGGCCCGTAAGTATTAAAAATTCTGATGATTTTAATTCTTACATTGTTTTGCGTATGATAATTTACAAACAGTGATTCTGCGCATCTTTTCCCTTCATCGTAACAAGAGCGTATCCCAATAGGATTTACATTTCCCCAGTAATCTTCAGTTTGCGGATGAATTGCCGGGTCACCATAAACTTCGCTGGTTGAGGCCTGCAATATTTTTGCCTTAATTCGTTTTGCCAGTCCCAACATATTAACGGCACCCATTACTGAAGTTTTTATTGTTTTTATTGGATTGTACTGATAATGGACCGGTGAAGCAGGACATGCAAGATTGTAAATTTCATCCACCTCGATATAATACGGTTGAGTTACATCATGCCTTACCATTTCGAAATAATGATTATCAAGTAAATGAATTACTTTTCTTTTTTTACCTGTAAAAAAATTATCCAGGCAAATTACTTCATTCCCATCGTTCAACAATCTTTCACAAAGATGAGAACCTACAAAACCGGCACCCCCGGTAACAAGAATTCGTTTCATACTCCGTTATTCAATATACTTTTACGTCCAATACTGTGATAAGCAATATCCAGTTCTTTCATTTCTTCCGGATCATAAATATTCCGACCATCAAAAATGACATGATTTTTCAATAGTTTTTTTAACACCTTAAAGTTAGGAATTCTGAATTCGGACCATTCTGTTACAACAATTAACGCATCCACATCAATACAAGCTTCATATTCATCTTTTGCAAAAGTTATTTTATCTCCCAATATCCTTTTAGCTTCTTCCATGGCAACCGGATCATAAGCAACCACCTGAGCACCTGCCTTTAAAAGGTGTTCAATAATTACCAAGGCCGGTGCTTCACGCATGTCATCAGTTTTTGGTTTAAAAGCCAATCCCCACAAACCAAATTTTTTCCCTTTCAAATCACCCTTAAAATGATTTTTTATTTTACTGAAAAGTACCGATTTCTGTCTGTAATTGACGGCTTCTACTGCTTTTAGAATATCAAGTGAATATTGGTTTTCATCAGCGGTACGAATTAAAGCCTGCACGTCTTTTGGAAAACATGAACCTCCATAACCTGTTCCCGGGTAAATAAATTTATTACCGATACGGTTATCGGAGCCTATTCCTTTTCTAACAAAATTAACATCAGCTCCTACTATCTCACATAAATTAGCAATATCATTCATAAAGCTGATCTTTGTGGCAAGCATCGCATTTGCTGTATACTTTGTCATTTCGGAAGACAGAATATCCATAAATATTATAGGGTGACCATTTAACAGAAATGGTTTATATAACCTTTTCATCACTTTTTCGGCTTTAGGAGATTCAGTTCCAACCACAATTCTGTCGGGCTTTAAAAAATCTTCCACAGCATTTCCTTCTTTCAGAAACTCAGGATTTGAGGCTACATCAAATGGAATGTCAGCCCCTCTTAATTCCAATTCCTCCTGAATAGCTTTTTTTACTTTTGAGGATGTTCCAACAGGAACTGTACTTTTTGTCACAACAACCATATAATGATCCAAATACCTTCCAACTTCACGCGCTACATTTATAACATATTTTAAATCAGCACTTCCATCCTCATCCGGTGGAGTTCCTACAGCAATAAAAATGGCATCAGAATCTTCAAGACTCGATTTGATATCCGTGGTGAAAGTTAATCTTCCCTTCTCTACATTTCTAAGATAAATGTCTTTTAATCCGGGTTCATAAATCGGAATTTGCCCATTATTAAGTTTGTCAATTTTACTTTGATCAATGTCTACACAAACTACGTCAACTCCGGTTTCAGCAAAACATGTTCCCGAAACCAAACCTACATAACCTGTTCCAACGACTGAAATTTTCATATTTTTTCAAATTTAAATTACAATTTTTTGTATTGCCAAAATTATACCAATACTATCATAAACCTGAATTACTGATACTTAAATTCTGTGCCTTATATTTCAATTTCTTAATTTAAAACAAAATGTTTCAAAATAGAACTATCAGAAAACTTAATTAATCATCCAGTTTAGAGTTTTAAAAAGTACAATTTATGAACTAAAAGTGATATATGACATAGCAAATTATGATAAATTATAAATTTTTAAAAGATTGCTGAAAAATAGCTTTTTAAAATCATTATTAAGGTTCTTGTCCATTATAAAAAGAATTCTAAAATCCACAATACTTTTATTTAGCGCAAATACTTTATTTACTTATCATTTTTTAAAACTGAAAAACACTTGGATACACCAACACTTTCTTGACTTTGTAAGAAGTGAAACTATTATATTCAAAATTGAAATTTATGTCGGCTTTTTGAGAATCTTGTTTTTACCTGCTAATATTTGTATTTTCGGCGGGAATTAAGCTTTGTTTTCATTACAATATTTTAATCTTATGATTTTAAACCTGAGTAATTTTATTCATAGTTTATTACTGGAAAATGAAACGGTAATAATACCTGGATTTGGAGCATTTGTTTCCACCTATAAACCAGCAGAAATAGGTGAAAGCCAGATTAAACCTCCTGCAAAAGAAATCACTTTTACCAATAAGATAAAAAATAATGATGGCCTTTTGGTAGAAATTATTGCAAGAAGTGCAAAAATTTCTCAAAAAAATGCACTTAAAAGAATTGAAAAAGCTCGTGAAAATATGTTTTACGAGCTGGACAAAGGAAACACTGTTACTTTAGAAAATATTGGTAATCTTTCTTATAATGAAAAAAATGAAATTGTTTTTCAACCAATCGAAGAAAATAACCTGCTTATCGATTCTTTTGGATTTGAGCCTGTTTCAAAAAAAGAGAACATTTCAGAATCTGCTGATGTAAAATCAGCTGTAATTGAAAAGGAAGATGCAAAACCCATAGTTGGTTCAGTTAAATCAGAATCTTCTGAAAACAAAAACGAGAAAGAAAAGCAAAATTCATCCGCTGAAAGTTTTAGGCTTCCTGAGTTTCAGCCTGCGCCAGCAATTGAAGAAGATGAAGAAGAAAAGAAAAAATTTGCATGGTATTGGTATCTGTTAATTTTAATTCCAATTATGATTGGAGTATATTACATAATTATGAACCAACCGGAAACACCGGAAACCAAAGTTACTCAAAATACTTCTTCCGTTGTTAACGAACAATCTGTAAATGAGTCGAAAATCAGTGTAAAAGATACGGTTAAAAAGGATACTCAGGCAACTGAAAAAATCCCTGAACCTGTAATCAGTAAACCTAAAGAATCCAATACAGCTTTTCAAGGTAAATCTGGAAAATTTTATCTGATACGTGGAGGATTTGAAGAAGAAGAAAATGTAAAAGAGTACATGCAGGAGTTAAAAAAAGAAGGAGTCGAAAGTTTTGTTGTTGGGAAAACCGGTCGGCTGATTCTTGTAGGAATTGAAGAATTTGAGACAGAAGAAGAAGCAAATAAATCGTTAAATAGCTATTTTAAAACAAAGCCTGACTGGAAACTTTGGGTGTATAAAGTAAAATAATTACTGTTTCTTTTGGGTTAAGTAGTTTTTTAGAGAGGTATCTAAAATTCCACTCCAGCCTTTTTCAAAACTTTCTACAGAAAGTTCTTCATATTCAGGAGGGAAAGTTTCAAAGCCGGAATGTACAATAAGTAATTCAGAAGAATTTAAAGAAACAGGAGTTATCTCAAAACAAACCAATGTTGTCCCCGGAATTCCATCATATTCCCAACTATAACAAATTCTTTTCCTATCTTCTACTACGGTAATGGTGCAAAAATGAAGGTATTTTCTGGTTTCCGACTCACCCCAAAACTGAAATTTAAAACCTACTTCCGGGATAAAATTCTCCACTTCAAAGTACCACTTTTTCATTTCATCTTTATCTGTTAAGGCTTTCCACAATATCTCACTGTTAACTTCAAACTGTCTTTCAATTTTTACTTTTTTGCACATAGTTGATATATCAATTTTTCATATTAAAATAAATACCAAGATATTAAACATCTATAATATATTCAGACAAATAAACCACAATATTCTTTTTCTTCAAACCTTTTTTTGCAATTGAATTTTGTAAATTGCACTTCAATAAACCAACAAAAAAACTAATTATGATTCCATCAAGAAGAAGTTTTCTCAAAAACTCAGCAGTTGCTTTATCTGCATCAACAATTATCCCTTCAAAAGTATGGTCATCAAATCCTGCACCCAGCGACAAGGTGAATGTTGCTTTGATAGGTTGCAGAAATATGGGATTTGGTATTTTGAAGCACCATCTCGATACCGGGATTGTAAATTGCGTGGCGCTTTGCGATGTTGACCAAAATGTATCGAAAGAAAAGCAGGATATTGTTAAAAAAGATTACAAACAAAATCCTGAAATTATTGGTGATTATCGTAAGGTTCTTGAAAGAAAGGATATCGATGCAGTAATAATTGGCACACCTGATCATTGGCACTGTTTACAAATGGTAGAAGCATGTTCGGCCGGAAAAGATGTGTATGTCGAAAAACCAATGGCGAACACAATTGGCGAATGCAATATAATGGTGAAAGCTGCAAACCGCTATAATAGTGTGGTTCAGGTCGGACAACAACAACGCGATTCAAAAGTTTTTAATGACTGTATGAACCTTATAAAAGGTGGGGAAATAGGAACATTAAGAAAAGTAAAAATCTGGGCCACCTTTAATTATGGACTGGGAGCCAGCCCTAAGGAAGACGGACCTGTTCCTGCCGGTGTGGATTATGATTTCTGGTTGGGACCCGCTCCTGAAAGACCATTCAATCCCAACCGGTTTCATGGTAGCTGGCGCCATTTCTGGGATTATGGCGGTGGACTGATGAGTGATTGGGGAGTACATTTAATAGATATGGGATTATGGGCAACCAATTTGGTTGAAGCTCCGGAAAAAGTAATTACTTATGCATCCAATCTCTCAAAAAGAAAAATGGACAGGGAAACCTTTGATACAATGAATGTAATCTATCCCAAAAAGGACTATGTGATTAATTATGATTTAACTGCAGGAATCCAGCAGGGCCCCTATGATTCTGCATATGGAGTTCAGTTTATTGGCGAAAATGCAACTTTGGTTGCCGACCGCCATAAATACCATTTATCCCCGGAGTGGGACGGAAAGAAACAAGCTCCAAAAGTTGAAGAAATTACTTTTGATGATGGCCATGAATCACACAGAGAACATGTTGATAATTTTCTTGAATGTATTAAAACCAGGGAGAAAACAACATGTCCACCTGAAGTTGGAAGAGCTGCAGCAGTGCATGTTCATATCGCCAATATTTCAGCACGAATTGGCGAAACAGTTTTGGAATGGGATGATGCCAAAAACAAATTTACCAACAATAAGGAAGCAAATGAATATATCACTCCAGTTTATCGTTCTCCCTGGAAATTGCCAAAAGTGTAATTTATATTCCTGTCAATATCAATCAAATTAAATCAAATACTTAACAGAATGAATTCAAGAAGAAATTTTATAAAAACAAGTGTTTTTGCAACTGCTGGAATATTAGCTGCAAATCCCCTTTTAACTATCGCTGCCGAGGGAAAAAACAAATTGGAAAAATTTGGTTTTATCTCAGGAATAGCAAGGGATGCAATGAAAGCCGACTGGAAGGGAACCTTAAAAAAGGCTGCCGAATTTGGCTTTACCGAAATTGAAGGCGGAGCAGGTTCAGCAGATACACCCCAGGAATTTTTGAGAGTTTGTAAAGAGTTAGGAATAACGCCAATAGGAAGTGGTTCGAATTTAGTTTCTATGATGAAAGAACCTCAACGTTTTTTCGATGAACATAACGAATTGCAAATGGAATATGTGATTTGCTATTGGCCCTGGGAAGGAGGCGGGCCTTTTATGCTGGATGATTGTAAAAAATCAGCTGAAATGATGAATGAATTTGGAGCAAAAGCAAAAGCCAACGGTTTAAAATTCCTGTGGCACAACCATGATAAAGAGTTCCACGAAATGGAAGACGGATTACCTTTTGATTATTTAATGGAAAACACAGATCCTGAACTGGTAAATTGCGAGATGGATATATACTGGGTAAAAAAAGGAGGCGGTAATCCACTTAAAACTTTAAAGAAATATAAAGGCAGAATTCCAATTCTTCATGTAAAAGATATGGCTCCCGGACCGGAACAGGATTTTATTTGCCCGGGTTCAGGAATTATTGATTTTGGACCAATCTTTAAAGAAGCAAAGAAACAGGGAATCGAACATTATATCGTTGAACGCGATAATGAACCTGATGGAATCGGATGCCTGAAATCGAGTGGTGAATTTTTAAGAAACATCAGATTTTGATTTAAAAAGCAAAAGAGGGAAATTCCCTCTTTTGTTATATAAAATATCAAACAGATTACCTTTATCAGAAATGAACAAATTACTTTTTACTTTACTATTTCTATCCGTTTTTATTTTTTCGTGCACAAAAGCCCCAACCCCTGTAAATCCAAACGCATCGAAAGAAGTTCATAAATTGCTCAATTATTTGTATCAGATTAAAGGCAAAGAAATTCTTTCCGGACAACACAACTATGCAAACGAGCTTTTGCGTTCTACAGATAGTGTGATTGCCATTACCGGAAAAACCCCGGTAGTTTGGGGAAGCGATTTTTTAGGAAACAGTACCCGCCAGGATGTGGTAGATGAAGCCATTCGTCAATATAAAAAAGGAAGTATAGTTACCTTAATGTATCACCAGGTAAAACCATTTGATCACGACAGTCTGGGCTTTCAGCGAAGTGTAAAAGGAATGGTTACCGACGAACAATGGGAACAAATTGTTACTCCCGGCACCGATTATTATAACATGCTGATTGTAAAAATTGATGCCGTTGCCGAATATTTAAAACAACTTCAGGAGGCAAAAGTGCCGGTTTTATGGCGGCCATATCACGAGATGAATGGCATGTGGTTTTGGTACGGTAACCGCCCCGGTCCCGAAGGTTTTGTTAAACTTTGGAAAATTATGTACGACCGTTATGTAAATCATCATCAATTAAATAACCTGATCTGGGTTTGGAATGCTAACGGACCGCGCGATTGGAAGGACGATGAAGCCTATCCTTATGAACTATTTTATCCGGGCAATGATTATGTAGACGTATTGGCGGCTGATATTTATAAAAACGACTACAAACAATCGCACCATGACCAGCTGGTGGAATTGGGGCAAGGGAAACCCATCGCCATTGGTGAATGTGGAATCCTGCCAACCCCCGAGTTTTTACAACAACAAACCGAATGGGTTTGGTTTATGGATTGGGCAAGGTTTATCTGGCGACACAATGACCCTGAAAAAGTTCGTGAATTATACAATTTCGAAAAAGTAAAAACACAATAATCTTCTCTATTCATGAAAACAACTTATATAATATTTTTTTTGCTTTGGAGTGCTGTCTCATACTCACAAAATCCAATTATCCCGGCTGGAATGTATATGGCCGACCCTTCGGCACATGTCTGGAAAGACGGGAAACTTTATCTTTATGTTTCTGTCGATGAAAGCACGGAATATTACTGTTCGTTCAAACATCATGTTATTTCAACTTCCGACATGATTAACTGGGAAATTGAAAAAGATGTTTTTGCTTCCCGCGGAGAAAAAGATGAAATTTCTTATTCAGATAAATTACTTTTTGCCCCCGACTGTGCTTATAAAGAAGGCATTTATTACATGTATTATTGTCAACCTGACCATACCGGAGCAGAAGGAGTTGCCACAAGCGATTCGCCAAATGGTCCTTTTGTGAAGGGGAAAAAAATGGAGTTGAACGGAATTGAAGAAATCGACCCTTCGGTTTTTATTGATGACGATGGACAGGCATATTATATGTGGGGACAATTTACCGCAAAAATTGCCAAACTTAAACCCAATATGACAGAAATTGATACCTCGACCATTATTACCAACCTGGTAACTGAAGACGAACATTTTTTTCATGAAGGTGGATATATGACCAAACGAAATGGCATTTACTATTTTATTTATGCCGATATGAGCCGCGGAAACCGCCCCACCGCAATCGGATATGCAACCAGCAAATCTCCCATGGGGCCGTTTAAATATGGTGGGGTAATTGTCGACAATACTTATTGCGATCCTTCATCGTGGAATAACCATGGTTCTATTGCTGAGTTTAACGGTCAGTGGTATGTGTTTTATCATCGCTCCACACATAACAGTTTTATGATGCGCAAAGCTTGTGTTGAACCAATTACTTTTAATGAAGACGGAAGTATTAATGAAGTTGAAATGACCTCACAAGGAGCCGGGCCGGCACTCGATGCTTTTAGTACCATTGAAGCTGAACGCGCCTGTTTGCTTTTTGGAAATACAAGAATCGAAGAATTTGCAAAAGGTGAGGAAGAACTTGCCGAAATACAAGATGGCGATAATGCGGCGTATAAATACATCGATTTTAAAGATGGGGCATCGGAAATAGAATTCAAATTAAAACAACTTAAAACCGGCAGTGCAGTTTCAGTTCATATCGATCAACCCTGGGGAAAACAAATCGCATGGGTAAATATTCCGGAGATTAATTTAGGTGAATGGCAAACCATTAAATCGGAAATAAAAGAGACCAAAGGAGTGCATGCAGTATGGTTGAAATTTCATGGAGGAAATGAAATCCTTGAACTTGACTCATTCCGCTTTTTGAAATAACAGGAACTTAAATCAGAATAAAATGAAAAACCTAAGATTTTTAATCATTCTTGTAACTGGTCTGATAATAAGCTCTTGCGAGCAAAATAATCAAAAACAATATATCCAATTGGTGAATCCAAATGCCACTGAAAAAACGCAGGAACTTTACAATTTTATTCAGGATATCAACGGAAACTATACGCTTTCAGGAATGCATAATTTTTTGGGTAAGGGCTCTGATTACAGCGACCAATTGGAACAATTAACCGGCAAGGAAGGAATTGTATGGGGTACCGATTTTAGTTTTTGTGTTGAAGGGGATAATGCCATGCGCTTTCAGCATTGTGGCCCGGCAAATTTACCTGCCATTTCTCAGGAACGATTTAAACAACCAAGGGATACTACCCGACCGAGAGAATTACCAGAGTTGGAATTTCTGGACATTACACTTCAGGAAGCCCGGGATAAGTCGATTCAGGAAGCAATAAAAAAGTATTCTGAGGGGCACATTATTACTTTGATGTGGCATGGTTGTTTCCCTACAGAAGGAGATTGTTGCAATGGCTCTTCAATCTGGGCAATGGAAAACAGGCCAACACCCGAACAGTGGGATGAACTGGTAACAGAAGGAACAGAATTAAACGATGCGTGGAAAGAAGGTGCTGATAAAATAGCTGCATATCTTAAACAACTTCAGAATGAAGGAATCCCTGTACTCTGGAGGCCCTACCACGAAATGAATGGTGTATGGTTTTGGTGGTGTAACCATAAGGGCGAGCAGGGTTTTAAACGACTGTGGATTATGATGTACAAGTATTTTACTGATGTGCATAAACTAAACAACCTCATCTGGGTTTGGAATACCAACGCTCCCCGCGATATTCCGGGAGATGAAGCCTGGGATTATGAATTGTTTTATCCTGGAAGTGAATATGTGGATATCCTTGCTGCCGATGTTTACCGTAACGATTATAAACAATCTCATCACGATGATTTGATTGTGCTTGGAGGAGGAAAACCCATTGCGCTGGGCGAAGTGGGGAATGTTCCAACTCTTGAGATTTTAGAACAACAACCCGGCTGGACCTGGTTTATGCCATGGGGCTGGATTTTGTTTGTTTTTGATGAACCTGAAATAGTAAAAGAAATAATGCTCTCAGAAAAAGTTTTGACTTTGGATGAAATTGAACGGGATTCAAATGGAAAATACCGGATCTAAAAAGAATAAGGTTTCTGATTCCTGTCAATAGGAATTAAATCCTACAATTTCATTTATTGGTTTTCTGATTTTCTTTCGAAGCTTGTAATCCTCCGGAGGATAGCCCAAAGTAATCACCAAACCTATTTTTCTTTTTTTTGGGATATTTAAAAGTTTCTGGATTTTCTTTTCAGTAAACCAGCCGATTATACAAGTTCCAAGTCCAAGTTCCATAGCTTGCAAGCAAAAATGTTCGGCTGCAATGCCAATATCATATTGCGGATATTCCTGGTTTTTAATGCTGCCTCCGATTTGAGCAATCAATTTGGCTTTTTCAATTACCAAAACTGCAATTACCGGTGCATCCAGGCTAAAACGATTAAATGAAACGGTTTTGCTAAAAGTGGCTTTGGCAACCTTTGTCTTTAATTCAGGTTCATCTACTATTATCAATTTCCAGGGTTGAGAATTACAAGCTGATGGAGATACGTGAACCGCCTCAATGATTTGTTGCAGCTTTTCCTTTTCTACCGGTTTATTTTGGTATTTCCTAACACTTTGTCTTTTATTTATTAGTTCCGCAAATGTCATTTTATTTCTATTCAATTTAATTGTCAAAAGTTGAAACTCATAATCATGATTTTCTTATTAAACTCTTTAACTTTCCCTCTTCTCCCTCTCTGCGCGCAGTGAGGGACGATTGTAACGAAGTTGCAATCAGGGTGAGTAATAATAATTAAACTATACTCCTGTTTTACAATTCGTACCAACAATCTATCAATTAAATTATTTGTATTTGACTTTCAACAGCATTATTTAATTAATGAATCAGCCAAAACTATTCTGTAAAATTACCGTAAAATCCTACAGTCAAAAATCAATAAGGAATTTAAACTGATAAATTCTTTTCACTTAAATTTTAAAATCATGCCTGATAGTGTTTACAAAGTAATCGAACTCGTAGGCAGCAGCACCAAGTCGTGGGAAGATGCTGCCCAGAGTGCCATAACCCGTGCATCAGAATCCCTGCGCGATTTAAGAATCGCCGAGGTAGTCCAGATGGACATGCACCTGAAAGATGGCAAAATTGAATGTTACCGGACTAAAATTAAAGTATCCTTTAAATACGAAGGATAAAAATTGAGCAAAAAAAAGAGGATGTCTCAAAAGAATTTTTAAAAATGATTTATTTTCAAATTGAAAAGCTTGAAATGTTTTTTGACCCCCTGAATCCCCCAAAGGGGGACAGTTCCTCTCCGCCAACTGGCGGAAGGTTAGGAGGGGTCATTTATTTTCAAATTGAAACTTAAATTTTTCTCTTTTGCCCTTTTGAGACGACCTTTTTTAAATTCAAAATTAGATTAATATCCCCATGATTTCATCACCCTTAGGTTTTCTTCCATGCACTCCATTGGTGTTTTTCCCTGGTACGATTCCTGTTCAATAACAAAAAGAGTGGTACCGGAAGATTTTGCCAAATCAGTCACCTCTTTTGAGCCAACCAATCCCTGACCTAAAATTGTACTTTCAAAACCTCCATGTCCTTCTCCGTCTGTTTTAATCATATCTTTTACATGGATTGTTCCATACCGCCCTGGATATTGCCCAATAACTTCTTTGGCCAACGCGCCTGCAATGTACATATTTCCCATGTCGAGCTGCATAACCACTTTATCCGGATCCGTATTTTTCATCATCAGGTCGAATACTTTTTCATCATTTAAAGTAGCGCTAAATTCAAAGTCGTGGTTGTGATAACCAAATTGCATCCCCGATTTCCGGCACAATTCACCACATTTATTAAACACTTCCAGAAAACGCATCAAATCGTCGTAAGTCTTCCTGAGATTTTCATCGAGCCACGGACTAACCACAAACTGTTGTCCCATATAGGCTGCATCCTCCACTGTTTTCTTCCAGGCATCGGTAAAATCGCTGGCTGTCTCATTCCAGTGATTTTTCCCCAAAACGGTATGCCCGGCAGGCATTTTAAGTCCAAGGTCATCCAGTACTTTTTTGAATTCTGCCGGAGTCCAACCATAAAATTTATGATCTACGTAATTGGCATGTTCAACATGGGTATATCCCATTTTTGCCAGTTTGGTAAGCGACCCCAACGGATCGGCTTTCATGTCGACGCGAACACAATACAGTTGTACCGCAACAGTATGATTTACTTCTGCTGCATTTGCCGTGCAGGCTGCTTGCCCCATTACTGATAATCCTGCTGTGGCAATTGCACTGGTTTTAATAAATGTTCTTCTTGATGTTTTCATAAATAAGTTATTGGTTTATTCTTCGTTTTTTGAAAGATTTAAAATTAACACAATTCATAAACTGTTGGCTATTAAAAACCAGTTATTTAAATCAATTTCGTAAATTAGAAATCTAATCAAACAAGAAAATAAAATGAAGCGACGAATTTTCATCAGAAACAGTGCCCTTGGAGCCATGGCATTATCCATTCCGGCCATCCGTAGTTTTGGAAATAATTTTTCTGCAAATTACCATATTCCCAAAAGGGTATTGGGAAAAACAGGCGAAAAACTTTCAGTTATTGGTTTTGGTGGAATTATGCTGAATGATAATCCACAGGATTTTGCCAACGAACTGGTTGCCAAGGCATTTGATTTAGGCGTGAATTATTACGATGTAGCTCCCAACTACGGCAATGCTCAGGAGAAACTCGGACCGGCATTAAAACCTTATAGAAAAAATTGCTTCCTGGCATGTAAAACTCACGAGCGGGATGCTTTAGGTGCACAAAAAAATCTTGAAGAATCCTTTGAATTATTAAAAACCGACTATTTCGATTTATACCAATTGCATGCTTTAAGTTCGGTTGAACAGGTTGAAAAAGCATTTGGCCCGGGAGGAGCAATGGAAACTGTGGTTAAAGCTAAAAAAGAGGGCAAAATAAAACATGTTGGCTTTTCAGCACATTCTGTTGATGCGGCAATTTTGGCCATGAAAAATTATGATTTTGATTCGATTCTGTTTCCAATAAATTTCGTCTGTTGGAACTCCGGAAATTTTGGCCCACAGGTTTTTGAAGAAGCTAAAAAACGTGGAATGGGAATTCTTGCCTTAAAAGCTATGGCACTTACCAGGCTTGAAAAGGGAGAAGAAAAGCTCTATAAAAATGTTTGGTACAGACCAATCCAGGACGAAGAAATAATGAAAATGGCATTAAAATATACCTTGTCGAAAAACATTACTGCTGCTGTGCCTCCGGGTAAAAATACTTTGTTTTTAAAAGCTTTGGAGTTTATGAATGATTACCAGCCCATAAGCGAAATAGAAACCAATAAATTATTGACCCTGGCGAACTCAACAAAACCCATTTTTATGCATGCGTAGAATACAATATTTTGCAGTATTATTAAGGCATTACTTTTTATTGCAAGATTTTCTGTTTCGTTAACACCGACTAAAATTTTAGTAGATTTGCGGCATAAACATTAGTCCCGTTTTACATGGTATTGGATATTTCGCTTACTTTTTTCCTGGTATTTTTAAATGGATTTTTTGTGGCTGCAGAGTTTGCCATTGTAAAAGTACGTTCCTCACAGCTAGAGTTAAAAATAAAAGAAGGAAACCGATTTGCCAAATTATCAAAACATATTGTTTCACATCTCGATGGATATCTGGCTGCAACACAACTTGGAATTACACTGGCAAGTCTTGGTCTCGGTTGGATAGGAGAACCGGTAGTTTCAAAAATCATTATCAATATCATGGAGTTTAGCGGTATTGAAGCAAATCAGGAATTGGCTCACAAAATCGCCCTGCCACTTGCATTTATTATTATTACCATTTTGCATATTGTTTTTGGTGAACTGGCTCCAAAATCCTTGGCGATTCAGCGTTCAGAAAAAACAACACTTTTTATTGCTTATCCGCTTCAGTTTTTCTTTATCATTTTTCGCCCTTTTATCTGGGTGTTGAATGGTTTTGCAAATCTCATATTAAAAGGAATGGGAATTGCGCCTGTTCATGGGGCAGATATACATAGCAGCGAAGAATTAAAATACCTGGTCGATGAAGGCCAAAAAAGCGGTGAATTTGATGAAGCAGAATATAAACTCATAAAAAATGCATTTGAGTTTTCAGAACAAACTGCCAAACAGGTGATGGTGCCCAGAACCAAAGTTTTTGCCATCGATATTAACGAGTTTAACCACGATACAATTGATGAGATTGTTAATAACAGCCATTCCAGAATACCTTGTTACAAAGACAACCTTGATAATATAACCGGCGTTGTTTCTGTAAAAGATATCCTAATTGCTGCCCGACGGAATGAGCCTTTTAATATCCAGGATTTAATTCGTGATATGCATGTAGTTCCTGAAACAAAAAGAATCCGGCCACTTTTAAATGAATTCCAGGCCTTAAGACAACAAATGGCATTGGTTGTAAATGAATATGGTGGTACGGAAGGAATAATCACAATGGAAGATATTTTAGAAGAACTGGTTGGGGAAATTCAGGATGAGTCGGACAATGAAATACCGTTTGTTGAGCAAAAAGGAGAAAATGTTTTTAATGTACTGGCCACAGCTTCGTTGGATGATATAAACGAGCATCTGCCCCATCCTATTGAGAAAGACAAACAATACGAAACACTTGCCGGTTATATAATTTTACACTTTGGAAAAATACCGGCAGTCTGGGAAAAAATATCCATTGGCAATTACAATTTCACCGTATTAAAGAAAAACAGAAGTTCTATTATTCTGGTACAGTTAATTTATAATCCGGAAACAAAAGTCAAGGCAGAAACTTAATGGATTTTGGCGGGTTTAATACTGTCGTTATTATCCCAGGTATAATTCCACATTTGCATATATTCTTCACCCGGAAGAAAATCGTCATTTGTTTTTTCCAGAAGGCTTTGTAATTGTTTTTCCAAATCCGCCCGTATAAAAGTCATTTCATCTAAATTTACAAGATTATTAATTTGATAAGGATCCATCACATTGTCGAATAATAGCCAGGGTCCATTTAAATCCCGAACATAAGTAAATCTGCTTGTGCGAACACCCCTGTATTCTCTTCCTCCTTTAGAATAATTCCATTGATGAAAAGGAACCGGACATTGCAGCAACACGGCTTCTATATTTGTGCTTGCCTTTCCGGTTATGACTTTTGAAAAATCATTACCCTGAACAGTTTCAGGTATTTCAATTCCTGACAATCCCAACAATGTAGGCAGAATATCCGGAGTATTTATTGGGAAATCAAATATATGCTGTCCATTTCCAAGTAATGCAGGATAATTTAGTAAAAAGGGTACACGAATCGATTCATCATAAGCTTGCTGCTTTTTAATTTGTCCATGCGAATACAACAAATCTCCATGGTCCGAAGTAAAAACAAAAATGGTATTCTCTTTAATTCCGTTTTCTTGTAATGCCATAAAAAGATCGTCGATACAATCGTCGAGCGCAGCGATATGTGCATAGTAAGCTGCAATATCTTTTCTTGCTTTCTCCCGAAATTCTTCCGGCACATTTGGCCTGACTTTTATGTTTTCAGGGCGAAACATATTTCTGTATTCTTCAGGTGCCGTAATATATGGTGCATGAGGCGGTCCCCAGGAAAGCATTAAAAAGAATGGTGCTTCTTTTTTACTGTTTTCACTGATAAAATTTACTGCTGATTTTGTTTGAGCAATGGCATCGTATCCCTGCCATTTAAGTTTCTCCGGAGAGTCTTCATAATAAAAAGAATTATTATAATCATGGGTACATTCGAGCACTTGCCAGAAATCAAATCCCTGTCTGCGTTCTTTTGGGATAAATTTAAGTCTTGATTCTAATATTTTTTCTCCTGATTCACGCCCGTTTAAATGCCATTTACCAATATAAGCGGTATTGTATCCTGCCTTTTTGTAAATTTTTGCTATTGTGTTTGCATCCTGATCCAAAGGTTTATCATTATAAAATACACCGTGTGTTAAAGGATATTGCCCGGTTAGTAAACTTGCCCGATAAGGGCTGCAAACCGGGCATCCTGAAATTGCATTGGTAAACAGCACACTTTCTTGTGATAACTTATCAAGTGTCGGAGTACAAACCTGAGTGTTCCCGTTATAACCTACATCCTGTGTCCGCCATTGATCGGCAAATACAAAAATCACATTGGGTTTAATCTTTTCTTTTTGCGCGCATCCAACAAATATAAAAATACTGAATATTAGAATTGAAAATCTCATAACTGCGGAGGATTACAAAATAATTCCATTTTGTTTTCCTACCTCCCTGATATGTTTTGCCGCCAAATTATACTCTTCGCCGCTTTTTAAATGCTCCATCATTAAGGGGACATTATCCAATTTCGATAGCTCTTTCAGGAAAACTGCATAATTCAGGTTTCCAAGTCCTGCCCTAACTTCCGGCATGTGTGGAGTTAATTCATCCTCCAACAAAAGAATATCTTTTGCATGGCAACTTTTAATAAAAGGCCCCAATTTTTTAATCGCTTCTTTTATCATTTCTCCATTTTTATAATATACCTGTGGGCTTATTACCAGATTTACTGGATCAAAATGAACTGCAAACTGTTTTCTGTCAATCGCTTTTAAAAGTTTCTCGTACGAATCAACTGAATCGGGATACGACCAGGGCATGGTTTCCAAAGCAAAATAAGTGTATTTGGGTTTTACCTCATCGATTATTTTGCGGGTAGTTTCAACAATCATATCAAAGGTTTCGGGTGTTAGATTGTCCTTATGCGGCCCTGCCCATTTTTCAGGATTTCGCGAACCACTTATATTTACACAACAGCTGGCTCCTATTTCATCAGCAAGTTGAAGGGATGTAGTACATTTTTTAAATGCAGCTTTTCTTTTTTCCTCGTCCGGATCTATCGGATTACTCCAGGCTCCAACTTCTGAAATCACGACATCAGCCTCCTTTGCTGCCTTTTTATATTGTGCGATTATATCTGAACTGACGCCGGGGTTTACCGGACAATAAGCTGCTTTGTAATTTAATTCTTTTAATGCCTGAATCCATTCTTCAGGATTATTATATTTTTCAAAAACCGGGCCTCCCAATCTGATTGTCGACGATTTCAAACCCTTTGTATTTGCCCAACCTGAAGTTGCCATTAATCCGGCAGTTGTGGCTAACGAAATTTTTGAGAATTTTCTACGATTCATATTCGATTCTTTTGATGTTATGAACTCCTTGAAAGTGTTATAAATCTACTAATATCATATGAGAATTTCAACAACTTATAATTTAACGGCTTGTATAAAACAGAAGCGACATCCTTTTGGGATGTCGCGGGGAATAAATGTCGTTTAATACGACAGAATTATATAGTAACTATTTGTGAAAAAAAAGCAATGTTTCATGGCTTTGAAACAGTATTAACTTCTTTACAAATGCCGTGCCAGAAACATTTTCAACAAATATGTTAAGCGGCATATTAAGGTTATATGCAAAAAAAGAAAATTCTTGAAGTTGACTATCCCCGTGGCAAAGCCTCGGGGAATTTGTCAGATTAAAATGTTGAAATTGCAGAAATGATGAGTTGAATAACATTTTCCACATTTTGATGAAACACTTTTAGAACCTCTTCCCATGTTACAGGTTCTTCATCAGTTTTCCAGCAATCGAAATCGGTGCTTAAGGCAATTGCCGCATATGGAATTCCCAATTCGTTGGCTAAAATACATTCAGGGGCAACCGACATATTAATCACATCCGCTCCCCATGCTCTGAACATGTGCGATTCTGCACGGGTAGAAAAACGAGGCCCTTCAATTGTAACCATGGTTCCCTTCTGATGATAATTCAATTCCAGTTTTGCAGCTACAGCAATCAATTTTTGTCTTAATTCTTCACTAAACGGATCGGCCATAGGAGTATGATTTAATTCACCTTCTTTAAAAGATTCGAAAAATGTAACTTCGCGATGACGTGTAAAATCAATAAACTGATCTAAAATTACCAGGTCTCCTCTTTTAATTTTTTCTCTTAAACTTCCGCAAGCAGTTGTGGCAATTATATGAGAACATCCAAGTTCTCTTATAGCCCAGATATTTGCCCTGTTATTAACCTGTGTTGGTGGAATTGAATGGTCGCGCCCGTGCCTTGACAACAAACAAACTTCAATGCCATTAATCTTACCGGTTTTAAAACTCGAAGTTGGTTTACCAAAAGGTGTTTGCAGTTCTATCTCTTTTATATCTTTTAAAATTTCAGGATTTTCAAATCCGGATCCTCCTATAATTGCTATTTTCTTCATAAAATTCCAATTTTTGAAAATTCAAAAAACAAATAAATTCCAACTCTCAAGATTCAAATAACAAACCCTTTGAGATATTTATGAATTGGTAATTGTAATTTATTTGAGTTTTGATTATTGATTTTTGTGATTTATCATTTCAGGAAATAGCTTAAGAATTGCTTCTTTTTCTGCTTTGCAAATTCCTCTTTCTGTAATTAAACCGGTTACAAGTCGTGCAGGAGTAACATCGAAACCATAATTTGCCACAGTACTCTTTTCAGGGATTAGTTTTACCCTCTCAACTTTCGAACCATTCCAACCTTCAATTTCAGAAACCTCAGAAGATTCACGTTGTTCAATTGGAATTTCCTTAATTCCATCGTTTAAACTAAAATCGAAAGTAGAGGAAGGCAAAGCCACGTAAAAAGGAATATTATTATCCTTTGCTGCAAGTGCTTTGAGGTAGGTACCTATTTTGTTTGCCACATCACCGGTTGCAGTGGTTCGGTCACTGCCAACAATTACCAAATCAACTTTGCCATGTTGCATTAAATGTCCTCCGGTATTATCCGGAATTATTGTGTGAGATACACCTTCCTCTCCCAACTCGTAAGCAGTCAATCTTGCTCCCTGATTTCTTGGCCGGGTTTCATCAACCCAAACATGCACCGGAATTCCTTTTAAATGTGCTTTGTAAATTGGTGCTGTTGCTGTTCCCCAATCAATACAGGCCAGCCAGCCGGCGTTACAATGTGTGAGAATATTTATTGTATCTTGCTTTTTATTGTAAATTTCTTCTATCAATTTGAGTCCATATTCACCAATTTTACTGCCAAAATCAATTTCTGTTTGTTTTAATTGATGTGCTTTCTGAAGTACATTTTGCAGTAAATCCCGCTTCTTTTTATTTTCAAAAATTACTTTGCACATTTCATCAATTGCATAAGCCAGATTTACTGCAGTTGGCCGTGATGATTTTAAATATTCAGCCTGCTTAGAAATATATTTTTTAAAATCACCCTTTTTGTAAGCCAAAACTGCCAAATACATTCCGTAAGCTGCAGTTACGCCAATTAAAGGTGCTCCCCTGACCACCATTTCTTTAATAGCAAAAAATGTATCCTCAACAGATTTGATTTCAAAAATTTCAAACTGAAAAGGTAATTTTCTTTGGTCGATAACCTGAATTATTTTATTATCCGACTCTTTTATCCAAATGGTGTGATATGATTTTCCCTGAATTCTCATAAAAAAATGTCGGAAGTCAGAAGTCGGAAGACCGAAGAATAAAAGTCAACCTCAAATCTGTTTTCCAATTCTTATTCTAATATCTACTTTAGATGATTTCTTTTATTTCATTAAATTCGCACGCTAAAATAATTAAAATGAAGATAGACCTCACTAACATTAATAATATCATTTTCGATTTAGGTAAAGTATTGTTAAATCTCGATTTTGATGCATCGATAAAAGCATTTCAGAAACTAGGTTTAAAAGATGATGTTTTGGACCGCCAACAAGCCTATTCCGATCCGATTTTTTATCAGCTTGAAGTGGGTAAAGTTACTCCAAAAGAGTTTTGCCATGGGGTTCGCCGGGTTCTGAATAATCCAGACCTTAGTGATAAAGAAATTGAGGATGCCTGGTATGCAATGATACTTAATATTCCTTCGCACCGGGTGAAGGTTGTACAGAAATTAAGTAAAAACTACAATATCTATCTGTTTAGCAATACAAATCAAATTCATATTGAAAGATTAAAAAAGGTTTTTGAAAAAGAATATGGTTTTGAATTTTCTTCTCTTTTTAAAAAGGCTTTTTATTCTCATGAGATTCACGAGCGTAAACCGGATTTAATTTCTTACCAAAAAGTGATAGAGTTATCAAGAATAAATCCTGAGGAATCGATATTTATTGACGACCTTGAAAAAAATATTATCGGCGCTCAGGAAGCAGGACTTAAAACATACTGGTTAAAGGATGGTATGGAGATGGTCGATATTTTCTAGCAGAAATGTTTTCACTTAGTGTTACTGTTGATATTGAGCCATGCTGCAACCTGGCATAAAAATTCAATTCCATTAATATTTTATTTCCCTGAGCCAATGAAAGATTGAATACATACATTACTTTAAAATTGTAACTTTTTTTAGCCTGATATCTTCCAGTGGCCTCCATTGATCATCGGTTTCAACCTGAACTATTTTATCCACCACATCCATTCCTGATATAACTTCACCAAAAACTGTGTACGAACCATCCAGGTGAGGAGCGCCTCCCACAGTTTTGTATGCCTGGCGTTGGGCTGCACTAAATTTATAATTGTTTTCCTTTTCCAGTTCATTCATTTCGGCATCGGAATATTTTCTTCCCGAAACAATATAAAACTGTGAACCATCGGAACGCTGTCTTTGATTTTTTGTATCTGGTTTTCGAGGCGAACCAATCATACCCCGTTTATGAAATAATCCCGGAACAATATGAGCAGGAATTGTATATCCTGGTCCTTTATATCCCACAATATCACCTTTTTCGGCATACCTTGTATCTGCAGCCCCCGACTGAATTCCAAAATTTGAAATCACCCTGTGAATCAACAAACTATCAAAATAATGTTCTTTGGCCAGCTTGATAAAATTATCGCGATACGCCCTGGTTTCATTAAATAAACGAATTGTAATATTTCCGTAATCGGTTTCCAAAACCAATCCTTTAATTTTTCTGTTTTCAGCAGCAACAGCTTCACTCGTGTTTGAACGCAAGGATTCCAAAGTAGCGGGAATTTGATTTCTTTTCTCGAGCAATTGTGAAATAAACATTGAAGGAATAGCAAAACTCTGCATTTCATAACTTTCAACTGCCGAAAATGCAATTCCTATGGCCTGTTTGTTGGAAACCAGAATTGGCATTCCAAAATTCGCTTTCCTGACCCGGTTGGTAATGCGGTATAGTTTTGTTCCTTTTACGGTTGCCAGGTTTAACAGCTTACCTGAAAAAAGCTGAACCTGTTTTCCGGGAGTACTGCCTATATAACTTGTTTTTGCTGAATTTGGCGCAACACCATTAAAAAGTTCAATCGGTTTACGCTGTACACTGTCAGTGTACAAAATAATCAGGTCGTTTATTCTATCTACTGCAACAAACTTATCGGCAGTAAATTGTACATTTTCGTTTAAGGGGCTGTAAACTATTTTACTGGCCCTGCTCACCAAAGAATATTTTGTAGCAATCAGGTTTTCTCCAACAAAAAATCCCTGTCCTTTTTCCAAAATTCTATCATCATCAAACGAATTGAAGGTAACAATCGAACTCCTTATTTCTTCCCAAGCGGCATTTGAATTTTGTTGATTTTCAGTTTCTGTCGATTTTGGCTTAGGCGAATCTGATTTTTGTTTCTCTTTTCCGCTGCATGAAAAAAGTACAAAAACAATAATCAATAGCTGTGCCAGATTCTTCATATCAGTCTTTTATAACGTTAACCTGGATTGTTACATCAGTAAAAGGTCGTTTATTCTTGTCTACATTTAATTCCGAAATCTTATCAATCACATCAAATCCCGAAATACATTCACCAAAAACGGTAAATTTCCCATCCAATTCAGGATATCCGCCAATGGTTGTGTAAGCTTCTCTCTGTTCATCCGAGAATTCAAGAATGCCCGGACTTAAATTGTATTCCGCTTCGATTTCATCCTTTATCTCCTCAGCCAACATGCGAAACTCAACAACTTTCTTTTCTTCTTTTAGCTGTTTCAGTTCGGCTCGCACATCGTCGGTCATCACTTTTCGTTTAGCTTTATTTCGAATTGGCCGGTTAACTGCGAGTTCCATGGTATCAATTTCGCCAATGGTATGCACTCTCCCCTTTACAATATAAAACTGTGAAATATCGGATTGTTTGAATGGATTGATTTCATCGGGCTGGCGTGGCGCACATAAAGCACCTTTTTTATGAAAACGATTTGGTAGAATTTCATCATCGACAGTTTTATCCGGATCACCATATCCGATACGTTTTCCCGGAGCGGCTCCCCGTGAACTTTTTGATCCTCCCTGAATTAAAAAGTCTTTAATTACCCTGTAAAATAGTGTACCGTCGTAATATCCTTCATAAGCCAAATCAATAAAAGCATCCCGGTGTTTTGGGGTATCATCATACAACAGGAACCTCATTTTCCCAAAATTGGTTGAAATTTCAATCTCCTTTGATTGAGAAAAAACCTTTCCTACACACAAAAAAAGTAACAATATTATAAAGAATTGTTTCATTTTATTTGTCCAATTCTATTTCCATTCTTATGTCTTTAAGTGGCCTGTTTTTACCATCTACGTTAACCGCTGCAATTTTTTCAACAACGTCCAATCCTTCGATTACTTCTCCAAAAACTGTATACTCGTGGTCAAGTGAAGGATATCCTCCAACTGTTGTATAAACTTTCCTTCGCTCTTCAGAAATTACATATTGAGGCTTTGTCTTATACATACTATCCACTTTTTCTCTTAACTCCGCAATTAATATATTAAACGCAGCCGGATCGTTTTTACCACGCACTTCGTCAAACTTACTTTTTTCAAGGTTAAACTGTTCTTTCATTAATGCTTCTTGTCTTTGTGCATTGATGGCAAATTCCAAAGTATCCAATTCTCCCGGACGGAAAACTCTTCCCTGCACAATATAAAACTGTGAACCACTTGACTCCTTATCAGGATTTCTCGGACCACCGATTCGTGCTGCTGCCAAAGCTCCTTTTTTATGAAAATGCCCGGTATTCATTTCAGCAGGGATCGTATATCCCGGACTTCCTCCTCCAAGCGCTTCACCCGGTTTTGCATCTTTAGAATTTGGATCACCACCCTGAATCATAAAATTTTCTATTACCCGGTGAAATAACAAATCGTTATAAAATCCCTCATTTACCAGTTTTATAAAATTATCCCTGTGTTTTGGTGTATCATCATACAGTTTAATTTTAATATCACCAAACTCTGTTTTAAGGCTGACAACAGTTTCATTGGTTTTGTTTGAACCACTTCCGCATGAAACTCCCAATATAAAAATGGCAACTACGGAAAAAAAGACAATTCTCTTCATATTCATAGATTTTGTAATCTTTCAATTTCACGCAAATATAATTAGTTGAACAATAAACTAAAGATTATATCCATTTTTATATAAACCCTACATTAAATAACCTATTCACCAAAAATCAAATAAATAGCTGATTAACTTGCATTTACGGACTTTTATTGCGATATTTAATAATGAAAGATTGTTATTTGTTTTAAAATTTTCATATTTTTGACCGATTGAATTTTTTGTTCGATTTTTTAGAAAATAAAAAAACAGCTATGGAAGACAAAAAAATCAGGAGGAATTTGTACAGGGTTCTTCGGAAAACAGGTGTTCAAAAACAGAAAATCAAACTCAATACTTCTTTTGACGATGATTTAAGATTTGATAATGTTGACTGGTCAATTTTTGCTTTTTATCTTGAAGGGGTTTTCGATATATCGATTAAAGATGAAGAGTTAAATAAATTGCACGACATCAGGAACACGATACAATATCTGGGAAAAACAGCTTAAAATATTTTAAGCTGTTTTTTTTTTATTTATATTTTGATTGGAGATAATAATAGTTATCCCTTTATAATAATTATTTCTCCTAAAACTTCAATTTTATCACCTGCCTTCAATTTAGCACGTTTACGAAATTCCTGCTCCCCGTTACGAAATACCTCTCCTTCTTCGATCAATATTTTTGCGTGGCCACCGGTTTCTGCAATTCCAATCAGTTTCAGAAGTTTTACCAGTTCAATATATTCCGACTTCAAAACAAATTCCAGCATTACAAATCCAGTTTAGATTTAACACTTTCAGGAATCGCATCTTTATGTAACAAAATACCTATTGTTTTAAGCCTTACATAGTCTTCCGACATATGCAAATATCCCCCAAATTCATTGCTTTCAGCACCCCAGGAGTTTTTAGTATAAAAACATGTCTTTCCTTCCGAATCTTTTGATAATCCAACAATGTGCATTAGATGGTCATCGGTAGAAGTTCGGTTGTAAAAAGCTTTCTGCCTTAAATCCTGATCTACTTTTCCTGTCCATTTTTTATCTACATCTGCCTTCCCATTTTTATGCTGGAATGTTTTTTCACTTGTATCGCCATCCCATGCAATTGAATATCCATTGTCAAGGGCAAAATGCATTACTTCCATCAACTCATCAATGGGAATGTTAAAGTACAATTCATGAGCCCAGTTGTCGGGCACTTCCACAACTACTTTTTGATAAAAAGGATGATGATTATAAGAGGTCAATTCTACGTAGTCATCAGAATTAATGTTGTATTTATCTCTGAATTCGATGGGAGAATAATTACCTTTTTCTGTTTTAATTTTCTTTGGCAATTTACCTATCTCCTGTTTAAGTACCGAATCAAAACTACTTAAATCCGACACATCTATTTTTCCTTTTGGAGTCGTATTTATTTTATTGAGTTCTTCCCGCAACTGTTTCATCAAATCTCCATGCCTGTATTTTCCATCAACCAAAATACCAGGAAAAGACTCCTGTGTAATCATCCCCTTTTCATCCAAAATTTTAATAACATCATGAGACAAACTTCCTTGTCCAAAATTGTTATTCCCGTGATAAAGCAAATATTGAAAAGCTTTGTTTTTATAATTGTGGTAAACAAAAAACATTTCCGATAAATCCACTGCCGGGTATCCTTTTCGAATAATTTCAGATTCAAGAAAACTTGTGGTGGCAAAACTCCAGCAGGTTCCTGTGCTTCCCTGGCTGATAACAGAAAGATGAGGAAGTTCTTTTTCAATAACAAATACTTCATTTTCTTCCTGTGCTACACTTAACACTGAATTACTTAATACAAATACCACTAAAAATACTGCAAATAACTTCATTTATTCTATAATTTATCTAGTTCTTCTTTTTGTTTTCGGGTTAAACTTTTAACAATCAAATCGTACGATTCATCTATCAATTCTTTCATCAAACTTGCAGGTACCGTACCGTCAAGCTCAATAGTATTCCAATGCTGTTTGTTTAAATGATACCCTCCATAAATGGCCGGATAATGAGCACGAAGTTCGATATTTTTTTCAGGATTATTCTTCAAACTAACCCGTGAATCGTCTAATCCGAGCAAGCAAAATATTTTTACCGCTTTAAAAACCAAAGTAGTTTCATCAAAAGGAAAACTTTCAGTTGCGCCTTTCTTTGCAATACAATATTCTCGAATTTCTTCAACATTCATGGTTAAAAATTTAGAGCGTTAAAAATAGTTTAATCAATCATAAAACAAAATGATTTATTTTAATCGGAAATTCTGTTTATGGAAATTCTGTTTTTACAAAGTAGGATAAAATGCATCCTTAAAATGTTCTAATTCATGGTTTTGTTTAAAGAAAATTACAGTAATAACGTCAAAACGTGTTTCCCCCTGCCATTCATTTTCCTGGATATATCCTTCAGCAGCTTCCACAATTCTTTTTATTTTACCATTTGTTACAGCTTCTGAAGGATGCTCATATCGAATTCCGGTTCGGGCTTTTACCTCCACAATAACTAATTCATCTCCATCCTGAGCAATTATATCCAACTCCAAATGGCCATAATGCCAGTTGGAAACTTTAATTTCATAACCGTTTCTTTTGAGATATTGTCTGGCTAATTCTTCTGCCAGTTTTCCTATTTCTTTTTGGGAGACCATTTTTTGTGTTTATGTCAATAACTTAATTCCTTCAATATTATTTACTGTGTACTGATGCCATATCAGAATTTTACCTTTTGTTCAATAAATTTACAATTTGCACATATTAAACATACTGTTTTGTTTAATCTTGTGTGAAGGTAAATCTTTTAAGCGAATTATTTAATTCAGGTTCTATTTTACCAAACAATCGATATCAACCTAATTTTAGATAATAACACAAAAACCAAAACATGAAAAAACAAATATTCTTATTAGCAGGATTCCTGTTTATTATTTTTCCCTGTTTTACAAATGCGGCAACAATAAGCTCAAAATCTACAGGAGGCGCATGGAAAGAATCATCAACATGGGAAGGAAATACGGTACCAACAAAAGACGATGATGTGATTATTACTTCAACCGTTACAGTTAATGGCGGCAGTTATTCAACATCTAATTATTACGCAAAAAGTGTCACAATAAAAACCGGTGGTATCATTTTAAGAGAACAAGTAGGAGGCCTTTCTAATCTGAATATTTCAGGCAACCTTACCAATAACGGAGAAATAACCGATAACGCTGACTGGTTTGACATCAAAGTTTCAGGTAATTTTGAAAACAATGGAGTATGTAAACCCCGGTCGTTGACAATGAACGGTAGCAATGCTCAAATTTCCGCAAATTACAAAATAGAATGTAAAACTTTAAATTTTAATCCGGAGGACAATGTTATTACAGCTAAATCCAATCTGCATTTTAATAACTGCGAGCTACGTTCAAATAATTCAAACGACAACTTTTTAAATATTGGAAATTACACCCTTACCTTGAGCGCCGACGAGGTGAGCTTTGATTCTTATTATAACAAATTTAGCAGTAAATGCATTTCCAGGATAAAATTGAAATCTGAATCGTCAGGAAAAATAATACTTAACAAAGCCATTTTGAGCAATAGTTTTGATGGTGATTTGACACTGGAAAGCACGGATTATGGATTATTGGCCAACTTTATAGTTAAAGGAGGATTGACCATAAATAATGGCTCAAAAATTCTGAGTGAAAGAAGCTTAAATAAACTAAACATTGATGGAGCATTCAACAATTATGGACGATTTTGTACCGACACTGTTTTGGTTGGAGATAAACAGGTAGCCCCCCTCAGCTTTAGCATCAATGCAATGAACAATGTGACTAATCCGGGAATTATTGGAAAGTCAGTTACAACAAGATTAATAACCAACGGAAACAATCTTTCAATTAATGGTAATTATAACGGCAATCTTGAATTTACACAAAGTCTGGAAAGTGATAAACCCGGGGGTAAAGTAGTTATTGACTCAGAACTTAACCTTTATGGAGAATTAGATGTTTATGCAGATCTTGAAATAACACAAAGCGGATATTTAAAAATTCATCACTCAGGATTTGGCCCGCTATATGTTCGAAATACAGAAGCACAAATAACCAATAACGGAACTTTGATATATAATCATTTTGTAAATGATAGCTGGAATTATAATACTTTTGAAGATCCGGCAAACGCAACTTTTGTCAATGTGTATTTACGAGATTGGGATAGTCGAATCGAAAACATTAATATTGAAGTTCATAATAATCAAACTTATCCGGGGCTGCCTGCATCCGCAAAGCGCTGGTGGCGTGTAACTCCGGAAGGCACAGGAAAAGTAACAGGGTACTATGCAAAGTTTTATTACGATGAAAGTTTGCTAAACGGACAAAAAGAAGAAAACCTGAAAGTTTATCAAAGTACTGATGAAGGAGAAACATGGAATGTAATTTCTGTTGGCGAATATTGCGAAATCGATACAGAGAACAACTGCATCACAGTGGGTAGATGGGACAAATCTGAATCTTATTTAACCGAGTTTGGCGATTTTGTAATTAGTGCCGGTGATGGCAGTGTACCCATTGAATCAAATATTAAAATTGACATGGTTGGACGTGATGATATACGAATTGGTGCACCAAATCCTTGGACGATTCATGTATATAATGTAACCGACAGAGAAACGGAACCTGTATTAGTCGGGGTAAATGTCACAGAGGATATTCGATTTAAAGAAGCACTTCTTCCTTTTGGAGATTCGCTTGTTGTAATACCGGTTGATTCTATGGGAAATACAGATGATTTAACTCAGGTATTTTTTATCCCGTTTTTAGCTCCAAACGAACATATCTCTTTTGATGTGATTGTTTATGGACTTCCGAAAAGCACAAAAAATGCTAACGATGAAGTGCCTACCATAACAGCCGGTGGACTAAGTTCGGACTTTGTTAAAGGGAAAGTAGAAGAATACCTCATTGAAGAATTTATAAACAAAAAACTTGAATTATGCGAACAGGATGGCGAAGCTGAAGCTTATCGCAAAGCAATGAACCTTACTGTTGATCAATATAAAATAAAAAAACAGACCTATTCGGCTCCTGTAGAGGCATTTAGACATGTTGCCAAGGATTTTGGAACCAAGGTAATCGAAGCTTTTCCCGGAGGAAAAATTATTACTACTGTTGGAAACGCAGTCGAGAAAGTAGCATCGATAAAAGATAATCTCAGAAGAAGAATTTTTAATTGGTTTTACAAAGAAATTGGTCTGATTAAAGACAAAGATTTGCAAGTAAAATCCGGGAAACAGGTAAAAGGAAAAATGGTAAACTCTTGGGATCCCAACAAAATTGTTGGTCCTACCGGCTATGGGGAAAAGAATTTTATGGCTGAAATACCAACCATGCATTACACTATATTTTTCGAGAATAAAAAAGAAGCCACCGCTCCGGCTTATCGTGTACAAATTGTGGATACACTCTCAGCAGCATTCAATATCGAATCTGTAAAATTTGGTCAAACAAGTCATTCCGGTTCCGGTTACAATTGGAAAATGGAACGTAACGGAAATATTTTAAAATGGGATATTGAAGGCATCGAGCTTCCGCCAAATACAAATCCACCCGAAGGAGAAGGTTGGGTAAAATTTTCGGTTGAGTTAAATGAGAATGTAAAACACGGGGATGCAATAGAAAACGGGGCTACAATAATTTTCGATATGAATGAAGCCATAACTACCAATACCTGGGTAAATACACTCGATTTTGAAGCTCCTGAAACTCAAATGCAAACTATGGCAGAAACCACCGGTGATTCATTGGTAACTATATCTTGTATAGCGGATGATAAAAATGGTTCTGGCATCAACAATATCAAATTTTTTGTGTCGAAAAACGGTGCCATGTTTGAAGAAATTGGTGTAAGCACGGACAATAAAGTTTTATATAACATTGCGGATACTGTTGCCAATAATTTCCGCTTTTATGCTATCTCGACCGATAATGTGGGAAATACAGAAAAGAATGTCCCGTCAATTGTAACAGTTAATACTTTTCCTACTTCAACAAGAACCATTGAAAGTTTGCAAAATGTTACAGTTTATCCTAATCCAACTTCAGGCGAGCTTATTATAAATTGGGATATCCATCAAAGTTTTAATTATGAAATATTCGGATTAAGTGGAAAGCTGCTTTTAAGTGGACAAGAACAATTTGTAGAGTATACAAAAGTTGACCTTCACCGTTTTAATCCAGGAGCTTATTTTTTAAAAATAACCAACGATGAAGGAGATTCTAAAACATTTAAAGTGATACTAAAAAGATAAGCTGACTGAGATAATTGAGGTTTTAAGTCAGGTTTAATTCACATGTGCCTGACATCACTTTCAATTCCCAAACCTTGCCCAGTAACAGGGCAAGGTTTTTTTTATCATGCCCTGACGGAAATCCAAAACAAACCGGATAATCAAATTCTTTAACTGCATCAAGAATTATTTCCTCTACACTTAAACCAAAAGGCGATTGATTATCTTTCATATCGGTAAAATCACCCACAAGCAAACCGGCAAGATTATCCAGCTTTCCTGAAAGTTTTAATTGAAACATCATTCTGTCGGTGTGATAAAGATACTCATCAATATCCTCAATAAAGAGAATTTTACCATTGGTGTGCAATTCATATTTTGTTCCCAGCAAACTGCATATGATGGAAAGATTGCCTCCAACTATTTCACTTTTTGCAATTCCTTGCTTATTGTAATTTTGGGATTTGAATTGATAACTTGCTTCCCTGCCTTCCAGGATTTCCATCAATGAAATCAGATTTTCGTTGGGATTTTTTTCACCATCAAAAAAATAACGTGGCATCACACCATGAATTGTAGCAAAACCCATTTTATATATAGCAGCATGTAAAACCGAAATATCACTAAAACCTACCAGCCATTTTGGGTGTTTTTTAAATTCTGTAAAATCTATGTGATCAATTATTCTTATGGTTCCGTATCCGCCACGTGAAAAAATAATTGCTTTGGTTTCCGGGTCGTCAAAAGAATTTTGCAAGTCTTCCAAACGTTCTCTATCGGTGCCGGCAAACTGGAAATATTCCTTAAAAACATGTTTTCCCAAATCAACTTTATAACCTTTTTGAATCAGCCATTCCACTGCCGGATATACATGCTCTTTTTTTATTTTCCCTGCTGGAGAAACAATGCGGATTTTATCGCCGGGTTTTATGTAGGGTGGAATTATCATTATTTTGTTTTAGAAATGAAATTACAAATTTGAATCTTAATACCTAAAATGAATTGTTGATTTTTTTTAATCATAAGAGTATTATGTCCCGTTAGGGATTACGGATATTTATTTTTGATTTTGACGAAACTACTCCATCAAAATCTCACCCAACTCATCCACATCCTCCGCAAAATAATCCGGATTTGATTTTTTCAACTCCTCTTTTTTCCCAAAACCGTAAGCTACTGCAATGGTTGAAAGCCCGTTTTCTTTTCCTCCTTCAATATCAAAAACAGTATCTCCAACCATAACTACATTTTCTGATGGAGTGATTCTGTTAATATCCAGGATATCAGAAATCAAATCCGACTTTGAATGCTTACCGCTATAATCAATCCCTTTTAACTGGATGATATATTTATCCAACTCAAAATGATGCATAATCTTCATAGCATACTTTTCAAGTTTCGAGGTAGCTATGAACATCTTTTTTCCCAGTCTGTCCAATTCAGCAATCAACTCCAGAATTCCGTCGTATGGTGAGTTTTGATGCCATCCGTTTTCGCCATAATAGGTTCGAAAGTATTCCACTGCCAGTTTTGTATTACGTTCATTCAGGCCCATCAGGTTTTTAAAACCCCACTGAAGAGGCGGCCCAATAAACTGTTTTAAAATATCATCGGGGCATTCACCGATATGCAATTGCTTCAAAGCGTATTGTACAGAATTGCCTATCCCTTGAGAATTATCGGTTAGCGTTCCATCAAGGTCGAAAATAATGTGAGAAAAGTTTGGCATAAAATCAATTTTTGGGCGAAGGTAACATTTTGAAATTCCAATTTACAAATCCCAAATCTCAAATAACAAGCAAATCTCAAACAATATTTAATTTCCAAACACTTCAAACTCGGATTAATCAAAGACATTGTAATCAATTTTTTTTGGTGCGTTTATTTTGTTCTTTGGTGCCTGTAATTTGGAATTTCTTTTTCATTATCTTTGCAGCCCTAAAATTAAAATTCTGGAACAGACAAAATATTTACAATGAGCAAGTTCAAACGTACATTAATTACCACCGCTTTACCATATGCCAATGGCCCAATTCATATTGGCCACTTAGCAGGAGTTTATGTTCCTGCTGACATTTATGCAAGATATCTTCGCCTTAAAAACGAGGACGTAATAATGGTGGGTGGATCCGACGAGCACGGTGTTCCAATAACATTAAAAGCAAAAAATGAAGGTGTTACTCCGCAGGATGTTGTAGATAAGTTTCACGGTATAATTAAAAAATCGTTTGAGGATTTTGGGATTTCTTTTGATGTTTATTCAAGAACCAGTGCAGAGATTCATCATCAAACTGCTTCTGAATTTTTCAGAAAGTTGTACGATGAGGGAAAATTTGTAGAAAAATCGAACGAGCAGTATTACGACCAAGAGAATAAACAGTTTTTAGCCGATCGTTATATCACAGGAACTTGTCCAAAATGTAGTTTCGAAAAAGCTTATGGCGACCAGTGCGAAAGTTGTGGTTCATCGTTGAGTCCGACAGAATTAATAAATCCGGTTTCAACCATCTCCGGTAACAAACCCGTTTTAAAAGAAACCAAACACTGGTATTTACCCCTTGACCAATATGAGCCCTGGTTAAAAGAATGGATTCTGGAAGGTCATAAAGAATGGAAATCGAATGTTTATGGCCAGTGTAAATCATGGATTGACAGTGGATTATTGCCACGTGCTGTAACCCGTGATTTGGACTGGGGTGTTCCGGTTCCGGTGGAAGATGCTGACGGCAAAGTGCTTTATGTTTGGTTTGATGCACCAATTGGTTATATCTCAGCAACAAAAGAATTCACCAGTGATTGGGAGACGTATTGGAAAGATCCCGAAACAAGAATGTTACACTTTATTGGAAAAGACAACATTGTTTTCCACTGCATCATTTTCCCGTCGATGTTAAAAGCTGAAGGAACTTATAATTTGCCAGAAAACGTTCCTGCAAATGAATTTCTAAATCTTGAAAACGATAAAATTTCAACCTCAAGAAACTGGGCTGTCTGGTTACACGAATATCTTGAGGAATTTCCCGGAAAAGAGGATGTGCTAAAATATGTTTTAACAGCCAACGCACCGGAAACCAAAGACAACGACTTTACATGGAAAGATTTTCAGACAAGAAACAATAACGAATTGGTAGCTGTTCTTGGAAACTTTGTAAACCGTGCCCTGGTACTTACTCAAAAATACTATGATGGTATAGTTCCTGAAAAAGGAGAATTAAACGATGCTGACAAAGCCACACTTGCTGAAATAGCAAAATTAAAGGGTGAAGTTGAAAAAAGTCTGAATAGTTTCAGAATTCGTGAATCTCTGAAAAATGCAATGGATTTAGCTCGCTTAGGTAATAAATATCTTGCCGACGAAGAACCATGGAAAGTGGTTAAAACTGATGCAGAAAGGGTAAAAACCATTATGAATATCTGTTTACAAATCACTGCAAATCTTACCATTTGTCTGGAACCATTTCTACCATTTAGCATGGAAAAACTTAGAGGATTCCTGAATATTGAAAAAATGGACTGGGACAAACTTGGTGAAACGGATATAATTTCTGCCGGGCATAAAGTAAATAAACCCGAATTGCTTTTTGAAAAAATTGAGGATAAAGTAATTGAAGCACAATTGCAAAAGTTACTGGATACTAAAAAAGCCAATGAAATGGCAGAAGCAAAAGCTACCCCGGCAAAAGACAACATCGAATTTGACGACTTTGGCAAAATGGATATTCGCTCCGGAATCGTTTTGGAATGCGAAAAAGTGGCAAAAACCAAAAAACTTTTAAAACTAAAAGTTGACACCGGGATAGACCAAAGGACAGTTGTTTCAGGAATTGCAGAGTTTTATAACCCTGAGGATTTGGTAGGTAAGCAGGTTTCGATTTTAGTGAATCTGGCTCCAAAAAAATTGAGGGGAATCGAATCTCAGGGAATGATTCTTTGTGCTGAAAATGCCGATGGATCCTTATCGATTGTTTCGCCTGACATAGAGGTAAAGCCTGGTTCGGAGATAAAGTAAAGACCAGTGACCTTTGCCGGGGAAAGTCCTCCTTTGTAAAGGAGGTGGCCGAGGAACGAGGTCTGAGGATTGTAAATTTATCAGAAAAAAGTTGTATCAATCCCCCTTTTATTCCCCCTTCACCAAGGGGGACGAGGGAAAAAATACAAGTACCAACTACTGTTGGTGCTTTTCCGTAAGTTGCCTTGCCGATTAATTCGGGTAGGTAATTTACTCAACATATCAAAACCGCTTTTGTACGCAAAGGCGGTTTTTTAATCATTCAACTCAAACAATTCCTCAACAGATAATTTGAAATAATTTGCTAATCGCATGGCGGTTTGAACCGATGGTACAAATTTATTTCGCTCAATGGCATGAATCGTTTGACGCGAAACACCAATTGCTTGTGCCAACTCTTCCTGGGTTTTATCTAACATTACACGATTTAATTTCACTTTGTTTTTCATCAGTCCTTCATTAATATAATACCTCGTTTAAATGCACGGATTATTAAATATGCAATCATTTGCAATGCAAGAAACATTGAAGGTTCAATCAAAATTTCATGGTTAAAAACATACAATATCAAAACAACAAGAATTGTAAGAACCATTAACAAAAATGCTGATTCATATCTTAGTTTTTGAGCAAATTCATCTTCCGTTCTATTCCTTGACAAAACATACAACAATAATCCCGAAAGCGAAGTGAAGTCCCCCCAGAATCGAAAGGCTTCAGGCAGAATATGAGTGAAATTCTCGACTTCAGCTCTTGTGTATCCTTCCGTAAAACCTTCTCTGACAGAATCAAGTGCCAATATAAAACCTAAAAAAAACAGAAATAATCCAATACGTTTAAAATAATGAGGGAGTAGTTTCATCGTTTGAAAAGTTAAAATTACATTACAAATGTAATATATAGTTTACAAATGACCAATAAAATAGATTTCCAATAAATCCTCAAATTAAAATTGCTTTTGAATTCTCGGTCAATTGAAGTGGTCAATTCAACGCTCAAAGTATATCTTCAATAATTTAAACAATCACCACCAGTAAAACCAACAAAATAAGTAGGATAAATAGTATAAACTGATTTCTAACAAACAAACCCAATAAAATCAGAATTTCAACTTCTTCGTTACAGGCCGTAAAAAGTTCAATATCGCCTTTGTCTTTGGTAATAAATTCGTTTGAAGTAAATCGAATAATTTCGGCACCGTTATATTTCCAACTCCAGCGCGACTGCCAGAAGTTTTGAATCTCCAGTTCAAAACGTTTTCCATTGATTAAAACATCGCTGCGTGGATTAAAAATATTAACCATAACCATTCCCAAAAGTGACTGGTCGTTGGCATCATAAATTTCAAGCTTTGAAAGAAAGAATTCACGGTTTAATACAAAAAGTTTTCCGTTAATCATAGCCTGCGCTTTCGAACTGACCATACTTTCCCACTGGATTTTTCCAATACTTTCATAACCTTGTCTCAACTCAAGCTTCGACCCAAAAATATCCTTTGTCCACTGTAGCTTATCCATGTTCTCACTTTATCAACGGTCACGCAATTTATGAAAATTTTTGTGAAAGAATTGACAGATATTGCCTTCAAGCATTTGTTTGAATCATTTTTTTAGAATCTTTAACGAATACATAATTCCTTCCTGAAACTGATATTTTTCAGGTAAAATTTGACATAAAAAATCAAAGAGGGACTTACAAAAGTAAATCCCTCAACCAAAAAATGCCGGCTTTAGAACCGGCATTTATCATGGTGTAGACTAAAATATATTATGGAATTAAAACTTTATCTATAACATGAACCACTCCGTTTTTGCCACTTATGTCTGCTTTTGTAACATGACTTTCATTAATTTTTACCCCATCCGAAATGTCGACCTTAATTTTTTCTCCATTAAGTGTTTTAACTTTAGTATTGGATAAATCGCTCGACATAATTTTTCCTGAAACTACATGGTAAGTAAGAATTGGCGTAAGTTGCTCGGCACTTAAATCTTTTACTCCGCTTACTCCAAGTTCTTTAAATAAGGCCTTAAACGCATCGTTGGTCGGAGCAAAAACTGTAAAGGGACCTTCTGCGCTTAACGCTCCTGCCAGATCCGCTTTTGTAACAGCTTCAACCAAAATGCTAAAATCCGGATTTGCAACTGCTATATCTACTACACTACCCATAGCTTCCGACTTCGATTTTTTTGAACCAAAATATTCAGTGTCGAGCATCCATTCTTCGAAATTCAAATTGTAATCATCAACATGAAGTCTTCTTTCTAAACTTGACATGTTTTCACTCGCACTGGCAAACATCATTGATGCCATTAAAAAAATACCTGCTGTAATTGTTCTAATTGTTTTCATTGTTTAAAATTTTAAAAGTTGTTTTAATTGTTTCCTTTTACTTTTCTGTTTCTGAAATTGTTATTGTTTTCATTTTGTTTATACAAATATAATAAAAATTAAACAATATTTGTTTATGTTTTCAATATTTATTTTAAACAATTAATATTAATTAGCCCTAAATACAACTTTATCAGAATATTGCAGGATTGTTAAATAATGTTAACAACCATGATCATATATATCCAAAATAATTCAATGAAGATAATTTTGACAGTTACTATTATGAAAAATCAAATTATTTGAAGTATCTTTTTTTATCGTGTGTTTCCTAAATATGATTTTTGAACAAATTGATAAAATAACCTTTGATATTCTGTTTGTCAATGTATTAAATCCACTAATTTTGCCGCACGATTTTCAAAAACTACTAATAGTATGTCAGATAGAGAACAGAAACTGTTTACTGATTTTGCGCCCATTACCACAGAAGAGTGGGAAGCAAAAATTAATGCCGATTTAAAAGGCAAAGACTACGAACGTGCATTGGTTTGGAAAACTTACGAAGGATTCAATGTGCGTCCGTATTACCGTCA
>CAJXZG010000021.1 GCA_913063265.1 uncultured Prolixibacteraceae bacterium | reverse complement strand
GCACCGATTACCCAATTGTCGTTATAAAACTGAATTTGCCCATGAAGATTTGGAATAATAGCATCCCGCTGATACTGATATGTTTTTCCTGAAGGTCCTGTATTACTGTAATCATATTGGTAAATGGCCGCAGCTATAAAATCAAAGTTTGGTGCAAAATTGTATGTCCAGCGCAATTGCGGACTTCTGTTAAATACCTGAAAGGGTATTCCTGTATTTTCATTCAAAGTTACCGGGTATACTTTTTCTATAAAAGTAGGATGCCAGGTCCTGCCAACTAATAATTGCGATTTAGGCCAGGCTATTTTTGTAAACGCATGCCTCAACCTAACTGTAGGCGTCATGCTTCCACCTGTAAAATCAAATTCTATAAATGCACTGATATTTGTTTTGCCCATTTCCAGACCAGACAATTGGGTACCAATTCTTGAAAAAGTATTTAAAAACTGGGCACTGGATTTTGCATTGATATCATTACCATTTGAATCGTATTCCGGTGCAAGCGGATATAATTCAAGTAGATGGTCGCATGCATCAAGGTTGCGGCGCGAATCAAAAATAAAATCGTTACGAACAAATCCGGCCAGATTAATTTTCACATTTTTGGCGCTAACAAATCCTTCTGCAAAAGAGTTAAAAGAAAGTACTAATAGTAAGGTTAATAAGGTTAATTTATTCATGGTGTTAATTTAAAAGTTCGCAAACATAATTTGTTTGTGATTGAAACGTAGGTTGATTTTTATTGAGATGGGTAAAATTAACATTATTGAACTACCCTTCTTTTAAATTCAAATTGCTGAAAAACATCTCCGGCTTATTTATTTTGATTTTAAATAATGGGAATCTCGTATTTAAAAAAACCTAAAATGTAACATTCGTTACAAATTACGGGTATAATCCACATCATATTTGCACTATTATAAAACCTGATTAATATGCTGAGCAAACTACTACCACCTCCAAAATGGAGATTTCCTGTTCTAATTGTTACCGGAATTTTTGTAGGACTTATAGCTTTTATTCTTTATGTTTCTAAAGCTCATTCATATTTGTCCGATAATCCATCAACATGCACAAATTGCCATATTATGTCTCCACAGTATGCAACATGGACTCACAGTTCACATCGTGAAGTTGCACATTGTAATGATTGTCACGTTCCTCATAACAACGTGCTTAACAAATACTATTTTAAAGCAAAAGATGGTTTAAGGCATGCTACCATGTTTACATTACGCAAAGAACCGCAGGTAATTTTTATTCACGAAGCCGGTTCGAATGTAGTACACGACAATTGTGTACGTTGCCATAGCAAAGTACTAAAAGATCCAAAACTGGCAGTAACTGTTGAAGGACATAATGTGCACCGTACGGAGAGGAAATGTATAGAGTGTCATCGCGAAGTTCCTCATGGAAGGGTAAACAGCTTATCAAGTGTTCCCAATGCACGAGTTCCGCTCCCAACCAGTCCTGTACCACAATGGATAAAAGAATATAATCAATAACTAAATACTACTACAAATGAGTTCAATTTTAAAAATCACAGAAAAACGCCCATGGCTGGCTTGGTTAATTTTCCTCGTAACTATTGTTGTTGTTTTTTTACTAGGATTACTGGCTTCTTCAATTGTTGAACGCAGAGCTGAAGCTGCTTATGTAAATGTTCCTAAAAATAAAATTACAGAATTTGAGCCCAGAAATGAGGTTTGGGGCGAAAACTACCCAAGAGAATTTCAATCTTATTACGAAACTTCAGATACGCTTTTCAGAAGTAAATATAACGGCAGTGCAATGATTGATATGCTGGAAGAAGATCCCCGATTGGTAGTTCTGTGGGCAGGCTATGGTTTTTCGAAAGATTACAACCAGGGCAGAGGGCATTATTATGCTGTAAAAGATCTTCAAAATACTTTGCGCACAGGAGCGCCAAAATCTGCAACCGACGGGCCAATGCCTTCAACTTGTATGACATGTAAAAGTCCCGATGTTCCGCGGTTAATGAACGAGAGAGGTGTAGCACAGTTTTATACAGGAAAATGGGCAGGATTAGGAGCAGAGGTTGTAAATCCAATTGGTTGTGCTGATTGTCACGATAATGAGAATATGAATCTCGTAATTACTCGTCCGGCTTTGGTTGAAGCTTTTGAAAGAATGGGCAAAGACATCACAAAAGCAAGTCATCAGGAAATGAGAAGTTTGGTTTGTGCGCAGTGCCATGTGGAATATTATTTTAATAAAAACATTGCAGAAGGAGCTAACTATCTTACTTTTCCATGGGACAAAGGGATGACTGCAGAAGAGATGGAAGAGTATTATGATGATATGGAGTTCGCCGACTGGACTCATGCCATTAGTAAGGCTCCAATGTTAAAAGCACAACACCCGGGCTATGAAACTTATTTAACTGGAATTCATGCACAAAGAGGAGTTGCATGTGCCGATTGCCATATGCCTTATAAAAGCGAAGGTGGGGTAAAATATACCGATCACAAAATGCAATCACCTCTTAACAATGTTGCTAATTCCTGTCAGGTTTGTCACCGTCAGGAAACCGCCACATTAATTGCAAATGTATACGAAAGACAAGACAAGATTATTCAGAACCGAGACAAACTTGAAGAGTTAATTGTAAGAGCACATGTGGAAGCAGGAAAAGCCTGGGAATTGGGAGCGACAGAAACTCAGATGAAAGATATTCTAATGGGAATCCGTCATTCTCAATGGCGCTGGGATTATGCCGCAGCAGCTCATGGGGGTTCGTTCCATTCACCAATTGAAATCGGAAGAACAATATCTACCGGAATTACAATCGCACAGGAAACTCGTATTAAACTTGCACGATTATTAGCAGATTTAGGATACAACAAAGAAGTTCCATATCCGGATATTTCAACCAAAGAAAAAGCCCAGGAATTTATTGGTTTGGATATGGAAAAACTGAATAATGACAAACAGGAATTCCTAAAAACTGTTGTTCCACAATGGATGAAGGAAGCCGAAGAAAGAGAAAAAACCTATGATATTGTAGCGAATAAATAAATCACTTTGCATTAGAAATATATAGGTTTATTATCGAAAAAATTCAACTAATAGAATGAGTATTGTCCAGAAGACTGAAGACAGAAGAAGGAAGAGAAACATTTCCATTTGAAAAAAAACTTCGTGCTTCTTGCTTCGAGCTTCTGGCCCAAAGATAATTTTTATAAAAACTAAAGTAACTGCAATGATCCAGAAGAGTTTTCGGGAGCAGGGTTTCAACCATTAACAAGTAAATATATTAACCAAGAACTTTAATATCATGAAATATCTGAAATTAATCTATTTAATTTTGGCGGGAATTTTAATGTCGAATTTAGGCAAAGCACAATTCTCGTTAACCGGCGAATTCCGCCCAAGAACTGAATTTAACCGTGGTTACAAAACACTGGCGGATGCAGATCAGGACTGGTCGATTCCAACTACGCAACGTTCGCGTTTAAATGCCATGTTCCAATACGAAATTATTAAAACCAAACTTACACTACAGGATGTACGCTATTGGGGAAGCCAGCCACAATTGGTTACAAACGAGGATTATGCGGTTTCAATTCACGAAGCATGGGCAGATGTTGAATTCTCTAAAAATTTCTTTGTAAAAGCAGGTCGGCAGGAATTGGTTTACGATGACAGCCGGATTTTTGGTAACGTAGGCTGGGCACAGCAGGGACGTACTCACGATGTGGCCCTTTTCAAATACGAAAAAGACTTTAAAATCCATTTTGGAATAGCGCATCACGAAAACAGTACGTTAACCGATAATATTTATAACGGTCCCGATGCGTATAAAGATTTACAGTTTGCCTGGTTCAATAAAAAATGGGACAAGAGTGTATTAAGTATTTTGATTTTAAATAATGGAGTTCCGGTAATGGAAAGTGAAACAAAAGAGATTGTAAAATTCAGTCAAACTTTGGGAGGTAGATACTCGCTCAGTTTGGAAAAGGTTTCTTTTGCTACCAACTTTTATTATCAAATGGGAAAACATAAATCTGACAAAAACATCAGTGCAATGAACTTTCTGATTGAAGCTGCCTTAGACTTTGGTCTTTCAGGAGGATTTGAATACCTGTCGGGAAATTCTTATGATAAAACCGATAAGGTATATGCCTTTACTCCCTTTTACGGAACCAACCATAAATTCAATGGTTTTATGGATTATTTTTATGTGGGAAACCATATAAACTCCTCAACAGGATATTCTGTGGGATTGAACGACATTTATTTAAAATACAAATACACTAAAAACAAGATTTCCTGTGGTGCACATATTCATTATTATATGTCGGCGGGAAAAATTGCAGAAGATGCAAGCAACGGACTTGGAACCGAATTGGATTTGTTCTTTACCTACCAGGCCCATAAAATAGCTGCATTAAGTGCTGGTTTTTCAACCATGTTTGCAACAGAAAGTATGCAATTGATAAAAGGCGGAGATCATACCACCGGGCAGTATTGGGGATATATAATGCTAGCAGTAACGCCATCTTTCATTAATAAATAAAGAGTATTTTTTAACCGATTTTTATAACAAAACTTTACTGTTTCTTTTTTAAAGTCAAACAGTAAAGTTTTTTAATGCCTGAAAAATGACAAAAAAAAGGGGAGTTAAAATATTCAAAAAATTGCATAAATGGCCGGCCATAATTATTGCTTTTTTTGCCATTGTTTTTGCCTTTTCCGGCATTATTATGAATCACAGGCAACTGTTCTCTTCTATCGATGTTTCGCGTAATTTACTTCCTTCCAGTTACACCTATAAAAACTGGAACCTGGCCGCTGTAAGGGGTTCACTTAAATTGGATAGTTTAAACAATCTTATTTATGGCAACATTGGCATTTGGAAAAGTAATAACGATTTCTCCTCCTTTGAAGATTTTAACCAGGGATTTCCAAAAGGAATAGATAATCGCAAAATATATTCAGTAGTACAACATAAACATTCACTTTTTGCAGGAACTCAACTGGGTTTATACAAACGGAAAAATGGGGAAAAGTGGCAAAAAATAGAATTGAATGTTCAAGATCGGATTGCAGACCTCGGCTTAAAAAATGATACACTTTTAGTTTTAACCCGACACTATCTTCTCAAAAGTGCGGATGGAAATAATTTTAAAGTTGTACAACTTCCAGCACCTTATGGATACGAAAGAAAAGCCGGATTATTTGAAACTTTTTGGCAATTACATAGTGGCGAAATGTTTGGTTTACCCGGAAAACTACTTGTTGATTTATTGGGTATTGTAACCATCTTTCTTTCTGTTACCGGTTTGCTTCATTTCTTTTTCCCAAAAATCATAAAACGAAGAAAGAAATTGCTTAAAAAACATAAAAATAAAGACATAGAAAATCACCCCCTGCCCCCTCAAGGGGGAAATTTCGTAATCAATAATGCGGAAAACAATAATTTTCAATCTTTGGTGAAGATGAAAAAACTGAATCTTCGCTGGCACAATGTAATTGGGTATATTTTTGTGACATTTCTTATTCTAAATACATTTTTGGGGATGCACCTTCGCCCGCCACTTTTAATAGCCATTGCAACCAAAAAAGTGGGCATTATTCCCGGTACACACATGGACAGTCCAAATCCATGGTTCGACAAATTGCGCAGGGTTAAGTGGGACGAAAATAAAAATCAGTATATCTTTTCAACTTCAGAAGGATTTTATTTCGCCGATGAGAATTTAACAACTGACTTACAATCTGCCGGTTCGCAACCACCGGTCAGTGTTATGGGATGTAATGTACTTGAATCTCTTGGGGAAAATATTTATATGGTTGGTTCGTTTAGCGGAATGTTTTTATGGAATATAAACAACGGTAAAGTTGCTGATTTTTTTACTCAAAAATCCTATGCAGAACCTGAAGGAATGCAAAGTCCGATTGGAGCAAATATGGTTGCCGGATTGGTACAAAGCGATACTAAATCATATTGGTTTAGTTATAATGAAGGGGTGCAAAAACTTTTTTCCAAAGATGGAAATCCCTTACCACAATTTCCAAAAATGACTGAGGAAATCAGAAAAGTCTCCCCCATGTCACTTTGGAATGTTTCGCTTGAAATGCACACCGGAAGAATCTTTGAAAATATACTGGGAATGTTTTATATCCTGATAGTCCCAATTGCCGGAATTTGTATGCTGATTGTTCTATTTAGCGGATTCTTCATTTGGTGGAAATTATATCGGGGAAACTAAAACGGATTACTGTCAGAACTGTTCTTTCCTCTTCTCAACTCAAACAGAATGTTACTGTAATCTATGCTATAACAACTAATCGATGTATATAGAACTTAGGGAATCTGCCATCATTATTTTTTACAACTCACAATCAATGGCAAATGCTTTCCACAAAAAGCATCCTGTTTATAATTTGAGAAGAACTTAATCTCTCTGAATCCTGAAGCTTCCAGAATTTTATAAAGTTGACTACTTTTTAAAGCTAAAAGTGATGTTTCGTTGGAAACGATTTGCTTTTCTTTTTTTATTTCCAAAGCAGTTTTAAAACGAATCAAAGGATTATTTTCTTCAAGCTTATACTTCCTGATAAATCTTATGTTTTCTGTTTCAATCAAAGGCAACTCCTCAACTTTTTCTTCCAGAATAAAATCGTAATTCAGAATTTGCAGAAGAAAAATCCCTTCAGGCTTAAGAACATTGTAAACTCCGCTTGTAAATTTCCGGATAAGATTCAAGGATAAAAGATGAACCAAAGTATTTCCAAAACACAACACGGCATCGAAATTTTCATTGCCAAAGTCCTTTACTATTTCCAACATATTTCCGATTCTAAAATCGGGAATTACCATACCGGCAGATTGAGATACGGCGCCCTCCTTTGCCTGCACTATTAAATCTTCATTCAAATCGATACCGGTAACCAAAGCTTTTTCAACTGCTAATTTATAAGCTAATTCGCCTGTTGCGCAACCAATGTCAAGGATTTTCTTATCCATTAATTTCCCAATATTTTTCTTGACAAAATTGACCTGCATTGGTTTATATGGAAATATCTCAGAATAGTATTTCGATATAGAAGAATAGAATTTATTTTGTTCGTCTTTCATATCAACTTAATCTACAACACTTCAACTTAATTTCTTTCTCCTTCACCCTTTGGGGGAAGGTTGGGATGGGGGCTTCTCAATTCTTACGCGTGCATCCACTACCAAAATTTCTTTTTCATTTCCCAGCAAAGGATTCATATCCATTTCCTTTATTTCTGTTGCAAAACGGAGTAATCCGGAAAGACGAACCAAAATATCTGCAAACTTTTTAATATTCACTCCCGGTTGTTTTCGGTATCCTTTTAATATTTTGTACGATTTTAAACTTTTTATCATCGACAAGGCTTCATCATACGTAAGAGGAGCCAGTCCGGAAGCAACATCTTTTAAAACTTCTACATAAATACCTCCCATACCGCAAAGTACAATATGCCCAAACTTATTTTCGTAATTGGCTCCCAAAAACAGTTCTGTTCCCGATGCCATTTGCGCCAAAAGCACACCCTCTGCCCCATCAATTCCATCTAAATGATGAAACTCTTTGCGAACCTGATTTACATTTCGCACATTCAATATTACACCTCCCACATCGGTTTTATGAATTGGCCCGACTACCTTCATTACAACAGGAAAACCAATGTTCATAGCCGCCAGAACGGCTTCAGTTTCAGTTTTTGCAACAAGTTCTTTTACACGTGGAATTCCGGCTGCATCAAGTAAGGCATGTATTATTTGCGGCGCTTGATATCCATTCCCTGCATTGCCAATAATCTCCTTTACTTTTTTGATATCGATTCCATCAATCTTAATTTCGTTTTGTGATGGAGGAGGTGTATTCATTACCTTTGTCAGGGCCCGTCCCAGTAAAACCTCATCAGGAAAATTTACATTTCCCTTCGACAAAAACTCAGAAACATCATCCTTTACGTTTATTATTGAGGGTAAGATTGGAAATATAGGTTTCTTTCCTTGTTTCATTTTATCATTTAGTAAGGAATAAACATCGCTAATTGGCGACAAACCCGGGCTGCCAAATATTACAGCCATTCCATCCACATTAAAATCTTTTTCACATGCATTAATAATTTCTCCCAGTTGTTCAGCAGTTCCTGTGGCCAAAAAGTCAATTGGATTTTCTACTGAGGAACCGCTGAAAAGTTTTTCTTTTAGTGCTTGTTTTTCTTTCGAATCCTCTATTTGTGGTATTTTTAATCCGCCATTTTCCAATGCATCGGTAAGCATAACACCCGGTCCGCCTGCATGAGTTATGATGGCAAGTTTTCTTCCTTTCAGTTCTTTGCACATAAACACACATGCCACCGTAGTTAATTCTTCTCGCCCATAACATCTCACAATTCCGGCCTTACGAAAAAGTGCTTCAACCGCGCCATCCGAACTTGTTAAGGCTCCGGTATGTGAAGAAGCCGCTCTGCTTCCTGCATTCGAGCTTCCGGCTTTTATCGCGGCAATTTTACAACCTTTTCGGATTAAAGAAATTGAATGATGTAATAATTTATCAGGATTTTCAATATTTTCAATGTAAAGAAGTTTTACTTTTGGACTTATACCTTCAATATAATTTTCATCTAAATAAGCGAGTATATCTTCCACTCCGGTTTGTACGCTGTTTCCTACCGAAAAAACATTTGCGAAACGTAATCCTTTTGCTATTCCCGACTCGATGATAAAAACAGCAGTTGCTCCTGATCCTGATATAAAATCACAGCCTTCAGGAGTTAATTCAGGAATAGGTGTTGTAAAAACACTGGCATGTTTTGGAGTCATTACTCCTATACAGTTTGGGCCGATAAGGCAGGCTTCGTATACTTTTACAATTTCTGCAATCTTTTTTTCAAGCTTTTTTCCTTCTTCATTTAACTCGCCAAAACCCGCTGAAATAATTACAAATGCTTTGGTATTGTTATTTTTACAAAGATTTTCTACCGTGGACAAACAAAATTTTGCCGGAATAGCTAAAATTGCCAAATCAACTTCAGGCAATTCATCTAATTCAGAAAAACAGGGTATTCCCTGAATATCTGATTCTTTCGGATTAACGGGGTATAACTTTCCTTTAAAATTGTTATCCAGAAGGTTTTTAACAATTTTTCCTCCCGGTTTTGAAATATTATTGGAAGCTCCGATAATTGCTATACTTCTCGGATTTAATAATTGTTCGTTGAGCATTGACTTGATTTTACAGAGATAAAATTAACCAACTTTTACTGCTTTAGTGCTGACTTATATCAAAAACCTGTAGTTTTGTTTTTTTTTATCTGAACATGTCGAAAACTAAACAACAAAAGATAATTGTATTTGTATTGTTTAACGAAAATGATAAAAACCTGATTCTAAACGGAATCAGAATAGCAAGCATTTTCAAAAAAGAGTTATGCCTTTGTTACAATTATTCAAAAAAGGAAAAAAAGAATAAAGAAAGTATCAGGGAAAAGCTTACAGCATATACCGTACCGATAAAAAATGATGTAAAAGGGTTAACAGTATCCACGTTACTTTCGGCAGAAAACATGACCTATTTGCCAGAAAAGCTTGCTGATGATTATGAGGCAATTGTGCTGCTCGCTGACTCCAATAATTTTAAAAAATACAGGAATGCAATTGCTGAAAGTCCGGTTCCATTTCTTTTTGTTAACGGGAAGGAAGAGAAGGTACCTGATTTTAAAAAAGTAATTCTCCCTATAGATTTTAGAAAAGAAAACCAGGACAGTATGCTTTGGGCTTCTTATTTTAGTCGTTTTAATTCATCGGGAATAATTGTAGTTGCTGCCAATGATAAGGAAAAAGATTCGGTTCGACAGGTTAAAGTTAACCTGGCCTTATGCAGGCGTTTATTTCAAAAATTCAGGGTTGAACATAAAATTTTCAGGGGACAAAAATCGAGTTATAACAACACCAATGAAGCATTGGAATTGGCGCTTTCTTCACAAAGCGAACTATTAATTATGCTGGGAAGCTCTGCAATTACACCTATTGATTTGTTAATTGGATTGCCGGAGAAAAAAATTGTAAAAAAGGCTGCTAAATTGCCCGTATTGATTATTAATCCGCAAAAAGACAATTATATTTTATGTGATTAACGAACCTGGTTTCATTATATTTTTTTGTGTTTTTGATAAGCCTCATTCTGCCTTTTCACAAGAATTATTAATTTCGTTATTTTCAAGCAACCAAAATGAAATTAGGACTAACCTTATTACTGGTTTTTGTTTTTTTTATTGGCAATTCTCAGGATTTCAAATATCAAATTCTTTTTGAAGGAATTGGAGATAACAGAGAATACACGAATGATTATTCTTATCCACAAACTATATTGGGAGCCCGTGGAGCTTTTGAACTTGGAGTGGATTTTGAAGGTCATAAACTACGGGGAGGTTTAAGTTTTTTACAGGAATTTGGAAGCGATATTGATGCACAAAAACCAAAGCTTATAATTTATTACCAGTTTCAAAGCGAGCAAACAAACTTTCTGTTTGGCGCATTTCCACGAAGGGACAAAATCAACTTTCCGTTAGCAATGCTTACTGATACACTTTTGTATTACCGGCCGAATATTGAAGGTATGTATGGAAAGGTAAACTGGGCGTGGGGAAATCAGAATGCTTTTGTAGATTGGATAAGTCTAAGATCAGAAAAAAGTCTTGAAATTTTTACTGCAGGAGCTTCGGGAGAAATCTTTTATAAAAATGTGTTTTTAGAAAATTACTTTTTGTTAAATCATGAATTTTGTTCAGAAGAACGAAATCCAAATGAAACAACCAAAGACCATCTTGGATTTGCATTGCAGGTCGGAATAAAATCATTAAAAGAAGCAAATTTTAAAGGATATATCAAGGCCGGTGTTTTGGCATCTTCATGCAGAGAACGAGGCGTTACCGATGGATTTCAGAATGCCGCAAGTTTTTTTGCAGAAGCTTACGCGAAATATAAAAACTTTGGAGTCAAATCGGTTTTAAGTTCAGGTGCGGGACACAATTTTGCATTTGGGGATCCTTTTTATAAAACAAATGATTATCTGAGAACAGATGTAATCTGGTATTTTATTAACCATGAAAAGATAAAAGGTAAATTCAATATTTCATTTCATATAATCGACTGGGAGCAACTAAATAACCAACAACAGCTTTCAATCTTATATGTATTTGGGAAATAATTTATTGAGTTAAACATTCAATTTTACTTGAATCTTTTGGGTACTTTTTCATTAAACTATTCTTTCTTAAATTGTACGCTTACTAAACTGAAGAAACTTATGATCTTACGAAATTCTAAAAATCAAATACCCATTTTTTTAAAGCTTTTTATATTACTGGGTTCCATTAACTCTTCCCTGTTGGCTCAGGATTTAAGGACAAACATTAGTATGAACGGAACATGGGAAATTGAAGAAAGTACAGATTCATTCCCGGCACCCTCCTTTTTCTCTCATAAAGTTCAGGTCCCCGGCTTGGTTAACAAGTCTGAACCGGCTTTTCCCAACGTAGATGAATATACAACATCTGAATTAAAATTTAATCTGAAAATCATCAATGAATTAACCACTTTCGTGGATAGCGGTGGTGTATCTCATCAAAACAGAAACTATTTCTGGTACCGCAAAAAAATAAAAATTCAAGAGAATAAACAAAACGCTTTTATTACCATTAAAAAGGCCCAGTTTGGAAGTACACTTTGGGTTAATGGAAATCGTGTTGGAGGAAACTTTGCATCTTTTACTTCGAAAAGATATAATATTACTGAGTATTTAAATTGGGGTAAAAAGAACACTATACTAATTAGAATTGGCGCACATCCGGGTGTTTTACCAAAAGAAATTCCTTATGGGATTGATTACGAAAAATATAAATGGACACCAGGAATCTACGATGATGTTGAAATTTCATTTAACGATAATCCTGTGATTGAGCAAATTCAAATCGCCCCAAACATTTATAATTCAACCATCGTTGTTCAAACAAAATTTAAAAATTATGGTGAACAACTCGAATTTTCACCCAACTATCAAATTCATGAATGGAAAAGCGGTTTGAAAATAAACGCTGTTGATGGGAAAGAAATCTTATTAGCAAATGGTGAAGAGGTAATAATTACAGATACTTTATTTGTGCAGGATGCGGTTTTGTGGGACACAAAAAATCCTTTTTTATATGAAATAAATGTTCGTACCCCCGGAGATGATATTACAAAACGATTTGGAATGCGTGAATTTAAATTCGAAACTTCAACAAGAAGAGCTTACCTGAATGGCAAAATATTTTTTTTACGAGGTTCCAATATTGCTCTTCATCGTTTTTTTGAAGATCCGGAATGCGGTTCACTTCCCTGGGATGAAAAATGGGTAAGAAAAATGCTGGCCGAAATACCCAAATCAATAAATTGGAACAGTTTCAGGTTTGTTATTGGTTCGGTTCCAGACAAGTGGTTCGACATTGCTGATGAGGAAGGAATTTTAATTCAGAACGAATTTTTTATATGGACACTTGACGGAATACGTTATGACCTGCCGGAATACTGGAGTGTGGAAGAGGTAAAAAGACAGTTAACAGACTGGATGTCTGACTCGTGGAATCATCCTAGCCTTGTAATCTGGGATGCAATGAATGAATCAAAATCAACAAAACTTCACAATGGTCAGATTATACAGGAAATAAGGAAGCTGGATTTATCAAATCGTCCGTGGGAAGTTAGTTTTAATCCACCGACCGGTCCAAACGATGTGGTTGAATATCATCCATATTTGTTTAACAAGGGTTTTTATCCTTTCAACAGTACCAAAGAATATTTTAAACTTTCCGATTTTGAGAGCCTCTATCCTACTCCGAGCGATTATTCTTTTAAACAAACAGGTCAGTCGATGATAGTAAACGAATACGGCTGGTTATGGTTAAACCGTGATGGTTCTCCCACAATTATTACCAAACGCATTTATGATAAATGGTTGGGTAAAAACAGTACAAAAGAAGAACGTTTTAAATTTTATGCTTATGCTCTTGCCGGACACACAGAGTTTTTAAGGGCATACAGGAATTTTGCAGGAATTCAGCATTTCGTATACCTGACATCAAGTCATCCTGGTGCTATTACCTCCGACAATTTTATTGATATAAAAAAAACTGTATTAGAACCTCATTTTATGGATTATGTTGGAGAAGCATTTAAACCGGTGGGTGTTTATCTTAATTTTTGGCAAGCGAAACTTGAGAAAAATCAAAATAAACGATTTACAATTATGGTAATAAATGATGAACACATCCCAGTCGAAGGGGAACTTGTACTTCATATTGAAAACAGCCTTGGAGAAATCATTGAATCCGCTTCTCAAAAATTGGAGATAAATGCTTTAGGACAAAAATCGTACTGGGCAAATTTAAAAATGCCCAACATTTCCGGTGATTACATTATTCATGCAACTGCAAAATACAACGGTTTGACAGAAAGTACAGTTAGCAGAAGAAAGGTTAAAATTGAATAGTTTTCTTTTCAATCTATTTTACAATCTTCATTTCATCCAGCAAATAACCTGCTCCCGCAAATTTATCGATGATAAATAGTGCATACCTGATATCGATTGATATATTTCTGCACATTTCCGGATCGAACATTATATCGCTCATTGTACCTTCCCAACAACGATCGAAGTTTACTCCAATTAACTCGCCATTTGCATTTACAACCGGGCTACCGGAATTCCCTCCCGAAGTATGATTTGAAGCTGTAAAACAAACCGGAACTTTACCATCCTCTTCGTAAATTCCAAAATCTTTTGAATGGTACAATTCCTTGAGACGGTCTGGCACATCGTAATCATAAATTTCAGGATTATCCTTTTCCATAATTCCAGATAGCGTGGTGTAATGTTTATATTTAATTCCATCTTTAGGGCTGTATCCTTCAACTTTGCCATAGGTAACACGAAGTGTCAGGTTTGCATCGGCATATAGGGGCTGTCCGGATTTCATTTCCATTATACCTGCCATATATACTTTCATATTATCTTGAATTTGTTTTTTCAGGCTGTCAACTTTAGGTTTGATTTCAACTTCATAATGAAAGTTCAGACTTTTAAAAAGTCTTATTACCGGGTCTTTTCTGAATGATTGTAAAACATCTTCCCGCTCTGAATGCAGCAATTCGGTTAATTTATCCTGATTGGTTAGAATAGACTTATGATACACCTTTTTTAGAAGTTTATCATTATCATATTTCTCCATTATTTCAATAAAATCATCCGGTAAGTATTTTGAATCCAAATCATTAGCAAGAACTACAAGCAGTTCTGTAAATAGCTTTTCATCAGTTGACTGGTTATAATCTTTATAAAATTTTGGTAAACTTTTAAGCAGTTCTCCGATTGAATTTGTAACCTTTTCTGTTTGTTTATTTTCTATATCGTTTATAATTTTATTCGTTTTCGATGCCAAAGAAAACACCTCAATTCCCCTTAAAACTATTTCGTTATAATAATCTGCAGCCTGGATATACGGGGCATATTCTTTATAAACTTCATCAAATTCTTCAAAAACAGGCTGGTATGTGTTATTCCAAACACCGTTTTCAATAGCCCAATTCTGAAAATCTTTTTCAAATTGTATTTTTTTGTTTACGGCATCCAGTCTTTTCAATCCAAGCATTTCTCCCTGCCACTTTTTCCATGCATTGCTAATACTTGCATATTTTGCAGAATATTGAATACGGACTTTTTTTGATTTTTCCATATCCGCTTTAATAATTGCAAGTTTTTTGTCCCTTATTTTTATTCTGTCCGGATCACGCTGATCCAGTATCAGACTCACTTCGTTTGAAGTTATATATTGAGTTGTTGATCCGGGATTTCCAAATACCATTGTAAAATCACCGGGTTGAGTTCCTTTTACAGAAATTGGGAAAAACCTTTTGGGTTTATATGGAACATTATCGGGAGAATATTCAGCCGGTTCGTTATTCTTATCAGCATATATTCTGAATAATGAAAAATCACCGGTATGCCTTGGCCACATCCAGTTGTCTGTATCTCCACCAAATTTGCCAATTGCAGAAGGTGGAGCTCCAACTAATCTTACATCTTTATATACTTTGTATACATAAAGAAAGTATTGATTACCGTAAAAAAGTGGTTTCACCTGTGTTTTATACTTCCCGTTTTCAGAAGCTTCCAGCTGAATTTTAGCAATATTCTTTGAAATTATTTTGTCTTTATCTTCTTCAGTCAGACCTTCCGTATTGTCAAATACCTTTTCAGAAACATCTTCCATAAACTCAAGAAAACTTACTGTAAGTCCAGGATTTTGAAGCTCTTCTCCCCTGCTCATTGCCCAAAATCCGTTAGTCAAAATATCATTTTCAATAGTACTGTGTGACTGAATCTGACGGTAGCCACAATGATGATTGGTAATCAATAATCCATCATTAGAAATAATTTCTCCGGTACACCCTCTCCCGAATATAACTACCGCATCTTTCATGCTGGCATTGTTCACATCGTAAATATCCTTAGCACTCAGTTTAAATCCCATATCCTGCATCTCTTCAATATTGTACTTCTCCAGCAAAACAGGGATCCACATTCCCTCTTTGGCACTTAACTGAACAACAATCAGTATTAGAAAAAAAATCAGTGATACAAATCTTTTAATCATCAAAACTTAATTTTAAATGTTATGTAAAAATCCGGATGCAAAAAGAATTAAAAACCCTTGAAATACAAATGATATTTGACAAAAAGATGAATATGTTGGAAAAATATTTTATGAATCGTTTAATTTTTTTCTAATTTTCATTTTATTTGTTGCCAATACATACCAACTAAGCCGGATGCGTATTTCAGTTTTAATCATATTAGCAGTTTTTATACTACTTGTCAAATCACCCAGAGCACAGGTATGTTTGAGTGATATTCAACTGGCAAGAATCGAACATGACAAAGTTCTGGAGTATATAAATTTTCAAAAGGAAATTGGATTTGAAACTTTGGATGAAATTGAACCATCGGTAGATAACGTATCAGACACAAAGAAGTATTTCATCCGGGAAAACGTTTATGGGGTAAAAAAAGGTCTGGAAGAAGTCTGGAAAAAGTATTTGCAATTAAACCCAAAAAAATCATGGAACGGAAAGAAAGTTTCACTAGGATTTTTATTTTCCAAAAAAGAAAAACGAATTATTTACAGAGATGAAAATATGCCTAAAATTGATACTGGAATGGTTGTTTATTTAAACCTCCGATTAATGAAAGGATTAGTAAATATGGCAACAGCCTTTGAAATTGTCAGAATTGATAAGGAAAACAAGGTTATTGAATTCAGTTATTTGACAGGAAATATATCTTCCGGATTACAAAGACTTCAATTTGTAGAAACGTCCAAAGGGAGAACAGAGATTATCCATACCAGTTTTTATAAAAGCAACAACTTTGCAAAAAACTATTTTTTCTATCCCTATTTTCACACAAGGCTTACCAACGAATTTCACCGAAATATAAAAAGAATGATGTAAAAATTTTAAAATCAATTTATGTTGTATTTGAAAACTATATATTTCTGACTTTTAATATCTAATCTTATATTTTCAATGGGTGCAACAATTCATTCTTGATAAATTTAACTTCAGGCAATTTTTATAAAGAATACAATTACAGAGACTTATGCCGTGTTAATTATTTGTTTTAAATGACATATGTCACTATTTAGAATTAATCTACTGGGTTTAAACTATTTAAAATAAATTATTTTATTACTTTTACCCTTGCTGTTAAATCAAATTTCATAAAAAACATAAGACTCTTGGGTAATGATCTATCAATTCATCACCAATAGTATGATCCATTTTGCAACAGCATTGGCAGCTTGTTTTACTGTTATATTGCTGTGGAAATTCAGAAAATCTTCTGAGGTTAGGTTTCTGATATACCTCGAATTTTTTGTTGGAATTTGGGCAACTGCTTATGCCTTTGAATTTGCAAGCCCGGAATTTGAAAATAAAATTTTATGGTCAAAGATCTCCTATTTAGGAATCGCATTTTTACCTGTTTGTTACTTCCTTTTTACAACTGCCTTTAGCAAAAAGAAAAAATTTATCTCCACAAAAAATATTGCGTTGTTGTTAATTCTGCCTGTAATAATTATTGTACTTGTATTTACCAATGACAGACATTTGTTGGTATGGCCATCTGTTACGTTAGATGCAACGAATAATATTGTTTATTATGGACATGGGCCGGCTTTTTGGGTATTCTTCGCCTTTGCACAGATTTTGCTGGCATTAGGACTGATAAATCTGGTTAGGTCAATCTACAAGTTCCAGGCTTATTACAAAAGACAAGGTAGAGCGTTGTTAATTGCAACTTTATTCCCGATAATTGGAAATTTATTGTATGTTACTGATCTAAATCCTTATCCGGGATTTGACTGGACGCCAATATCTTTTGTTTTAACAGGTTTAATCATAGCCCTTGCTATTTTCCGTTACAGAATGTTTAATATTATTCCTTTAGCCAAAACAAAACTTTTTGAAACTCTTGCCGATGGTGTTGTTGTAATTAACTCCGAGGGATTTATTGAAGATTGTAATTCTGCCGTTTATGCTGTCTTTAACTGGCAAAAAAAATCACTAATTAGAGAACCTTTTAATAAGGTTTTTAAAAAATATACAAAATTACAAGATGCCTTAAATGAAAATATGGCGTCAATCCAACTGGAAGTTCCCCATCAAAACTGGTCGAATTATTACCAGGTTAAAATATCGCCTATTTATAACGAAAATAATTTTTCGGGACATATATTAATTTTTCACGATATCACATCTATTATCAATGCTGAGGCTGAGTTGAAAAACACCAATAAAAAGCTTCTTTTTGAAATAGATAAAAGGGAAAAATTGATTGAAGATCTGGATGCATTTGCACACACTGTCGCCCACGATTTGAGAAGTTCTTTAAGCTCCATTTTCTCAGCCAGTGAAATTATGGAAGAAATCATAAATATTAACGACAAAAACCTGCTGTGTGAACTTTCCAATTTAATAAACCATTCAGCTAATAAATCGATTCAGATTACACATGAGTTACTACTACTCGCTACAACAGACAAAACGGAAGTAGAACGCAAACCTTTAGATATGAAAACCATTTTCAATGAATCTTTAAGGCAACACGAAGATTTGATTGAAAGTTCAGAAGCACAAATTACTTTCCCGGAAAGCTGGCCGGAGGCAATTGGATACGCCCCATGGATAGAGGAAGTTTGGTCGAATTATATTAGTAATGCTATAAAATACGGAGGCCATCCACCTGAAATTCAAATGGGTGCTAAAGAATTAAAAACCGGAAAAATAAAGTTCTGGGTAAGTGATAATGGTAAAGGCCTCACTACTGAAGAACAAAAAAAATTATTTAAAAATTTTGTGAGGTTAAATCCTCAGAAAGCTGATGGTTACGGACTTGGACTTTCTATTGTTAAAAAGATTGTCGAAAAGCTGGATGGTGCAGTAGGTGTCGAGAGTCATGGAAATGGTTCAAAATTCTATTTCACACTTCCTTCAACTAATAAAAAATCAATAAAACTTCAACAGCTTACGCCAAAAGCAGAATTCCTTGCAAACTAATATAAACTACTTTAAATCATCACTTTACAGATATTTAGATTTGTTTTTTTTTATACTTCAGAATTAAAAATAAATCCAGAAATCTAAAAGTGTTTTTGTCAATGGATTCAGGAATTGAATGCAAATGGCCATTACAATGAAAACCATAATTGTGTTATCAAAAAGTACTCAGTAATAGTTAAATATGAATAATGTTATTACAAGAATTCAAACTTCCGGTGTATCATATCTGGTACAACCATTTACTTAAAATTTACACTTCTGTTGGTTTTGATGAAACACCGAGAACAATATGCTTTGTTTGATTAGGTTGATCAACAACTATATTTAATGTTGGTTTACAGCTTGATTATTCAATGATCAACTTTTTGAAAGTAATTTTGAATTTCTATTATTTTATATTTCCAACGTATTTATAATGAACAAATTTTAAGGATGGTACAGTTAAAAGTACAATATTGTACAATTTTTTATATGCAGAAAAATTTATATTTAAGATCAACCTCAAAAACAAGATTTAGTATTATTTTACGTTAGTTTCATGTGGAAATGGATTTATCCCAGTTATAAATTCTAATGAATGTTGCTAAAAATAAATTCATTTTCGCTAAGTTAACAAAATGAATATGAATACAATATATACTGTTTTATTGCTAATTTTATTTTTCTTTTGTGGAGAACTATTAGCTAATGACATTCCTTTAAAGATTTCAGAAATCTGCACAAAAAACCAAATAGTTGAATTTAAGCAGCAAAAGCTTATATTAATTGACTTTTGGGCAACGTGGTGCGGCCCGTGCAAACCGGCATCAAAACAGTTAGAAATATTGCAAGAGCACAATCAAAGTGATGTTTTTGCAGTCGCTATTACTGATGAAACTCACGAAACCGTTATGAATTACATTAAACGAAATCCAATTCAGATTTCTGTAATGCGTGATATTGGAGGAAATTTAATACGACAGTTTAATGTAGGAACAAGACCATATTCGGTTATTCTAAACACAAAAGGAGAGTTAATTTGGAGGGGGCATCCTTCTGGTATTAATAATAATCTTATTCAAAAACTGGCTCAAAAACATAGTTCATTTCCAAATATCCAGTTACATGATCTTTTTGAAATAATTGAACCTGAAAAACATTCTGCACCTGAAAAAGAAATTAATGAGGTTGATTTTATGATTAAAAAGAATATTTCGCAGCAATCCCCTTTATTTAAGAAAGAAAAAAACTCAGTAGAATACAAAGGTTCACTTTTTGGACTTATTGCCAAAATATACAATGTTCCCAACCAATTAATTATTGATCGTGACATACAGGATTTTAGTGTTCATTTTTCATGTCCGGCTGAAACTTGGGAAACAAAGCCTGATACTGTGCTAAACCTGATAAGTAATAGTTTAAACATAAAATTAGTACCGGAAACAGGACATGAAGAAGTATATTTAATGGAGGTAGTGGATGAGTCCAAATTGTGGGATATAAAACAAATTGAATGGGGAAACAATAACGAATCAAACTACCTTATAGGCGAGAACAGAATGCAGGCTGACAATATGAAAATTGCCGATTTATGCATTATTCTAAGCAATACAACAAATAAAATTTTCAAATATTTTGGCGATAATACCAAAGAACACGATTGGAATTTTCATTTCAGATTTGATGAACTTATGGAAAGTGAATTATTGAATGAATTTGGAATTAGTATAAAAAAAAAGGAGGTAATGGTTACCAGGTTTTTCATTCAATAGAGTTCTGCTTTTTTCCAACAAAATGTAACACAATTTTTAGTGCTTTTCATGAAGGAATACGGCTTTAGCAATCTGTTCGCTATGGTCGCCAGCTAGTTGGGAAACTAAAACACCTGTCGGGCGATGATATTTATGCGACCAATGCCAACCGCACCTGTTGTAAAAAAGAAAATATCATACATGGTTTTAAACGAAAAGGCAGGGCTGTAAAACATGAAGAGCATTGGAAAATAATTCATTCTGTACTTTGCAAAGAAAGGGCTACCCGGATGGAAGGAAGCTTTGGCATGGAAAAAGAATATTATGGCTTAACGAAAATAAGGGCCATGACCCGGAAGAATGAAGAACCCTGGATTTTCTTTGGAGTAGACACTGCCAAAGCCCCAAGGTTATCCCGAAAGATGACATTTGAAAAACCAGAAAGGCAGTTGGTCTAAAATCAAATCAATTTATCTGCAACCTTCAAGCTAAAGGGAAAAGTATGTCTGACATCGGCGAGTTGTAGCCCTAAAATCTATCGAAACTAAAAACATAACTTGCTCAGTATAAAAAATCGGGTAAAACTATAAATTAGTTTTACCCAATTTTTTGAAGGTGCCTTTACTTCGGAAATAGCTTTCGGGAATAGCCTAAAAATCTGTCAATCTATTTTAGGATGACACACAAAAACAGTTTATTTATCAATTTATAATACGGAATTCTGTTCGTCTGTTTTGCTGATGTTCGTCTTCTGAGCAATTAACTCCGTTACCACAACGATTCACTAAACGGGTTTCTCCATAACCTCTGGCGACCAATCTATTGCGGTTAATGCCGTTATTTACCAAATAGTTTACCACCGCCTGAGCTCTTTGTTGAGACAATGCCAAATTGTAATCATCGTTACCCCTTGAGTCGGTATGCGACATAATTTCAATACGAATTGCTGGTTTATCACGCAATAGCGATAATAAATGCTTGTCAATAATATCTTCTGAATCTGCTGTAATTCTGGCACTGTTATATTCGTAGAAGATTGGCAATATATTAGGATTAGCTCCCACTAAACCACAATCTATCTCTTCCCAAACCGTCATACCACCTTTTTTGGCCAAAACAGTTCTGGTTACCGTTTTTGTTTCCGCCGGAACCACTTCTTCTACAGTACGCGCCGGCTGATCCACAACTCGTCTTTTTATAATATCATAAACCGCAGGAATTTCAATTTCTTCCATTCTGGCTGGAGTTTTAACAACCTGCTTTTTATAAGTAGCAGGAATTTCATTAACCGGTACCGGACGTGTGGAAGCATCTGCAGTAAGAGTAGTAATTGGAACAACCTGATATTTTGCCGGGTATTCAACAAAACATGCTACCATACAGTCTTCCTTATTCGCCGATGGGCAATCCTCCAGTTCGGTATATTCCCAACGCCCTACTTTTGGATAAATTTCAAATGTCTCACTATCTTTTCCAAATGTTGCAGGTACCACTTCCAGGTTATTTGTAGCTTCTTTTTCAATATAAGGCACCTCAACAGTTTCATATACCGCAGGTACATAAACCAGTTCTTTTGAAGCTTCCTTAACAAGAACACGTTCTTCTACAATTTTATATGTTGCCGGATAGGTTACCAACTTTTTGTATTCCGGCGCAATAACAACAGTTTCGGTAACTTCTTCAAATTCATCTGCAGTAATGCATTTCACATAACACTTACCAGGTTCAGGATTTGGTGGTAATTCTTGTGCAGCGGCAACGGCCACAAACAACAGCGATAAAAAAGTAAAAATAATTTTTTTCATAATTCCATGTTTTAATTATACTATAATATTGAGTTTTTATACATTTTCTTTACTGGCTTTCAAATGATAAAAAACGAGTTAATTTCTAGTTTTGAATGCCATTTGCAATCAGCAATACCATGCACACGTTAAGATTTGAATAAAAAGTTACGTTTTTTTGGGTGAGAATAAAAATTCCTGAACAGATTTATAGTACCGAACAATAAAAAATATAGTTTGAACCTTCTGTTTTGGTTTAAATTGTAAACATAATACTAAAAAGGAAACGTATTCCAATTGCAAATTGAAATTGAATTTTCAAGATTTCTTTTTTTCAGATTGTATGTTTAAGTTATTGGCTCAACGGTTTTAAGTCAAACCAAAGTTCTTCAATAGTGGCATTATTGTACTTTTATGGTTTGATAGTCAATCCATCAAATAAAAATTATTTTCAGAAGGTTCAGTATGTATAGGATACAAAAGCCACTTTCTTAGAGTCAGGACTCCAAGATGGAACATTGATTGTTCCCTGCCCTCCATATAAGAATGCCGCTACTTTTAGATCTCCACTTTCAATATCCATTAAACGAAGCATTACATGTTTGTTATGCGGATGTGAATTTGCCGGCACCTCGGGATGATAAGAAATCATTATCAGTTTTTTACCGTCAGGCGACGGATGAGCAAACCAATTCTGAAATTTATCATCAGTTATTTGTTCTTGTTCTGAACCATCCGGTTTCATTCTCCATATTTCCATTGTACCGGTTCGGGTTGAATTAAAATATATATACTTCCCATCCGGTGAATATTCCGGGCCGTCATCTAAACCATCAGCAGTTGTTAACCTTATTTCTTTACCGCCTTTTGATGAAATCTTATAAACATCATAATTCCCATTTCTTTCCGCGCAGTAAGTTAACCACTCATCATCGGGCGACCAACCATGCCAATATGAAGGTCCTAAATCAGTTACTCTTTTGGGAGTTCCACCTTTAACGGGCATAGTATAAATTATCGAATGACTCTGACCATTTTCTTCGGTATGGTTGCTAATTGCCAGTTTTTTCCCATTAAATGAAATCCCATGGTCATTGTTATTGGCAGTCGCAAAACCGCTATCAATTACTTTAGGGGCCTTCTTTTTTAATTCGAAATGATATAGTTTTCCTTCAGAATTATAAATTAAGAATTTCCCATTTCTCGACCAGTTGGGTGCTTCAATATGAGTTTCGGTTTCATAAATCACTTCCCTGAATCCTGTTTCCACATCTAAAATTTCCAATCTGCTTGGCGATGGATTTTCGTATCCACTTATTCCTTCTGCTGCAGGTCTTTCAATTCTGACATTCCAAAATTCTCCGGTTTCCAGTACATCTACATTATGCGACCCCACAAACATTCCGGCAAAAACATTTTGATTCATTTTCAAAGTAACTTTAGCAACTTCATGCAAAGGTTGTCCGTTTTTAGATATCCTAAAAACAAATTCGCTCCCCTTTCTTTCGAGCTGAACAATTTCAGGAATTTCCTTTTTCTCCAAAGATTTTTCCAGTGTTTCAGCACCTTTATTTACCCGGTATTGCAACGAAGTCAATCCATCGCCATGAATGGCTCCATCCATATAAACTGCATCTTCAGCATACGAATTACGAATCATTAAACCAATTTTCCGATGCGGATCCACTCCTTCTCCTATAAATTTCAAATTACAGGTCATTATAAAATCACCCTCAACTTTTTGAGATACAAAATAAAATTCATCGCGCTCAAACCATATATTATACCCTGCACCACTAACAATAAATTTTTGAATTTCCTCATCAAATTTAAATTCTCCTTTCAATTTTGGATTTCCAATATCGATTCCCGAATAATCATTAAACATTTGCTGAGACTTTACTGAATAAACAGAAATTAAAACTACAACCAACAGAAAAAAACATTTTCTCATTTTTAACAGATTTACAATGATTCCCTCAAAATTAATGATGTTGGTAAAACATGAGTAATTTTTTCTTTGTTTTTTACAAATTCCGCGGCAAGTTTTCCCATCAATTCAAAATCAGTAGAAATAACAGAGATTCCACCCCCCACAATTTGTTTCATTGGCGTATCGTTATAGGAAAGTACTCCTACATCCTTGCCGATTTCCATCGATTTTTCACGACATGTTTTAATCACTTTTACCAAATCAGAATCTCTGATTACAAAATAAAGTTGACCATTTTCAATTTTTGCAGTATTGATATTTTTAAATTTTTTAAATGGGATATTGTGTTTTGTACAAAAAAAACGAACCGCATTAACTGTTTCAGACGGATGAGGTGTACTTTTTTTTTCATAAACCAAAACCAGTTCCCGGTATTTTAAAATCTTCTCCAATCCTTTTTCCAGACAGTTTTGAACTGATTGGTTAAAATCCTGAAGCAGGAAATTCATTTTTCCTTTTTCAGGGTTGCCCATATCCAAAATCAATAATTTATTGGAATCAATCCTTTCAAGAATTGGATCAATACTTTTGTTATTAATATTCATAACAATGTACATGCTATACCTGCCCAAACTATTTTGAATAAGTTGATGAAATACATCAGGATTATAATGATGAAACATCAAATCTACCGAATAACAATCGGGTAATTGTTGCCGAAAAGATTGATACAACTGTTCTTTAAATGCGCTAAAATCATCGAGTAACATAAATACCTTAAATGATTCATTGGCTACAAAGTACCCCTTTTGTGGTGCCGACTCTATAATATTTCTTTGTTTCAGAATGTTGTAAGCCTTAAATACCGTATCCCGCGAAAATCCTGAATCATTGCTGAGTTGATTTACTGAAGGCAGAGGATCCCCGTTTTTCAATTCACCTCTTCCTATTGCCTCAGTTATTGAATGCACCAGTTGCTGAAGTTTGGTTTGCCCCAATGCTCCGGAAATATTTATACTATTTTTTTTCACTACCCGGTATTTCAATTTAAAATATTTTATTAGAAGATAGCTTTTACCTCATTTAGCGAAACATCAAATATTTGTTGACAGAGTGAATTCAACTGCTCTTCAGTCCCTTCAAAATGAAATGTCGATTGTTTATAGGTATATTTTTCTCCCACTTTTAATGAAAGGGCATGAGAAGAAGTTTCCAATTCATAAAAGGGTCCCATTTGGCTTCCATCTTCCAATGGACCGTCGTTATACGAATTAATTGCGTCTCCATTAAATGGATATTCCTGTATTTCCCAGGCAGAATTTACATAATCTGTAATGCTCTCAGGAATTTCGCATTTCACAACAGTTAACACTTTATTAATTGCATCGTAACTACCGATTACAGCCATAGCCCGTTGTGGAGGAATACCAATTTTTCCTCTTTGTTTACCGTCTCCTTTGAAATATAAGATACCATCTTTTACAACCAAACGGTCTATGGGCACTTTACCAAAATAATCGTCTTTTACAATGTAATCCGATTCAACATCTTTTTTAAATGGAATAATAATGGTCACTTCATCAGAAGGATTATACATGCCAAGCAGCCAAACTGAAAGTAAGCCGGTCTCCTTTTTCCAGTCGGTTGTTCCTGTATTTTTTAACCGATTGGAAGTTTCATAACCAACTGTTTTAATATCATCCTGAAAAACTACATTTAATTGATTTTTGATCTCTTCATTTTCCAGCAATATAATTTTTCTGTTCACATCGAAAGAAAACTCAAAATTGCTGAAATTCTTAATCTGAATGGATTTAGCAAACTCGGCTGATTTATCATTTGAACTAAGTAACTCAAAAGCTTCTGTATCTATACAAGCGGGTGTTTCCCAATCCGCAAAATCAAAGCCTTTCCCATCTTTAAAAAAAACAGAGAATTGTCCACCTTCGGGCCCAAGCCAGAAACGTTCTTCACCCCCAACGGGATTAATTTGTTTTAATACCTCGCCGGAAGCAATTAAATCGTGATTAATCCAACCGTAGCTCAATCCTTTTTCACCAGCTGCCGAACTTGTCATCACGCGACCCTGGTACTCCGGACTAAGTAAAACCCTTGCATTGCCTGATTTTAATTCAACAGGATTTTTATATTTTTTCAAAAACTGAAGGTCATAGCCATAGCTTCCTTTCTTAAATGAGTTCATTGCTGGTTGATTTTTTGATTTAATATTGCAAGAGATTAAAATTCCAAACAGCAAGCACCAAATTCCAAAGAATTTCCAAAATTCAATATTAAAAATTCCAAACCTTGTTAGCTTTGATTTTTTATTCATTTTAGTTTCTTTTAAGATTTAATTTTGCTGCTAGAATCAGGTCATACCCTCACTTTGAGTAAGAGTATGACTTTATTTATTATTTGTAAAGCGGTCCGAAGCTTTCGCAGGCACGATAATCGGAACCTTCCTTATCTTCTCCAAAACCTGCCCATGCACTTGGCCTGAAAATTTTATCATCTTCAACATTATGCATACAAACCGGAATTCTAAGAATTGAAGCCATGGTTATTAAATCTGCACCGATATGTCCGTAACTGATAGCACCATGGTTGGCACCCCAGTTTGCCATTACTGAGTAAACATCTTTGAATGCACCTTTACCGGTTAGTTTGGGTACAAACCATGTAGTTGGCCATGTAGGATTTGTTCGTTCGTCAAGTATTTCATGCACATCATCTTCCAACTCTACTGTATAACCTTCTGCGATTTGAAGAACAGGCCCCAATCCCTTAACAATATTTACACGACTCATGGTAACCGGCATTTGTCCGGCTGTTTTAAACTGACTTGAAAAGCCTCCCCCACGAAAATATCCTTTATCGGCGGGACAGAATTTTGTGTTTTTCAAACAAGCATTAACATCTTGATCGGTAATTTCCCAAAATGGTTTCATTACCGGATTGCCATCAACATCTTTTTGCTGAGCTGTGGCATCCATAGTTGTTGAGCCAGAGTTAATTAAGTGAATAATCCCATCCTTTGCCAAACCGGTTAGTTCTTTTCCTGTTACACGTTTTACTGCATCCGGACTCCAATAGGTACGTACATCGGAAAATATCTGTGCAGTATTGGTAAGTAAATGACCGAATAACATTGGCACTGCATTTAAACTGTCATTTTCAGTAGCAAAGACAAATGCTTCACGAATACCGTTCCAGTCAAATGATGTATTTAAAAGTGTCTCACTATAATCTCCGTTCGGGTAAAAATCAGTCCACTGTCGTTGCCCCTGAAATCCACCGGCAATAGCATTTCGTCCTAATGCCTCTTCTCCAAATCCAGCTTCTTTCAATTTTGGATTTCCAATCATCAGGTCGCGCATTATCAAAGTCATTTTTACTACAACTTCCCATTCCCAGTCTTTTCTTTCTCTGTCAGACTGAATTTCTTTGGCGTTATAATCATCGCCTTCAACAATGTTTTCTTTAGTCCAGGCAAAGGCTTTTTTATATTCTTCCTTATCATATATTTCCTGATCAAGACGACGTTTTACCTCCGTCATATCCACAAATTCTGTCCGCATTCCCAGGTAGTCCTGAAAGAAATCAGGATTAACCATCGAACCTGCAATTCCCATAGAAGTATACCCCAATGACAAATATGTTTTTCCCTGCATTTGAGCAACCGCCAAAGCAGCTTTTACAAAACGAAGTACTTTTTCCTGTACATCGTCCGGAATAGTTTCATCATTTCTATCCTGCACATCACGACCATAAATTCCAAATGCAGGTAGTCCTTTTTGGGTATAACCAGCCAGAGCTGCAGCGAGATATACTGCTCCCGGGCGTTCGGTTCCGTTAAATCCCCAAACTGCTTTTGGGATTAAAGGTGTTGAATCCATAACTTCAGTTCCATAACACCAGCAAGGTGTAACCGTTAAGGAAACACCTACTCCATCGCGGGCAAACTGGTCGGCACACATTGCAGCCTCCGCAACCCCGCCAATTGTGGTATTGGCTATTACACATTCCACTTTTTCTCCGCTTGGAAAACGAAGGTTTTCTTCAATGAGTTTCGCGGCATTTTTTGCCATTTTCATGGTTTGATTTTCAAGAGATTCACGTACACCCTCTTCTCTCCCGTCGATAACCGGCCTTATGCCTACTTTCGGAAGTCTTCCAATTAGTCTGTTCATTTTTATACTTGTTTGAATTAATATTTTTAAACTTGTTACAGATACATTAAACTGGTTTCCGGATACTCTATTTTGGATACTGGATGCTGGATACTGGTATTCCTGCCCGGTATCTGGTATCCAGGAACGAGTATCAAACTCCTAACTGTGCTGTCCTGTACTGTGCTGCAATATATGAAATATTCAAAAAGCAAAAACGGAGAATATCAAATATTTTTTATGATTTAAAACACAAATTCAATCTTGTATTTAAACCTCTTTAAATTAAAAATGTTACTATATTTTGTAATTAACTACCATCCTATATGTTATTTGAATCTGTTTCAAAAGGTTATTTTCTCATAGTCGCATTTACGCTAAAAATCGTAATGATTTCTGCTGCCGGTAATATTGAAACCGAAGAAAATGTTTATCGCCAGCTTTCTGCTCTTCAATGTGATAGTTTAGTAAAAGCCAATGATACGAATCCAAATTTTGTTATTCTGGATGTTCGCACAAAACTGGAGTGGGAACAGGAACATTTGCAAGGTGCGATTTATCGCAGTACCGGAGATCAGGATTTTGAAACAAAAATAGATGCGTTGCCCAGACATAAAACATATTTACTGCATTGTCGGTCAGGAGGAAGAAGTGCTGCTGCTTTTGCTTTAATGAAAGAGCTTGAATTTGCAGAGGTTTATGAAATGATTGGAGGAATAATATCTTGGAATAACAATCAACTACCTGTAACAACTGATATAGAGCCACGATTGATGCTGGTTTCGTACAGCGAATTGATAAAAGGAAGTACTTCAGATACAGTGCAGGTTACAATTACAAACCGAGCTAATGGCAATCTAAAATTTACAGATTTTATGCTTTCTGACAGCCATTTGGTTGAACACGATTTCAATTCGAAATACGAGCTTGCCGGAGCTGAAGATTACACTTTTAATGTTGTCCATTCGCCTTTTTATGTGGCAAACGACTCAACACAAATTAATATCGACAGTAATGGAGGATTAATTAGTTTCAAAGTTGGCTCCAGGGGAATTTCAACCAATATCAATGATCAATTGGCAGGCAAGCTTATTTTATACCCTAATCCTGCAAAACATTATTTGTATATAAGAAATATCGAATTAATGACATTGGAAGAAATATCTGTAATAAATCTTTTAGGCCAGAAAGTTTTAAACCATTCTAATGTGTCAACTTCAAACGGAATTGATGTTTCCAAACTTAAAAACGGGATCTATTTCCTTCAAATAAAAAAAGGTAATCAATTCATTTTGCATAAGTTTATTATCAAACATTAGCAATTAATAAACAAACTTCATTACAATAAAAATTAACCTTCCCCATCATGTTTTGGATAACACGAAACAAGTTATTCACTTTTTTATGTGTATGTAATTTTTACAGTCTTTCAATACTCATATTTCTTAAAAACCGTTAAACATAGATTACAATTTGTTCGTTCTAAAAAAAGAAAACTATTTTTGATTAACAGTTGTTCAGAAATTAAAGCAGATATGAAGTTTCGGGATTTTGATATCTTGGCCTTACTTATATTATCTATCCTCAGTACTATACAGTTACAAGCACAGGTGGTTACGGGAAAAATTTTAAATGAGCAAAATGAACCCATACCTTATGCCACTATTTTTGTTTCGGAAACCAGGGAGGGAACAATTTCTAATTCAGAAGGCAATTTTAAAATCCAATTGGAAAAGGGTAATTACCGCTTTACAATTCGTTCCTTAGGATATTTACAAGTAATAAAAGAGGTAGTTATTGATTCTGACAGTGTTGATCTTGATGTTATATTAAAAACTCAATCGTTTGAAATTAAAGAGGTTAAAATCTTTCCAGGAAAAGAAGACCCGGCTTGGTTTATTATGCGAAAGGCTATTGCAAAAGCCCCTTATTACAGATCAAAAATTAAACATTACCAGGCCGATTTATATATCAAAAGCAATTTTGCCTTCTCCAATATTCCCAGAGTTTATCAAAATAAAATAGAGATAGAAGGAAGAAAACTGAAGGAGTTAATTAAAGAAAATGTTACCTATGTAATTGAATCTCAAAACCAAATTACTTTTGATTATCCTAATCGATACGAACAAAAAGTAATCAGTAAAAAAACATCTTTGGTAGGACTTGAAGAACCTCCGATTATTGAATTGATGTCTTCAAGTTTTTATGAAGAACGTCCAAACCAGATTATTTCTCCCCTTTCGTCTTTGGCAATAAAACATTATGACTTTAAATATGAAGGATTTATTACTGTTGGGGAATATGATGTTTTTAAAATCAGAATAACACCCAATCGTAAAAGTGATGAGTTGGTTGAAGGGCACATGTATATTGTAGATAAACTCTGGTGTATATACAATCTGGAATTGAAAGGGAGATTTGAGTTTTTTGAATACAGCATAAAACAGCAGTTTGAGAATCTGGGAAATAACAATTGGCTGCCCGTTTCGGATAATATAAATGGGTCCATTTCGATGTTGGGTTTACGCGGACAGTTTTATTATGGTGTGGCGTTAAAATATAACGAAGTGATTGAAAATGATTTTGGAGATATTCAGGCAGCCACTGAAGAAGAACAAAAAGAAGTAAAACAAAACACTAGGATTCCGGGCGAGAAAGAGAAAAAATTACGGGCAGAAAGAAATGTTTTACTGGCTCAGGAAGAATTATCGAACAGAGAGGTAAAAAAAGCAGCTCGGTTAAACAGAAAAATTTTAAAAGAACAATATAAAGATACGGTGCTAAATGATGTTTTTAGAACCAACTATTATGTGAAAGAGGTAAAAGATACCCTGGCAAACGATTTCGAATACTGGGATACAATCAGGGCAATTCCCCTGTCACCGGCTGAAATGGAAAGTTATGCAATGACAGATTCGCTAATGCGCATGAAACTTTACAATGCAGATTCTTTAACGGCAAAAAAACCTGTAAAAAAGAAAACCCTTACGAAAAAGATACTTTTTGGCGATTGGGATCTGGCGAAAGACTCAGTATTACGTTTAAGTTATGATGGACTACTTTCGTTTAAAAATTTTGATTTTAATGCTGTTGATGGTTATAAATACAGACAAAAATTTGATCTGAGTTTTAAACTCGATTCAGGGCAAAGACTAACAATTAATCCTGTTATCGGATATGCTATAAACCGAAATGCTTTGTTTCTTTCAGTGAACAGTACTTTTAAGGATATTTTCTGGCGCAAAGGAACTGTAAGCTTTGGCTTTGGTAAAGAAAGCCGGGATTTTAAAAGCGAACCACCAGGAATTCAACCCATTCTAAATGCAGCAAGTTCGTGGTTTTTGGCTGAAAATTATATGCGACTTTACGAAACAACTTTTGCTGAACTTGGAATAGATCATCGGCTGACAAACCGTATCAGAGTTTTTACCGAAATCAATTACAACCAGTTTAATCCGTTGAAAAATAATGCGAGTTATTTGCTTTCATCGAAAAAAGATTTTAAGCCTAACCTACCCAATGGATTTACGGAACAAAGTCCTGAAATAATGGCTCAAAAGAGTTTTTCTTATAAAGTTGGTATTAATTATTATGTACGTCAAAGAAAACCCTGGCTGGAGGAGTCACCATTTATTTTTATCAAAGACTATTATAATTTCAGACTTGAGTTCAGACAGGGAGTAAAAGATATCTTTTCTTCGGTTTCGAATTTTAGTCAGATTCATTTTTCCTATCATCAGCAGGCCAATATATCACCTTCAGCAGGAATCGATTTGAGAGCAAACATGGGTTATTTCTTTAATACAGAACAAATGCATTTTTCTCAATTTCAACATTTCAGAACAAACGAAATACCCTTGCTATTAAATTTCTTTACTCATTCATTTCAGAATGTAAACGACTATGAATTAAGCACAAATAAGAGTTATCTTAATTTAGGAGGCGAAATCAGAACCGAATATATTTTGCTTCGTTATCTGTCATTTATCAACACAAACACCTGGAGTGAAAGTTTTCATCTTAATTACTTAACCACACCGGATTTTAATCATTACTGGGAAACCGGATACAGTTTAAACAGTCTTTTATTTGTCGGTAATTTAGGTGTATTTACAGGATTTAAAGGAGGCAAGTTTGAAAGTATAATGTTTAAGATTACGCTTTCAGGATATTAATTCACTTTTTTTATAGGATTATAATAGTACGGAATAATAACTAAACCATACTATTGTAGTTTGCTAAACCCTCAAAAAAGAATAAATTAGCAAACCTTAATTAAAACCTGAAAAACGAGGTTCATGAAAATTAAAAAAATTCCTTTATACCTTCAGATAATAATAGCTTTGGTTTTAGGTATTATATGGGCTTTAGCATCCAGTTATCTTGGTTGGAGCAATTTTACCAGTAATTGGATTTCTCCATTTGGTGATATTTTTATAGCCCTTTTAAAATTAATTGCCATACCCCTTATTTTGTTTTCGATAATTGGGGGAATTGTAGGATTGGGTAATCCAAAAGATTTAGGAAGAATGGGCTTAAAAACACTCTCCTATTACGTTGGTACTACTTTTATGGCAGTTGCAGTGGGATTAGTATTGGTTAACTTAATTGCCCCCGGGAAAAAATTATCTGATGAAGTTCGTGTTGAAAGCAGAATAACTTATGAAAAATGGGCCAGTGAGAACAACGTAGAAATAATTGAAAATAAGCGTTTGGTCAATAATATACTTTACAAAAAAGCAATAAAAAACAAAGAAAACATTACATTAGATTCAAACACTAACAAAATTCCACAAGCAAAACCAAAGGAAGATGGTCCGTTACAAGCACTGGTAGATATATTTCCGGAGAATATCTTTAATGCACTTTCCGGTAATGGGTCTATGCTGCAAATCATCTTTTTTGCGATTTTTTTCGGGCTGGCATTATTGTATATTAATCCCGACCGAGCTGGTCCGGTTATCAATCTGGTAAATGGCCTATCCGATGCTTTTATAAAAATGATTGAAATGATTATGAAAGTATCACCATTTTTTGTTTTTGCATTAATGGCAGGTGTCGTGATCGACATTGCAGGTGATGATCCGGGTAAAGTTGTAGAATTATTTATGGGATTAACATGGTACTCGGTTGTTGTATTTGGAGGATTGGTTTTAGTGGCATTTGCTTGCTACCCATTGATTTTAAAAATATTTGGCATAAAAATTTCTTACCGTGAGTTTTTCAGGGGCATCAGCCCGGCTCAGGCTTTGGCATTTTCCACAAGTTCCAGTGCAGCCACACTTCCTGTAACAATGGAATGTGTGGAAGATAATTTGAAGGTAGATAAGAAAACCGTAAGTTTTGTCTTACCAATTGGAGCTACTATAAATATGGATGGTACAAGTCTTTATCAAGCCGTCGCAGTTATATTTTTAGCCCAGATGCATATGATTAATTTAAGCCTCGGACAGCAACTTACAGTTGTTCTTACTGCAACGCTGGCCAGTATTGGCTCCGCTGCCATTCCCAGTGCCGGCCTGGTAATGCTGATGGTTGTACTGCAATCTGTTGGCCTTAATCCGGCGTGGATAGCAATAATTTTACCCGTAGATAGAATTTTGGATATGATGCGAACTGTAGTTAATGTAACCGGTGATGCAACTGTTTGTACTTTGGTTGATAAAAAGTAGATTTTCACAAAATGGCCAATTTTCATTTGGTTTCAGTTTTTCGACGAAAATCTGCGAACGGAACGATTTAATCTACAAAACAACAGATATAATCTGCCAAATTTATGTAACGAAATTTTAATCCCTTTGGCAGAATTCTTATTTTTATTATACATAAATACATTACTATTGTATTATAATTAGTTTGCATAATTCTATATGAACATTTTTAGATTCAGAATATTAAACCATATCCTTTTCTGGATTTTTATCTTTGCCTTTTACACCACTCCACGTATAGCGGCTTATGGATTCACTTTTGAAGCATTTGTCAATATAATATACATCCCTATCGATATGGTGGCCGTATATTTTGTAATCGAATTATTAATTCCTCAGTTTGTCTTCCGAAAAAGAAATCTGTTTATTTTCGTTTTAGCCACAAGTGTCGTAATTGCACTGAACATTTTAATTTCTCAATACATTCTGATTTACATTCAACCAAAACTTGGTTTCTGGACAGGAAGAAAACCATTTATTTTCGAACTTTTTAACTGGTTAGTAAATAACCTCATGATATTTGGCACGGCTTCAGCCTTAAAGCTATTTAGTTACTCACATAAATTTCAATTATTAAAATCGGAATTAGAAAAACGAAGTATACGATCCGAACTGGGTGTACTGCGTTCCCAGGTAAATCCGCATTTTCTTTTTAACGTTCTTAATAATATCGATTCCTTAATTTACGAAGATAAGGACAAAGCATCGAATGCGATTTTTTTATTGTCTAAAATCATGCGTTACATGCTTAAAGAATCAAACCAGGAAAAAGCTCTGTTAAAAAACGAAGTGGATTATATAAACAATTATATCGAATTGGCCAAGTTAAGTTTTGAGGATCCTGAATTCCTCAAGTTTAACCAATCGGGTGATTTAAGCGGAAAACATATTCCACCATTACTTTTTATTCCTATTATAGAAAACACAATTAAACATTGTAACAAGCAATCGAAATCGCCGGGTATAGTAATCGATTTTAATGTAAAGTCTGATTGTATTGAATTAAAAACTTTCAATCATGTAAAACGCAATGATTTTAAACTTCCTGATACAGGTTCGGGTAATGGCATGAAAAACGTTGAAAAAAGACTTAAATTGTTATATAAAGAAGATTACACTTTTGAAGTTCAAAACAATATGGATAAATTTGATGTCTACCTTAAAATTCCGCTAATATAAAAAACGGGAAAAGCTCAAAAACATTCAAAACATAAATTTAAAAGACTGAAGAGATGAAGATGAATTGTATTGCGGTTGATGACGAAGTTCTTGCATTAAAAAAGATAAAACGTTATGCCGAAAAAATTGATTATCTCAATTTGCTGGGCACCTTCGACAATGCACTTTCTACTTTCTCTTTTCTTCGTGAAAATAATATCGATCTTATTTTCCTTGATATCCAGATGGACGAGTTTACCGGCATCCAGCTATTGGAAACGTTAAAAGATCCACCATATGTAATTCTAACTACAGCTTTTGACGAATATGCACTAAAAGCCTACGAACTTGATGTTATGGATTACCTGCTCAAGCCAATTCCTTTTGAAAGGTTTGTTAAGGCTGTTGAAAAAGTTTATGCCCGTTTTTTAAAAGACAATCAGTCGCAAAGTAAAATTGCGCGGATGGAAACTGCCGCTCTTCAACCTGAAAAACCCAATTATACCTTTGTAAAATCGGGCAACAAAACGGTAAAAATGTATTACGACAAAATTCTTTACATAGAAGGAATGCGCGATTATTTACAAATACATACCGAAGACAGCAAAATAATGACCCTTTTAAATTTTAAGAAAATACAGGAATTACTCGACCCGGAAAAATTTATCAGAGTGCACAAATCATATATAGTTGCTATTGATAAGATAGATTATATTGAAAGTAATGCTATTAAAATTAAAGACAAATTGATACCGGTGAGCAGCAGCTATAAAATAGCATTTAATAATTTACTCAACAAAAAGAATTTCACTTAAAACAGTAAGATTTCCTTTACTCCTTTTTATCAAAAATTTTATTTTTGTGTGATTTTTAAAAACACAATTAATCAAAAGTAGAATGAGAAAAGTATTTCAATTCGTTGTACTGGCAATCATCTTATTTAGTTTTTACAATTGCGAGAAAAACACAAACCGTTTTTATTACGACAGCACATATAAAAAAGAAATAGCCAAGGTAAGAGAAGAAGCTTCCCTTTTTATGATAATGAACAATATCCCCGGAGCTTCTTTTGCTATTGCAAAAAAGGGAAAACTCATTTACTCTGAAGCTATGGGAATAGCGTCGAAAGATTTGGAAGTACAGGCATCACGAAAAACGAAATTCAGAATTGGAGCCACTACTGAGATTTTTACTTCGCTGATATATCAAATGATGGTAGAAGAAGGAAAAATCCATCCGGATTCTTCAATACAATTTTACCTGCCTGATTATCCAATGCCCGACTTTAATGATACTGCACGGTTAATTACTATTGAGCATCTTGTAAATCATACTTCCGGAATCAGGGAACCAAGTTTTACAGAAAAAAGTTGGAGAGGTCTAAATGTTAATATGGAACAAAGTCTTGACGATTTTAAAAATGATCATCTAGATTTTATTCCCGGAGCATACAATTCACCCAGTGAGTTTAATTACAGAATACTTGGCGTTATCATGGAAAAGATTTCCGGCAGAAATTATTCTCAATTGTTAAAATCATATATTACTGATTCGCTGCAATTAAGCAACACGGAAGTTGATAATCCATTCAGGACAATTATTGGCAGAACAGATTTTTACGACCTAAACCTTGTAGCCCAGGTTGTAAATGCCACATTTATTGATATGAGACCGAGATCCTCGTCAGAAGGAATTCTTTCGAATGCAGAAGACCTGGTAAAGTTTGGCAATACACTTTTATATTCCGATAAAATATCTACTGATATTAAAGACCGGATTTTTACACCTATGGAAACCTCAGGTGAAAATCCTGCTTCCATTGCAAATGGATGGATTGTACAACAAAGTAAATATGGTGATCCTTACTATGGAAAACTGGGAAGTGTAAAAGGTGGTGGCTCAATTATTTTAATCTTGCCTAAAGAAGAACTTGTACTTGCGGGTACAGTCAATTTAACTTCCGATAACGAAATTCCTATTTTCAGATTGTTACAAGCATTTTTACCGGATCAAACTGAAAGCCGGGAAAAGCAAGAGTAATTAAACAGAACAATTTACGCAGGTTCTTGACTGGGGCATGATTAAAATCCGACCTAGCGGAATAGGTTTTCGACATTTGATGCAGATTCCAAAATCATCTTCATCGATTTTTGAAATTGCAATCTTTAATTTCGAATGTTTTTCTTTTGCTTTTCGGAGAGCAGCTTCCATCACACTTTTATTGTGAATGGCATCCATTCGGGAAATTCTGCCTATTGCATTTTCAGGTTCTACAGGTTTTGTTAATTCCTGGTATTCAAGAATCTTCGCTATTGTAAGCTCAATTTCAGCTTCTATTTTGGATTTAATTTCTGATTTGTTTTTTAACATATTGAATTAACATCACGAGAACAACGATTCTACAAACTCATGTCTGTTGAAGATTTGCAAGTGTTCCATTTTTTCTCCAATTCCGATATATTTTACAGGTATTTTAAATTGATCGGAAATTCCAATTACTACCCCACCCTTTGCCGTTCCATCTAGTTTTGTTAAAGCCAACGCAGTCACTTCAGTTGCCTTTGTAAATTGTTTTGCCTGTTCAAAGGCATTCTGTCCGGTTGAACCATCTAAGATTAAAAGAACTTCATGTGGGGCGTCAGGTACAATCTTCTGCATCACCTTCTTGATTTTCGAAAGCTCGTTCATTAAATTAACCTTATTGTGCAGTCGACCCGCAGTATCTATAATTACAACATCTGCATTGCTTGAAGTGGCTGATGCAATAGTATCGTAAGCTACTGAGGCAGGATCTGATCCCATTTTTTGCTTAACTATCGGAACATCAACACGATTTGCCCAAATTTCCAATTGTTCAATTGCAGCTGCCCGGAATGTATCAGCAGCTCCTAAAACTACCGATTTACCGGCTTTTTTGAAGTTATATGCCAATTTCCCGATTGTAGTTGTTTTTCCAACTCCGTTTACACCAACCACCATAATTACGTAAGGACCTTTGCTTTCAGGGAGTTCAAAATCAGAAACATCGGTTGATTTATTTTCGTCTAACAGGGCAGTAATTTCTTCTTTTAATATATTATTTAATTCACTGACCCCCATGTACTTGTCTCGGGCTACACGGGCTTCAATACGTTCTATGATTTTTAAAGTAGTGTCAACACCAACGTCAGAAGTTATCAATACTTCTTCAAGGTTATCCAAAACTTCATCATCTACTTTCGACTTTCCAATTACGGCTTTACCAATTTTTGCAAATACACTTTCCTTGGTTTTTGCCAGGCCTTCATCAAGATTTTCTTTTTTCTTTTTATCGAAAAATCCAAAAATTCCCATAGTTAATAGATTTACCGGACGAAAATAGTAATATTTTAATCAATCATCCTAATTCATAATTTATACAAAAAAAGCTTTCACCATTGATGAAAGCTTTTTTTGTTCTTCGGTTTATACCTTTATCTTATCGTTATTTGCTAAAATAACTTTTTACGTCGTCGTTAGGAATAACTTCTTCCTTAAAAACATATGCACCGGTTTTAGGAGATTTCTCAACCTTAACCACTTTTGCATATCCTTTACCAGCACCTTTTTGTAATGTTGCTACCGTCTTCTTTGCCATGACTTATACTATTTAATTTCTTTGTGTACTGTTACTTTTTTTAGTATTGGATTGTACTTTTTAATTTCCAATCTGTCAGGAGTATTTTTTCTGTTTTTGGTAGTAATGTACCTCGATGTACCAGGCATTCCACTATCTTTGTGTTCTGTACATTCTAAAATAACCTGAATTCTATTGCCTTTTCCTTTTTTAGCCATCTCTGAAAATCTTTAAATTTTTTCGATAAAACCTTTTTCCTGCGCATTTTTAATGGCAACCTTTATTCCATTTTTATTAATGGTACGGATGCCTGCCGCAGATACTGTTAACTTAACCCAACGATCCTCATCGGGTAAATAAAACCTTTTTTTAAACAGGTTTACATCGAACTTTCTTTTGGTTCTTCTTTTCGAGTGAGAAACATTGTTACCCACCATCGCTCTTTTACCTGTTATTTGACAAACTCGTGACATTTCTATTTATATTTCTTATATATTCTTAATCAACACTTTTTTCAAACGGAGTGCAAAGAAAATACTTTTTTTCAAAAGAATCAAACACAAGCACAAGTTTTTACATAAACAATTAACAATAAATTGTTAGCAACATTATTCTGTCTAATTCTGAACACAATTAAGAATGTACTTTGTTATATGGAATTTTAAAAATAATATTGCCAATAATTATGATTTCTGTAATTTATGAAAGAAACGAAAAATAATAAATTCAGCGGGTCTTACAGCTGCCATTCCTATCTCAACAATCATTCTTCCCTCTAAAATGTCTTGTGCACTCATGGTTTGTCCTAATCCGACTTTGACAATATAAGCTTCTTCCGGTTTGGCCCCGGCCAGTGCTCCACTTTTCCATAAATTGGTCAAAAAATTCTCAATCATAACTTTAACCTTTTGCCAGGTATTTGCATCGTTGGGCTCAAAAACTACAAAACCGCTTGATTTTTTAACCGATTCTTCAACAAAATTAAAAAACCGCCGAACTGAAATATATCTCCATTCATTATCATTCCCAGCCAATGTTCTGGCTCCCCAAACCAATACACCTTTGCCGATGAAAGACCTGATAGCATTTATGGATTTTCCCGAATTCACATCAACATTCATATGGTTTTGCTGAACATTGCTTATTCGAACTGTAGGTTCTTTTACTGCGTTCAGGCTTACATTTGCGGGAGCTTTCCACACTCCTCTGCTATTGTCAACCATCACATAGATACCGGCCATTGCTGCTGAGGGGTAAAGAATAACCTCAAACTTGCTTTCAATTTCCTTTACAATTCTATTGTATAAATTGATATCAGCCAGGGAGCCATTTTTGACACTTTCCAAGGTTGATCCTTCAGGATAAACAGTACCGGTTCTTAAATCGGCAATTAAAGTTCTCTCATTTTTAAATTTAAATTTTATGGAGGTTTTTAGAGGTGGATAATAAGCTGCTCCGTATTTTAAATTCCTGCTTCCAATGTAATTCCTAAAGGTAGAAACATCACTTTCTACAGTCCCACCCGGTACTTTTACTACATCGAAAATGGCAAATCTATCCTTAAGCTTAGCGCACTGAGCCAGCATACTTTCATGCAAATTTCTTCTCTCAGTTTGATTTAAATGAATTGCTTCCGGAATAACCAAGAGGGTAACTTCATCAAAGTTTTCAAGTTTTTTCAATCCCTCAAGTAATTTATCTGACTCAATTACATCCGATGGATGGCCTGAAAATTCATCCTGTGAAAAAAGGCCAATGGATACGACATAACAAGGGCCTCCACCGTTGGTAAAATACAGGCTAAGATTTTGGTAAAGATTGTATGGCGAAATACTATTTACGGCCTCAACGGATATTGAGGTATCAGCAAGAGCAGTGCTTTTTCCGGTTAATGTAACATTTAAATTGTCACCATATGCCCCACCAAAAAGTCCCTCAAATTCCTGCAACGACGAAATTTTTACCGGAGTTGCATTATTTAGAACAACTCCGTTTTTTTCTCTTTTTTCGGTATAGCCCACAAATGCCGGTATAGCTGTTTCTACAGGAGCTACTGAAGGTGGAAGCTTTGAAATCTCGTTTATGTACACACCGGGTTTTCGATACTTTGGCATAACATTTCTTTTAATGAATTCAGTTTATGATTGAAATGAAAATCACTGGCAGAATTCAACTTAATGGTGTGTTTAATGTACGACAAAACAATAAACGAGTCAATAGTCTTTTTTATTCTGTTTTAATAATTGTGCTTAACTTCGACCAGGAGATTTTCAATTTCCTTGCTCAATTTTGCACCACTCCCACTAAATTGATTAAACATAATTGTAAACGCAATTTTCTTTTTTAAATCAGTAATCAAATAACCTGAATAACACCTTACGCGAGTCATTGAGCCACTTTTAGCTTTTAATGTATTTTCAGGAAAAAGCTTTGGATTGAATGAAGCAAGGGTTCCTTGTCCTGCAACAGGCAAAGTCTGTAGAAACACCAGACCAAGTGCAGAGTGTTTTTGCATAAAACTTAAAATAAAATTGAATTGCGAAGGAGAAACAGCATTAAAATGCGAAAGACCACTTCCATCTTCCATGCACAAACTTTCAGTGTTCATTCCTTTATTTACCCAAAATTCTCTTATAATTTCCAATCCGGTATCTCTGCTTCCTAAACCCGTTTTTTCATAAGCCATCTGACGAACCAAATGCTCGGCAAAAAGATTTACACTTTTGTGATTAATTACCCTGGCAATTTCGATTAATTCCGGGGAATAGTGTGTGTATATCGTTCGGAAATTCTTTTTATTAACTTCCTCAAATTTTACTTTTCCTGAAATAAAAATCCCGTTTTTTGCCAGGTTGCTTAATAGCTCATACGCCAGCACTTCCTCTGGATTATGAATTGCAGCTTTAATAGTAAAAGAAGATCTTCCTTTCGGGATTGTTCCCCTGATTACGCGGGTTTTATCAACAGGGCTTCCAAAAACGTAAGCCAGATCGCGATTGATATTTGAAGAAACAACTTCATTTTTAATTTCAAGTCCTTCGATTTTAGGATACGTTGATATAATTTCGGTTAACTCACCCGCTCTTTTTGAGGACTTAAAAATTATTCTAAATAAATTGTCGTAAACAGAAAATGCATTTGCTCCTGCCCCATAGTAATTACCAATATCCTCCCAAATCCACGTTGGTGGTACTTTTTCGGTATCAAAAGCAGAACCATCCAAAATTATATCTCCATGAATTCTTTTGATTCCGGCAGCTTTAATTTGCTGTACCCATGCCTCGATAAAATTATAAGTCTCGCTTCTATCCTTAAAATATTCGGATCCCAATGTTGGATCACCACCTCCGATTAATATTAAATTACCCGCTAAAATTTCATCTTCAATTTTTCCACTATAACCGATTTTTGTTTCAAACCTGTAATTTGGACCAAGTATTTCAATTGCCGAAGCAGTAGTAATGATTTTTAAAACAGAGGCCGGAATAATAGGTTTGTTTGAGTTGGTTTCATAAATAGTTTTCCCTGATTCCAAATCAACAAATTGAAGACCAACAGTGGCATTTTTATATTCTTCGGCTGAAATTAGTTGTTCAACTATAGTTTCTATTTTATTTTGGGCAAACACATGGTTTCCAAAAAGAATTAAAAGAGCTAAAACTGAAGTATATACTTTCATAATATTTTTCAAATGATGATATAAATAATTAAATATTTCACGTTTTTTTACAACACTATTCATAAGCTTGTAACTGTTTTACTCTTTTTTAAAGATACCTTTCAATTATTTGCTTTTACCAATATTTATTTTCAATCGAAAATTTAACTTTACGAAGGTATTTAGATTTCAATATTACAAGATGCTAAAAAATATTTTAATAATTGGAGCAGGTGGGTTTATCGGAAGTGTATTACGTTATTTAGTACAGTTATATATCGATAAGGGATTAAATTCAACATTTCCGTTGGGGACTCTGGTTGCGAACATAGCAGGTAGTTTTTTAATAGGAATTGTGTTTGCTTTAGCGGAAAAAGGCAATTTATTAAGTGCTGAATGGAGAATGTTTCTGGCCATCGGAATATGTGGAGGTTTTACAACTTTCTCAACCTTTGCATTTAATAATTTTGTTATGATACAAGAACGAAATACAGTTCAGTTGTTTTTAAATATCGGGGGCAGTTTATTTTTTGGAATTCTGGCTGTTTATTTGGGAATAGTTATTATACGGTTAATCTTTTAACGTGTTTTTATTTTAAGCTAGTTTTGAGGAATAAAAGGACTTTTTAATAAAAACGCTCTTGTTCGATAATGAGCAATCCTTAATAAATGTTTAGCTATTTTCTGAACTGTAAAATTCATTTTCCTTTAGAAAATATGCCAAACTATGCCAATTTCTCAAATTTAATTGTTTCCTTTTTTGAATTCTTTTATAAATTCCATATAACACATGGAAAGGTTTGAGATACAAAATTTTGTATTTCCAAATTAATAAATTAAGCTTCATAATACGATATTTATCATCCATACCTAAATCATAATATCGTTGTCTAGCATCTTTGAAAACTTCTGAGAAATAACATTTAAATACACCTCTATTATGATTTGAAGAAAATGAATTTTCGTGTTTTCTATGAATCATTCCATAATAGTCTGCAAATATTCCAGAATAAAGTTCACTTATTCTCATCCACATATCGCCATCCTCACCATATTTGTACAACTCATTAAAAACACCTACTTTTTCAAAAACACATTTTTTAAAAAATAGAATTCCTGTATTCACTACGTTATTATTAGAAATCACCGGGTTTTTAATGTCATTTTTTGTAATTTTCAGTCTAGTCCATGCCCGGTATAAACCCAAATTACTATTTTCGTTAAAAATTAGCATTCTACAGAAACCAAATCCGCAATTTTCATTTGAATCCAAGACTTTGGATAAATTACTTAAATGATAAGGGAGATAGCAATCATCTGAATCCAAAAAACAAATGTAAGGTTGTGATGCGTAACTAAGTCCTCTATTTCTTGCGGGACCCGGCCCCTGGGAAATACAATCATGCGGTTTTTCGATGATTATTATTTTGCATCCAAATTGTTTTAGTACTTCTAATGTATTGTCTTTAGAGCCATCATCTGAAACAATAACCTCTATTTTACCTGCATAATCTTGTTCTAAAACACTATTTACTGCTTGCGCAATATATTTTTCATTATTATATGTTGGAATAATTACGCTGATTCCATTCATTTTTCATTACAATTAATACAAAAATTTGATAATCTAACTTAACTTTGATTACAATTCTTTTGAAGGTCATTTAGAAAAAGGAATTATTTTTTATTAAAGATAATATTAATTTTTATACAAATTGTTTCATAAAATATTAAAAATGAAAACAAACGAAAAGAAAGGGGTTTTAAAAATTTATGTAGGTGAGTCAGACAGAGTTTACAGTAAACCACTTTACGAGGAAATAGTTTTTGAAGCAAGAAAAGCCAGGATTGCCGGTGCCACAGTTTACAAGGGAATCATGTCGTATGGAGCCAGTCATTCAATTCATACTTTGAAAATATTTGCTTTGTCAAGCGATATGCCTGTTATTATTGAAATTATTGACACCAGGGAAAAACTAAAAGAATTTGCCACACAAGCTAATGCCTTAATGGACGAAAGCAAAAAAGGGGGTTTGATTACACTTCAGGACATTGAGGTTTTGAGATACGAAAAAGGACAGAAATATAAATCCTAGAACTTTTCAACTACAATAGCTCTTAATTAATTTTTCTTTGATATTTAAATTCCTGGCAGAACCTGATATTCAAATTAATTAGTTAACATTTTTTAAGTTAACCAAACATCAAATAATCACAAGCTTTACTTTAACTACTGTTTTGGTGGCAAACTATTCCTTATCTTTGTGCTGCTTTTGGCAAATCAGGAATAACCACCTGATTTTCTGATTAAAACAAACATAAGTTAAACAATAAAAAACTACTCACAATGTTAATTAGTGACATCAAAGCAAGAGAGATCATCGATTCAAGAGGTAATCCAACTGTTGAAGTTGAAGTATTATTGGAAAGTGGCGCATTTGGACGTGCAGCTGTTCCATCAGGAGCATCTACCGGAGAAAATGAAGCACTGGAACTACGCGATGGTGACAAAAAACGTTACCTTGGCAAAGGTTGTTTAAAGGCCGTTGCAAACGTAAACGATGTTATTGCAAAAGAATTAATAGGCATGGATGCAACTGACCAGGTTGCTATCGATAACAAATTGCTCGAATTGGACGGAACTAAAACAAAATCTAATTTGGGTGCAAATGCAATGTTAGGTGTTTCTTTAGCTGTTGCAAAAGCTGCTGCCGACTATGCTGAACTTCCATTGTACAAATACATTGGTGGAACAAATGCAAAAACACTTCCTGTTCCCATGATGAACATTATCAACGGTGGTTCTCACTCCGATGCTACTATCGCTTTCCAGGAGTTTATGATTCGCCCGATTGGTGCTCCATCTTTCCGCGAAGGTTTAAGAATGGGTGCAGAGGTTTTCCACGCATTGAAAAAAGTTTTGAGTGCAAAAAATCTTTCTACTGCAGTTGGTGACGAAGGTGGTTTTGCTCCAATGTTAGGTGGAACAGAAGAAGCTATCGATTGTATTCTTACGGCAATAAAAGATGCCGGTTACATAGCAGGTCGTGCAGAAGATGGTGGTGATGTTTCAATCGCTATGGACTGTGCTTCGTCTGAATTCTACAAGGATGGTGTCTACGATTACAGTATTTTCGAGCCAAATGGAGTAAAACGTAATTCTGATGAACAAGCTGCTTATTTAGCTGAGTTAGTTGAAAAATATCCAATCGATTCTATCGAAGACGGTATGGATGAAGGCGACTGGGACGGATGGGTAAAATTGAATGCTGCTATTGGCGACAAGTGTCAATTGGTAGGTGACGACCTTTTCGTAACTAACGTTGAATATCTTCAAAAAGGTATTGAATTAAATGCCGCAAATTCAATTCTTATTAAAGTTAACCAAATTGGTACTTTAACTGAAACATTGGATGCAATTGAAATGGCACACCGTGCAGGTTATACTTCAGTAACTTCTCACCGTTCAGGTGAAACTGAAGATGCTACTATTGCTGATATTGCGGTGGCAACAAATTCCGGTCAGATTAAAACAGGTTCTATGAGCCGTTCAGACCGTATGGCAAAATACAACCAATTACTTCGTATTGAAGAAGAATTAGGTGCAAGTGCTATTTATGGTTATAAGAAGATTTATAAGAAGTAAAATCACTTTTGATTATCTAAATAAAAATGGCTGCTTAATAAGCAGCCATTTTTATTTTTAGTTACTCTAAATTATCATTTTTTCCTTATTTTTTTATTGTTTTTTTTTGTTTAATACACCAAATACAAACTTAGAATTCTTACTATTTAATTAGAATTTTCTAATTAAATTTTAAACTAAAGTATTTCCACTTTGCTATAAATTAATTTATTTATCATATATAAATTAGATTTTTTGCAAAATATGTTCAAAAATTTAATTTAGAAAAATTTGTAATCTAAGAATGATTCTAATAAAGATTATGTTGAGTTTTTATTTTAGTTTCTCAGACCGTTTGAAAATATAAGAATTACGTAGTTGGGAAAATTCATTTTTTTCTATTTTCGTCGCCATAATTTCATATCTTATTTAACGCAAATAAAGCATTTCGTAAGATAAATGAAATTATAATTTGGGACGAAATCAAAAACATTTTATAATTTAAAAACAGTTAATTGTGATAAAACTACAGAGTAAAAACTGTTACCCCTCAATTTTAGTGATAATATCTATTATTCTTTTAAGTTTAAATTTAAATGCTACCAATTATTATGTAAGTGCATCTGGAAGTGATTCAAATGCTGGCACTAGTGAAGATAAACCGTGGAAAACTCTTGCCAAGGTAAATAGCTTTACTCTAAAACCCGGAGATCAAATACTTTTTAAAAGGGGTGATTCGTGGGTAGGTACAATTACACCTAAAGCCTCGGGGATATCTGGTAGTGTAATTACTTATGGCGCTTATGGCTCAGGCGATAAACCCAAAATATTTGGTTCAGAAAAAGTAACAGGTTGGACCAAGCACTCAGGAAATATATACAAAACATCTATTAATAAATCGGATATTAAACAATTGTTCCTGAATGATAAAAGGATGCAACTAGCCCGTTATCCTAATGAAGGATATTTTACAATGACATCAGTAAACAGCTCAACACAATTTGTTTCTACAGAATTAAACGGTAGTATGAATTACAAAGGAGCTACTTGTTTATTGAGAAATAAAGCATTCTCATTATTATCAATGGAAGTTACCTCTTCAAGTTCACAAACTGTTAATATAAACTCTGCTCCAATGTACCCGTTAAAAGCAGGTTACGGGTTTTGGCTGGCAAATAAACTTGAATTTTTAAATTCAGCAGGAGAATGGTTTTACGACAACTCGAACAATGTACTTTATTTTTGGACTCCGGGGGGAGATTCACCTTCCAATTACGAAGTTAGAGTTACTACTATCGACAAGGGTGTATATATATCAAAAAAAGACTACATCAATATTAAAGATTTAGAAATTTTACATAGTGGTACTGACGGAATAAAGATCGACTTTAGCTTATATAATAAAATAGAGAACTGCAATATTGTTGATTCAGATGTAAATGGTATTTGTTTTGACGATTATTCATGTAAAAATACAACTGTAAAAAATTGTATTGTTCATGGAGCAAACAGTAAGGGTATTTTGGCATATTCACATAATGCCGTTATAGTTGAAAACACAATTGAAGAAACTGGACAACTATCAAATATCAATAAGGTTGCAGATGGTATGATCGGGATCGGAGTTTCTTCACGCTATGACAATGCAATAATAGAAAACAACAGAATTTTAAATTGTGGTTATAGCGGTATAAATTTTCAGGGATTAAACACAACTGTCAGGTATAATTATGTTGACGGTGCTTGTCAAACTCTTGATGATGGCGGAGGAATTTATGGAAGTGCCATGGGTACTTATCCTAATAATACGAGAACTTTAGGTTCAGTAATTGACCACAATATCGTTTTAAATGTTTTTGGGAATAAAACCGGTTCACTAAACACAAACAACGACTCCGGAGTTGGAATTTATCTCGACTGGGAACCTAAAGATATTACCGTTACAAACAATACAATTTCGGGGACTACTTATGGTGTTTATGTTAGAGCAGGTGGCTTACATAAAATTAAGTATAACACAATCTTTGACGGGATGTTATTGCTTCGTTTTAAAGATGAATCATTGGAATCAGATGTTATTGAATTCAAGCATAATATTTTATATCAAACATCAAGATTAGGTAAACATTCATACGTTAGAACAGAAACACACCAAAAACTTGTATGGCCTAATGAAACAGGCACAACTTTCGATAACGATTTTAACACGTATATTGCACCTTACTATTCGAAAACAATATTTAAAGGGTCTGCAGATTTTGAAGATTGGAAATCTGATACCGGCACAGATGCCAATTCCACCTTTAATGATGACCCAATGGAAAGTGGCGAAACAGAAAAACTGTTCATAAACGACACAAAAATTCCAAAAATATTTAACCTTGGAACATCAACATTTGAAGATATACATGGAAAATTGATTTCCGGGAGTTTTACTCTTGACCCATTTACATCGAAGATTCTGATAGGAAAAGATTTTGATAAGATCGATTCAGAAGAAGATTCTGGCTCTGAAAATAAATTGGGTTCAACTGAAGTATTTAATTCAGTTTCTACTTCACCTACCAAAAGAGCAGTACCTTATACTATTAATGAAACAGGGGTAATCAACAGCATTACAATTTACCATAATGGGGGTGCAGGCAAAGTATTACTGGGAGTCTATTCCGACCAATCAGGTGTTCCCGAATCTTTAATTGGGATTACACCTGCTGTAAATGTTAATTCTTCGGAAGGCTGGCAGACGGTTGACCTTAGTAACCCGGTTTCAGTAACAACCGGGCAAACAGTTTGGCTGGCCTGGGTATTTGAAAACAACCCCGGTATCAGGTACACTTCAGGAAAACCGGGAAGAGCTTCTTCATCAGATACATGGCAAAATCAGCTTACGTCAGATTTTGGAAAATCCAGCATTGCTGATTACATATATTCAATATATTGTTCATATTCTTCGAACGGAGAAAATCCCCAAATCAATAAAGGAAATACACAAGTATATAATTTAGTTTCTACCGGTGTATCCAGAAGAGCAATGCCGGTTACTTTTAATGAAACCGGAGAAATAAACAGTATTTCAGTCTATCACAATGGAGGAACAGGTAAAGTTTTGCTCGGGGTTTATTCAGACAATTCCGGTGCACCTGAAACTTTGCTTAGCGTTACACCATCGATAAGTGTTAGTTCGAAGGAAGGTTGGCAAACAATTTCCCTAAGCAACCCTGTTAAATTTGATCCCGGACAAACAGTTTGGCTTGCATTTGTTTTCGAAGAGAGCATTGCAGTCAGATACTCAACCGGAACTCCTGGCCGAGCCCTTTCTTATTCTAGATGGGATGAAGGAATGCCAACAACATTTGGTTCATCAACCATTGCAAATTACAAGTATTCTATTTATTGTACGTATACTGTTAATTTGGATAATTTAAAGAAAACGACCATTCCTGATGAAAATATAATTGAACCAGTAGCTACAATTCCAACTGAACTTAATAGTACTGTAAACAACGAGTCGGTTGTTTTGGATATTTTGGAAGAAGAACAAATTGATTTTAAACTTTACCCTAATCCGGCATCGTCATATATCGAAATAGACTTTTTACAAATACCTGTGTCCGACTCAAAGCTTGTTATTTTTGATTCTAACGGTAGATTAATTTTAAACCAACAAATTTTATCCAGTACAAATACTGTTGATTTAAGTAATTTTTCTTCCGGATTATATTTTGTAAAAGTAGTCAACCAACAAAAAACAATCACAAAAAAACTCATCATTAATAAATGATTTATTTTAAAAGATAGATAACAAATAAGTCGTTTTAACTAAATGATAATTCCTTTTTGGATTTTACAACTTATTTAATAAGCATTTAATAATCTTATTTTTACAAAACAATATCAAATGGGTAATACATATATTTTACCCATTTGTTATTTCCTGTTTACAGGAATGCCGTCTACAAAAAACAAAATCTCAATCTCCATAAAAAATTTGTAACATCTTGGTTTTGTTTTATGATTAAATCTTTACTGCTCTCCTGCACTAAGTCCTCGTTTAATATTGCGGTTATCATAAAAGATAAGTAAGCAAGTATTTTTGGCACAAAAAATTTCCCCGAATTAGCAGTAAATTTTCATTGAAAATCGTTTAAAAGTCTTCAAATTTTTACTGACCAGATTTAAGAAAACAGCATATCGGGAATTTTTATTAAGCCTAATTTTCAATTCAATTAATTTTCTGAAAACAAGATTCATTTACTTCAGATTTATATTTAGCAGGTTTACACACTACGAATGGGGTGTTTTTAAATTTAAATTAGAGTTGATTTAATCATATTTTTTTTCGTATTTTTAATAACATTTCGTAAAACAATTTGTTATTACGAGTAAAGTGTATGGTTATGAAATCCTTAACCCACGAATAAATCAATTATTAAAATTGAGATAAACAAAATGAATGTTTAGTTTTAAAAATACATATTACCGATATATACTTTCCACAATATTTGTATTTTTTAATTTTCTTGCAAGTGGCACCAATTATTATATTAGCTCATCATCGGGGGACGATTCTAATCCGGGCACCAGTGAAAAACTTGCATGGAAATCCATAAACAGGTTAAATAACTATTTTAAATTGGGCCCTGGCGACAAGGTCCTTTTTAAAAGGGGAGATGAATTTACAGGAACTATCATTTGCAGAACATCAGGATCAGAGAACAATCCAATAGAATACGGTGCATATGGATCTGGTGACAAACCTATAATTTATGGTTCTGAGGAAGTTGATGGGTGGACTCAATATAATGGAAATATTTTCAAAACAAAAATCAATAAAGTTGACATACAACAATTATTTATTAACGGTTTACGAATGAAAATTGCCCGGTATCCTGACTCAGGGTATTTCAAAATCACAAATACTAACGGTTCAAATAAAATTTCTTCATCAGACTTGGATGGAAATATGAACTATGCCGGTGCAACCTGTATTTTCAAAAACAATGCTTTCACCCTGTTATCAAGAGAAATCAGAAATTCTTCTTCCCAATCGCTGACTATTGCCAGCAGACCGGTTTATAACATAAAAACTGGTTATGGCTTTTGGCTTTGTAACAAACTGGAATTTTTAACAACCTCTGGAGAATGGTTTTTTGACAATTCAGCGAAAATTCTCTATTTCTGGACACCCAATGGAGATTCACCGGGAAACTACAAAGTTAGGGTTTCAACTACAAATTATGGTATTTATATTTCTAATCTGAAATACATTAATATTAAAGATTTGGAAATTATGGAAAACGGGATCGATGGAATCAAACTGGTAAAAAGCGACCATATTACTATTGATAATTGCAACATAATAAACACTGATTTGAATGCTGTGGAGTTTACTGATTATGACTGCAATAATATTACCGTGAAAAATTGCCGGATAAAAGGTGCAAATGGTAGGGGTATTGCTGCATATGGTGAGCACGCAGTAATTACAGGAAATATAATTGAGGAAACCGGCCAGATTGAAAATATTAATAAAGTTGCTGATGGTATGATGGGCACGGGTATATCTTCACGAAATGATAATGGGGTATTTGAGTACAACAAGATTATTAACAGTGGTTACAGTGGTATAAATTTCCAGGGATTAAATACGATTGTCAGGTTCAACTATGTTAATGGTGCATGCCAGGTCCTTGATGACGGTGGTGGAATTTATATTACCTCGTCTTCATCTGGCAGTTATCCTAAAAACGAACGTACGGTCGGCTCTGTTATCGACCATAACATCGTATTTAATGTTTACGGAAACAGAACAGGTTCGCTAAATAATAACAACGATTCAGGAGTTGGGATTTATCTCGACTGGGCTGCAAAAGGTGTTACAGTAACAAATAATACTATTTCAGGAACAACATATGGAATGTTGGTAAACGGTGGCGGTTTAAACAAAATAAAACACAATACTATAATGAATAGTATGTTAATGCTGCGATTTAAAGACGAATCCATCGAATCAGACAATATTGAATTTAAGAACAACATATTATACCAGACATCAAGATTGGGAAAACATGCATATATAACTACAGAAACCCATCAAAAACTTATGTGGCCAAATGAAACAGGCACTACCTTCGAAAATGATTCGAACATATACATAGCACCATATTACTCAGCAACAATTTTTAAGGGCTCATCCAATTTTGAAGATTGGAAAGCAGATACACGTACCGATTCAAATTCAAGATATGAAGGAAAGGCCTTACCTGATGGTGAAACTGAAATGTTATTTTATAACGACACTAAAAGCATCAAAATATTTCATCTTGAAGGTACCATATTTAGCGATGCTAGTGGGCTACAGGTTATAGATACTTTCTCATTGCAACCGTTCACATCTAAGATTTTAATCGGTAAAAATTTAGAAAATGTTGAATCTGAAACAACCAATTCTCCAACAAAACAGGGATCAACTGAAATTTACAGCTCAGTATCAACTAATGCATCAAAAAGAGCCATGCCTGTTACTATTGACAAAAATGGAGAAATTAGCAGCATCTCAATTTACCATAATGGAGGGGACGGTAAAGTTTTATTAGGCGTATTTTCTGATGAATCTGGTATGCCTTCAAGTTTGATAGGGATAACACCAGCTACAAATGTTAATTCTTACGAGGGATGGCAAACTATTTCTCTAAAAAGCCCAGTTGCTGTTAACGTTGCACAAACAATTTGGTTGGCATGGGTTTTTGAAAATAATCCGGGTATTAGGTACACCATCGGAAAACCAGGTAGAGCTTCTTCTTCAGATACCTGGCAAAATCAATTAACATCAGATTTTGGTGAAGCCAGTATAGCTGATTACATTTATTCGATTTATTGTACATACAGTACTCAAACTAATATTCCTGAAAAAGATTCTATAAAACCGGTTGTTTCCGGTTTCTCCATCCCGGCAAGTTCTTCTTCTCTTGTTGTTTCGGTAAGCAGTTTTTCTGCTTCAGACAACAAGGAAGTTACCGGGTATTTAATTACCGAATCAGGATCTGCTCCAGCGGCTAGTAACGAAAGCTGGGCTACAAATCCTCCTTCATCTTATGCTTTTACTTCTGAAGGAAATAAAACACTCTATGCATGGGCAAAAGACCAGGCCGGAAACGTGTCCGACAGTAAATCGGCTATAGTGACTGTTTCTGTTCCCGACAATACCAAACCGGTTGTTTCCGGTTTCTCCATCCCGGCAAGTTCTTCTTCTCTTGTTGTTTCGGTAAGCAGTTTTTCTGCTTCAGACAACAAGGAAGTTACCGGGTATTTAATTACCGAATCAGGATCTGCTCCAGCGGCTAGTAACGAAAGCTGGGCTACAAATCCTCCTTCATCTTATGCTTTTACTTCTGAAGGAAATAAAACACTCTATGCATGGGCAAAAGACCAGGCCGGAAACGTGTCCGACAGTAAATCGGCTATAGTGACTGTAACAATTCTACAAGAAACAACTGTTCCAGATGAAACTGCACTTTCGCAATCAATCGAATTAAAAAAAGGTTGGAATATTGTTTCTTCATATTTAGTTCCGGATAACAAAGACATGGCATACGTTACCTATGATATAAGAACAGGGAAACATTTAATAAAAGTTCTTGATGAACTTGGGAATACCTATTCTCAACCAAATGCAGCAGTTGGATGGGTGAATGAAATTGGAGATTTTCAGAAAACCGAGGGATATAAGATACGGGTATGGTCAGATTGTATTCTTGAAATTACCGGAACAGAAGTTCAGCTTCCTTTAAACATAGATATCAGGGAAGGTGAGAATTTTATTTCTTTTCCAATAAATGGCTCCCTTAATGCAATGGAGGTAATTCAATCCCTGATTGACGATGGAATTGTAGATAAAGTACTTGACGAAAAAGGGAATTCAATTGAGAACTGGAGAAAACAGGGATGGAAAAATGGAATTGGTGATTTTCAGGGTGGAGAAGGATATGTTCTGATTGCAACCGGAAATTCTGTATTAACAATAAATAATATAGTAAGCACTAAATCGGGTAAAACGTTGACAGAAAGATTTGAAACAAACCATTTTCATGTTTCTTATGATGGATATGGAATTGACCACATGAATATTAATATACTTGATTTAAAAAAATCGGATCTTAAGGTTGGTGATGAAATTGCTGTTTACGATTTTGATATTTGTGTAGGAGCAATTAAATTAACCGAAACCGATATTGAGAATAACACTGTCAGTATTCCTGCTTCTGCAACAGAAATAAACGAAAACAATGGATTTATTGATGGAAATTCAATCAAATTAAAAGCCTGGAAGAGTGAATCTGATGAACAAATAAATTTACGGTTGATTGCTGTTGAAGGAGAATTGGTTTTCGACAAGTATTCAAGTGTTTTTATTCAGATAGAGAATACCGAAATTATAAGTGGTAATTCCGAAATAAATCTTTTGAATACGCTTCTGTATCCTAACCCGGCAAGAGAATTAGTAACAGTCAGCTTTAATGAATTACCTGCATCTGGAACAGAAATAGAACTATTGAGTTCACTTGGACTGACTATTGAAAAAAGAATTGTCCAAAGTAAAAATGAGATATTCAACATTGAACAATTATCTACAGGTATATATTTGATAAAAACAAGTTTCAAAAATGACTATAAAGTTCAAAAATTTATAAAACGTTAATTATTGAGATAATATAATTAGAGGCCGTGCGATTAAACAACACGGCCTCTAATTGAATCATCCTTTCTTATGAAATCATTCTAAATACCAAATTCTTATACTCCTCGCATATTATTTTTTCAGTTTAGATTTGAAGCTGAAAAAACGCCTTTAAATTTCCTTTCCATTTAGTGATTTACACTTACAATTTTGTTGATAATAAATTATTTTCAATTATAAAATTTGCCAGCAAATTACCGACAATTTCGCAGCCCAAAGGAGTAAAGTGTCCATGAGAATTTTCCCAATAAAGTAACTGTCCTTTGTAAGCCTGAAAATCGGTTAAAGGAGACAATACGTAAAATTCATTAAGTTGTTCCCTGACATTCGCTCGAATGGGATTGAAAAATTCATCTCGTTTTACCCGCCTTGGAATTTCCAGAATAATAAATCCTGCATTTGCGCTCTCACAAACAAATTTCATTTCTTCTAAGATTGCAATAGTTAATGTATATTTATAACTCAAATCTTTTTCAGATTCTTTTTCGTTGAAATCATCTGGTTTTAATGAATCATTTTCTGTTGATTTAATTTTTGCATTTTTTATTCCTCTAATAGTGGCCAGAATCTTTTTCGTTTTACCTCCAGCTTTATCCCGAATCCAATTGTACAAATGGCAATTACCAGCGAGCCATCTGTATATAGGATAACTGAAAAGTTTCTCACGGATTCTTACTGCAGGCAAATAGGTTTTTGCATCTCTCACCAATGAATCATTTTCTATTTTATAAAGTTTACTACGAACATTGTCAACAAAGTCGGTCTGATGAAACTGGAGAAGTACTAAATCTGGATCATATTTTAAACCTTCAAGAGTTAGCGCTACTAATTCTTCAGCATTCCCATGACCAGATACAGATAGATTTACAATTTCATTTTTGATTCCTTTTTTATTTATAAGCCTGCTCGCAGTTTCTGTAAATGTATTGTTCAAATCAACTCCATATCCCATTCCAAAAGAGTCTCCAAGTACGATAATCCGTTTTGTTCCTTCAGACTTTTTATAAGGAATTTCCCTGTCAGCACGCACTCCCTTTGAATTAATCTTAAAATGCACCTTGTAATCAGGAGTCTTATGAAAATACTGAGTACTTGGTTGATTGCCTCTAATTCCATAGCCAGTTTCGGCAATATATCTGGGCAGCATTGGAACCGGACTAAAAAATCTCAGAAAAAATTCTGCTGCAATAAAAATATACACAACTATTAATGCCGATTTAATAAATAATTTCATGATTATTTTCTTAAAATGCGAAATAAATAAATTCCTGTTTCTCCTGACTTGATAAAAATACTATCGATAAAACAACAAATAGCCAAACATGAAACCTCAAAATTTTATGGATTTTATACTGTGGCATTAAACTATTAGTAAAATATTGAAATACCTGAAAAAGTATTAAAAACCATACGTAAAAAATAAATTTCCTGAAAATTTCAATTCCTGCAACAAAATCGTATGAAGTTGATACGATTGATTTAAAAAATAAAATTATTGTTGAAATATTTTGTGCACGAAACATTAACCAACCAATACAAGTAAGAATAAACATTAAAGCAATCATTCCTGTTTTTGAAAGACCTGAAAAATACCTTATTTTTTCATCTATTTTTAAAAACCTGTATATCACTAAAATAAACCCATGAAAAGCTCCCCAGATAACAAATGTCCATGCAGCGCCATGCCAAAGCCCACCAAGGAGCATCGTTAATGTTAAGTTTTTATAGGTATTTAACTTACCTTTTCTATTACCCCCCAATGGAATATATAAATAATCTCTTAACCATGTTGAAAGACTAATATGCCAACGCCTCCAAAAATCAGATGGGCTACAAGCAAAGTAAGGAAGGTTAAAGTTTATCATAATTTTAAAACCCATCAGTTTTGCAACACCTCTGGCTATATCGGTATACCCTGAAAAATCGCCATATATTTGAAATGCAAATGCTAATACACCGACAATTATGACCAGGCCATTTTCAGGCATAATTGTTAAACCGTTATCATATGGTTGGAATATTTCATTCACAATTAATGCCATGTTATCTGCAACTACCATTTTTTTAAATAGCCCCCAAAAAATCAACCATAAACTTTTCCAGAAGTCTGTTTTTCGTGCAATTTCCCTCGGTTTCCTGAATTGGGGCAATAGTTGCTTCCCTCTTTCAATTGGACCAGCTACTAATTGCGGAAAAAAGGCTACATATGTTGCAAATTCAATAAAATCCGTACTTGCACCCAATTCTTTTCTATACACGTCTATTGTGTAACTCATTGTTTGAAATGTATAGAATGAAATACCGACAGGAAGAATAATTTTTAAAGACCAAAGATTAGGTTGAAGTCCAAAAATTGAATTTGAGAGTTCTACAAAACTATCAATAAAAAAATTATAGTACTTAAAAAAACCTAATAATGAAAGATTGACTATTATACTTATTACAAGAAATATTTTTCTTCTGTACTGCAATTCAATTTTTTTAAATAATGGGTATAAAAAATTGGCAATTAACAATACGATAATACTCCAAACCACTATTTTTCTCTCGGGTCCTTCCCATGAAATTATATTGTGTACATCAATTTTTAATTTAAACAAATTGATATTTAACTTATTCCAGTCTAAAACAATAAAAAGAAATAATGAAATTACTAAAAAAGAAGAAGCAATAATTCTTTGTTTCAATCTTAACCGGCCTGTATTTATCATTATGCCCGAACAATAATCAGTTACCGTTGATACAACTATAAGAAATAGAAATCTGGCATCCCAGCAGCCATAGAAAAAGTAACTTGAAATTAGCAACAACAGATTTTGTATTTTCAGATTGTTTCTAAACCAATAATATAATCCAAAAACAATTATAAAAAAGATAAAGAAATCTACACTATTGAATAACATTGGTTTACTTCGTTTTATGTGAACTTAACAGAGCAGTTACGATAGGATCCAGAATATGATTTAATTCTTCATATCCTTTCTCATTTAAGTGCAATTCATCTTTACTGAATTCAGGTCTAATTAAATTGTTTTGCCCAATTAGCATAGCATCACAATCAACTGTCAGTACATTTGGAAGGCTTATGTCTTTTAATTTCTCATTAACTTCTTTCACTGAAAGCGGTATCGAATCATCCCAAAAAAATCTGCGTAAAAAGGGAACTTTTCCAGTAGGGAATATTGTTAGTAATATTACCCTATTATTTTCCAAAGTCAATAATTTTAGTATCTCATAAATGTTCTCAAAACAATTGTCAATTATATCTTCTTTTTCTTCCTCAAGTACTCCTATTGTTTTTAAATCATTGATTCCGATTTGAAGAATTATAAATTTACCTTTGAATAATCCTATGTCATTTTCAATCCTGTTCAACAATTGTTCTGTTGTTTCTCCACCGATGCCATAATTTATAATATTTACTTCTTCAATGTTTGGTTTTGGCCACCATTCTTTTATTCTGGAATCTCCCAAAAGAATTACAGAAAAACTATTATCATCGGAATTATTTTCCACATAATTATTAACCGATTTGTTTATTGGTTTCAAATGAAGTTTTTGTTCCCTGCTATATATTTCCTTTATCTTTCTGTATGCAGAGAAGTTCAACACAATAGAAAATACCAAAAGACCTAGTAGAATTGTTATACAGAATTTATATCGCCACATTTTTAGTTGCACTTAAATTTTTCATCTCAATCCGTAATTTAGAAACTCATATGATTGGCGTATGATGACAAAATTGGCTTTATATAGATTGAGGTTTCAATATTTGTTTGATTTATTAATAGTTGATAAAGCTAATCATCAATTCACAATGGGGCCAATAAAGCAATATCATGTTTAAATGAAAGCACTCCAATATTCACTAAAAGCTATTTATAGAAAACCCTAATTTATTTTTTCGAGATTGCCAATTCATTCATCAATTCCAATTGTTCCAAAAAGTATTTTGTATATTCATAACTACCTTCTTCACTTAAATGTGAATAATCAACGAACAAAGAATCATTCCAGTTTTTTTCCAAGGAATTTATGCAAAACATCCCATATGGACTAAGAATTTTGTTTACCTTTTTATTGTGATTATATAAAATTTCCAGTTCTTCTTCACCCAATTTTTGATAATAACCTTCACGAAAAGGACTAATTACATAAACCAATTTTATGTTATTTACATAACAAAAACTCGCAATGCTATCTAAGAATGAATATTGTGCCTCATTTATTAAATGTTTTGTTATATTCCCTCCATCCCACCTTTTTGAATTTATTTTGAAATTTTTAGCGGGATAGTTAACTCCGCCGTTATTATCAAACATTAGTGATTGATAATTAGTTTTATCATTTTTATACAATCCAAATTCTCTGGAGTCAAGAATTGATTGTTTAAAATTCCATTCGTTTACATAGCAATATAGATAATCCTCCGATTTCAGAAATTCGGAAATCTTTTTGTACTTTATTTTTTTTCTGGAAGTGCAAAAGTCCCCGTAATTACTTGAGATTATAACAAGCCCTGGTTTGTATATTTTGGAATAAATCTTGAATAAATAATAAACCTCTTCAATATTGAGTCCCCAGGATGACATATTTAAATATTGATCTACTCCATAATTTTTACAAATAGCATTTGAATTTATATTATTTAAACTATAGGAAGACCCAATGGACATTACATTAGCATTATTATTTCCACCTCTTGTTTTTAAAAATTCGACCTTGGCGTTCAGAGAAATGCTATTTGATAAATTGGGTAAGGGTAAAGTATAATGTTGAAACCAAAGAATACTAAGAATAAATACTATTCCTATAAATACCATTGTTATTAACAATAATTTTCTTACAAATTTTTTCATGATGATTAAAACTGAAAATAAATAAATTGTTGTTCGTTACCCCCAAACCACAAAATCGCCACCACGATTGAATAATACATTGCATATCTAAAAACGGGATTCCATTTAAAACCGAAATTAGCAATTGCATATTGATTTTCTCTTCCAAACCATTCTATCATTACAAAAATTATCACAAGTCCAATTGTTGTAATGGCCATTCTCATCCCTTCAAAATCAGGTAATGTAAAAAGGGAAAGGGAAAAAATTTCTGAAAGGTATCCAAAAGCATGTTCAATGTTGTTTGCCCTAAAAAACACCCATGTTAAAACCGTCAAACCAAAAGTCATAATTATGGAAAATAATTCTTTCAGTGATGGCATTTTTTTTCCTGAAGCTACAATTTCCATATTACTACGATTTCGATTTGACAATAAAAGCGGTAAAAAATATATCGCATTTAATGTCCCCCAAACAATAAATGTCCAGTTTGCCCCATGCCAAAAACCACTAACAATAAAAATTATAAAAGTATTTCGAATTTTAGCCACGGTACCAACTTTACTACCTCCCAGCGGAATATAAAGGTAATCTCTAAACCACGTAGAAAGAGAAATATGCCAGCGCCGCCAGAATTCAGCAATATCTCTTGAGAAATAAGGGAAATTGAAATTTTGCATTAAGTCAAAACCAAAAAGCCTTGAAGTTCCAATCGCTATATCAGAGTAACCAGAAAAATCACCGTATATCTGAAAAGCAAAAAATACTGCTCCTAACAATAAAGTACTTCCTGAATATTCAAAAGAATTATTAAATATGAGGTTTGCAAATTCTGCACAATTGTCTGCAATTACAATCTTCTTAAACAGTCCCCATAGTATTTGTCGCAATCCATCAACCGCTTTTGTATAATCAAAATTTCTTTCTTTATACATTTGCGGTAACAAATGAGTGGCCCTTTCAATTGGACCTGCAACCAATTGGGGAAAAAATGATACGAATGCAGCAAATGCAATAAAATCACTGGTTGGTTTAAGTTTCCTTTTATAAACATCTATGGTATAACTTAAAGTTTGAAATGTGTAAAAACTTATCCCAACAGGAAGTACAATTTTTAATGAATTGGGTTTAATTTGAGTTCCAAAAAAAGAAAAAGCAGAAACAAAGTTGTCAAGAAAAAAATTGTAATATTTAAAAAATCCCAGAAAACCAAGATTAACCAAAATACTTATCCAAAGTAATATCCTTCGGTTTCCGATATTTTCAACAGTTTTTAATTTTAAACCAACCGAATAATCAACTAGAGTACTAAATAAAATTAATGATAAAAACCTCCAATCCCACCAACCGTAAAACACATAACTGGAAATTACGATTAAAAGATTTTGAAGTTTAAGGTTCTTACTTGTCACAAACCAATAGAGAATAAATACTATTGGTAAGAAAATTGCGAAATCAAGCGAATTAAACAACATAACTTATAGCATTATAATAAATATGTTAATTGTTAGGTATATATATTGAGGTAATGATGATATAATTTTCGCATTAATAAACATAATTAGTGCGAAATGTCCAAAAGTGATTTGTGAAATATTTTTGAAGCAGTAAATATACCGAAGGATGGTATTGCCCCTTGAGAAACGTGTTCGTTAGAACAGATGATTATCTAAAAAAACGGGTGAAAAAAGGTGATGAAAACTCAAAGAAATTTAAGAAGAAATTCGAATAATGAAATGGTAAAATTAAGGTTTAAAAGTATCGTACTACACTAAAATTATACTCTATTCAAAAAAGTTCTGCATCTTTTATCAAAAAAGGCGTATTCAGTGTAGAAATTGTGTTGTTTATGGTATCTCTGTTGATTGCAGTGAGTAAAATTTTAAAATACTTGTGATTCTTAGGTATGTATAAATCAATGTATGGGCCTGTACCAACATCTTTAACGGCCAAATGATTTCCAAATTTATCACATTTTATTAAAGACCATTCAAATTCAAAATCCTCAAGGTCTTCCCCACTCCTCCAACCATAGTTTTCCTCATAATACAGTGCATTATACATAAGTACTGAATTATCATAAACAGGTACCGCAGGTTTAAGAATTTTAATTACTGGCTTAACAGAATTTCCATTTTTACCTTGTAAATTATAAAACAGGTTGAAATATTCCTGACGGGCTCTTCCTTTTCTATCCAATAAACCATCAAAAGTAATTTTATTACTTTCATGTCGGTCTCTCCAGGACTTTATAAAAAATGAGGATGGAGTTTGCCGGTCGCCCTTTGCGATTAAAGTGTCAACATTAATTTCACTATAAATAAAATTCCAATTGGCTTTTTCAAGATGTTCCTTTAATGGCTCAAGGTATTTTGTATCATCAACTATTAAACCAAAACCGTCAATAT
>CAJXZG010000020.1 GCA_913063265.1 uncultured Prolixibacteraceae bacterium | reverse complement strand
TTTAACAACTGTCTCACTTCCGAAACATCTTTTAAATAATATTTTGCTGCCGTAGATTTTGTCCCCACTTTTATTGTGATAGCATCATCAGGTAACGAATTAAAAGTGTATTCATCCGTCCAGTCGTCTCCAAGGGCAATTATAAAGTCAAACTTACTTTCACCAATTTTTTCCAACGCACCTATTCCTTTATTTATTCCGGCATTCTTAATTTCAATCACTTTATCGCCATCCATTATTTCAAGATTAAGATTGGCAATATAGTTTTTCAAATCGTCTTTTAATTCCCATGCACGTTGTTGTCCCAATTCATCATCGGAATGGCGGTAATGCCATACCAGTGAATAGTTTTTATATTCAATAAAAGAACGTGGTGTACGGTCTACAAAATTTTGCAAAACAGGTTCGATAATATGAATCCATTCTTTATCGATCTGACTGTTCATTTTCCATTCATCTCCCGGATTTTTATTCCAAACTCCATGTTCTGCAATAAAGGCTAAATTATCGTAGTATTTCTCAAACCACTTCGAAAGTGTCTCTTTGTCTCTACCGCTAATTACCACAACAGTATTTTTCTTATTTGCAGTAAGCTTATCCATGATAGAATATAGCTCTTTGTCTGGCATAGCCATTTGCGGATCGTTATGGAAGCCTGTTAAAGTTCCATCATAATCCAGGAAAATAATTCTTTTTTTGGAAGACTGGTATTTATTTGCCAAACTGGAAATGACACGTTTTGTTATCTTTCTGGTGTAATTCGACTCCTGTAATTTTTTTACTCCCTCAAGCCCATTAATAAAATCGTTTGCCCAACGTTCTTCGTTATAAATTTTCAGGCGTTTTTGCATGATTGTATTTCGTTCAATCTGCTCGCTTTTGGGCATATTCATTGCCTGGTAAATGGCATTAGCTACTTCTGTTCGGTTGTTTGGATTAACAATTATCGATTCACCCAGTTCTTTTGCAGCACCGGCCATTTCACTTAATATTAATACACCTGTTTTATCCGACCTGCTGGCTATATATTCTTTCGAAGGTAAATTCATACCATCACGTGTTGGCGTTATTAAGGCTATGTCTGCATTTTTATATAGCTCTATAGATTCAAATCTGCTTGTTGAGCGATAAAAATACCAAATTGGCATCCAGCCAAACGTCCCGTATTTTCCGTTAATTCTGCCTACCAATCCATCTAACTGATTTTTTAGATCCTGATATTCAATTAAGGATTCGCGAGAAGGACGAACAAATAAAAACAGACTAATTTTTTCCTTGTATTCAGGGTGCATCTTTAAGAATAACTCATAGCTTTTTATTCTTTCCGGTATTCCCTTTGTATAATCCAACCTGTCGATTGAAAGAATTATTTTTCTATTCTTCCCTTTTGTTTTGAATTCAGACAAATCCTGTTTGATAGTTGAGCTGTTTTCTTCATCAATATGGGTATCCTCATTCTCAACCTTTGAAAAATATTTATAATCAATTCCTTTTGGGAAAGCATCAACTTTTACAATCCTTTCATTTAATCGAATTCTATTAAAAAAGGATTCGTGTCCCAGCAACCTTCTAACACAACTCATAAAGTGTCTCTGGTAATCGTAGGTATGAAATCCAACAAGGTCTGCATCAAGTATTCCTTTTAAAAGTTCAATTCTCCATGGCAACAACCTAAACACTTCAAACGAAGGAAACGGAATGTGTTGAAAATATCCTATTGAAATATCCGGAAGCTTTTCGCGGATTAATGTTGGAAGTAACATTAAATGATAATCATGAATCCATACAATATCATCGCTGTCAATGTATTTTAAAATGGTATCTGCATAAATCTGGTTAACTGTTTCGTATGCCTTCCAAAATTTGGGCTTGTATTGGGTTATTTGAGTAAAATAATTAAATATCGGCCACAAAGTGTTCTCGCAAAATCCTTCGATATAATTGTGCCGAAGCTGCTGATCCATATAAATCGGAATGCAGTTGTCAGACCTGTATTTCTGGTCGATTTCTTGTTTTTCCTTTTCGCTAATTTCATCGATATTGATACCTGCTCTGCCAATCCATTTTATATCGTATGATTGATAAAATTTTTTTAAGCCCGAATCAAAACCATCCGTTAATTGTATTAATTCTTTTTCTCCATTATTATCAACCACTTGCATGGGCAAGCGATTTGCTATCATAAAAATTCGTTTCATTAGTAATATTTAATTTGCGGCCCGGATAAAAATTGATTGTTCGATTATTTAGGAAATTTAGCTTTTATTTAGTATTCTTCAAACTTATTGGCTGTGTTGTTAAATATTATAAACAGATATAACTGAAATTTGTTATAAAAAATAAAAACTTTAAAAATGAACAATAACCTATCTTTCGATGCCGTAATTTTTGATATGGATGGTGTAATAACCAAAACAGCTCTTACTCATGCTGCGGCATGGAAAAAAATGTTTGACGAATATTTATTGAAACGTGAAAAAGAACACGGCGAAAAATTTGTTGAGTTTACCCACGAAGGCGACTACCTCCCATACGTAGATGGAAAACCAAGATATAAAGGAGTTGCTTCCTTTTTAGAATCAAGAGGAATAAATATTCCTTTTGGAGATCCTTCTGATGGGCCGGAAATGGAAACCGTGTGTGGGCTTGGAAATCAAAAAAATAATGCTTTTAACCTTGTTTTAGAAAAGGAAGGTGCCGAAGTATACCCGTCAACTGTATCACTTATTAATGAATTAAAAGAAGCCGGAATTAAACTTGGGGTTGCATCTTCGAGTAAAAACTGCAAACCTGTTTTGGAGAGAGTTAATTTGCTCGATGTTTTTGATGCAAGGGTTGATGGAGTCGTTTCAGCAGAAATGGGCTTACAAGGCAAACCCGAACCGGATATTTTTACTACAGCCTGTGATATTGTAAAGAAAACTTATAAAAAATCGATTGTTGTTGAAGATGCTGTTTCTGGCGTACAAGCAGGAGTAAAAGGAAAATTTGGATTAACCATAGGTATTGCAAGAGAAAACAACACCAAAGAATTACAAGAAGCCGGGGCAGATATTGTGGTTGAAGATTTGGAAGAAATAGGTGGATTGGAAGGATTAAATAAAATTTTTATCGATTTTAATAAATAAACACCCATATTTTATGTCACAAAAACCTGACGATTTTAATCTCTGGATGCTCGAGTACAATGATTATGATCCGGAAAAAGAAAAATCAAGAGAATCGCTTTTAACTGTTGGAAATGGTTACCTCGGAACAAGGGGAGCAATGGAGGAATGCAAAGCCTCTGACACAAATTACCCCGGAACTTATCTGGCAGGATTATATAACAGGTTGGTGTCGAAGGTGGCAGATAAAGACATTGAAAATGAAGATTTAGTTAATATCCCAAACTGGCTTTACATAAATTTTAAAATCGCAGATGATGAATGGTTTGATGTAAATTCCTGGGAAACAGTTTCGATAAACAGAAAACTTGAATTTTCAACCGGTCTGCTTACAAAAATATTGATTGTTCGGGATGCCCAAAAAAGGGAAACCAAAATTACAAGCCGGCGAATAGCTGATATGCAGAATCCGCATTTTTTGGCTATTCAATATCAAATTCAGGCATTAAATTATTCTGAAAAAATAGAAGTTAAGTCTGAGCTGGATGGTAACATTATAAACGACGGAGTTGCTCGTTACCGCGATTTAAATCAAAACCATCTTAAAACATTAAAGCAGGAATCCAACGAAACGGGGGGATGGTTAAAAGTAAAAACAACACAATCTGATATAGAAATTGCTGAAGCCGTAAAACACAAATTATGGCTAAACAAATCGGAACAAGAAAATATTCTTCAATCTCAATCATCACAAGGTAAAATAAGTACAGGATTTAAAATCAACCTGAAAGAAGGTGATGAATTTACCCTTGAAAAAATTGTCGCGGTTTATACGTCGAAAAGCGATGATGTTACAAATCCGCTGGAAAGTTGTATTACAAGTTTAAATCAGGCAATATCCTTTGACTCGTTGTTTGAGGAAAGTAAAAAGGCCTGGGAAAAAATCTGGAAGAAAATAGACATTAAAATTTCCGGCGATACAAAATCTCAGATGCTAATTCGCCTTCATCTGTTTCATTTAATGGTTTCTGCATCGCCAAACAATGTAAGTATTGATGCGGGAATTGCTGCCCGTGGATTACACGGAGAAGCATACCGCGGACATATTTTCTGGGATGAGCTGTATATTATGCCGGTATATAATTTATTTTTCCCGGAAGTAGCAAAATCAATTTTAAAATACCGCTACAAACGCTTGGATAAAGCCCGTGAATATGCAAAACAACACAATTACAAGGGCGCAATGTTTCCGTGGCAAAGTGGCAGCGATGGAAGAGAAGAAACACAAATTATTCACCTGAATCCGGTATCGGGCAAATGGGGCGATGACTACAGCTCCTTACAACGACATATTTCAATAGCCATTGCATACAATGTTTGGTACTATTTTCAAACCACTAGCGATGTTAAGTTTATGGAAGAATATGGTGCTGAATTATTTTTTGATATTTGCCGTTTTTGGGCTAGCAAATCAGAAAAAGATGATGTAAGCGGAAAGTACAGTATTTCGAAAGTAATGGGACCAGATGAATTTCATGAGCAACACGAAAACAGCAAAGGTGGCGGATTAAAAGACAATGCCTATACCAATATTATGGTTGCCTGGCTTTTTATAAGATCTGCTGAAATTTTCAATGCGCTGCCAGATAATTCTGCCAAAACAATTTCCTCAAAAATCAATTTAAATTCTACCGAAAAGAAGAACTGGAAAGAGATTGCAGAAAATATGAATATTCCTGTTTCTGAAGATGGAATTATTGAGCAGTTTGATGGATACTTTGGTTTGAAAGAACTCGACTGGGATGCGTATCGAAAAAAATATAAAAACATTTATCGTCTCGACCGGATTTTAAAAGCAGAAGGAAAATCGCCTGATGATTTTAAACTGGCAAAACAGGCAGATACCTTAATGACATTTTATAATATCGATGAAAAAGATGTTACTCAAATTCTCTCAAAAACTTCAAAAGAATTACCTGAAGACTATTTAAAAAGAAATTACAATTATTACCTGGCCAGAACTTCGCATGGTTCAACATTAAGCAGGGTAGTACACGCATATCTGGCAAATATGTATGGAAACAAAGAGGAAGGCAATAAATTATATTTCGAAGCCCTTCAAAGTGATTTTAATGATATACAGGGAGGTACTACAGCTGAAGGAATTCATGCAGGAGTAATGGGAGGAACAGTTTTAATGGCCATTACATCTTTTGCTGGAATCAACTTAAAAAAAGAAATTCTTCATATCCATCCTTCTCTTCCCAAAGAATGGAACGCTCTAAAATTTAGTTTTTCGTTTAAAGAAATTATTTATGAAATTGAAGTTTTGCAAACACAAATAAAAATTGAAGCAAAATCCAAAATTTCTAAGGAGATTGGCATTGTTTTTATGAATAAAAAAATATTTTTGCCGACTAATAATTTGCAGATTTTATTTTACTAATTAATGTTGTTCTGAATGTTAGGGGATGTACTATTAATAAGCGATTTGCACAAAGAAGCTGCAAAATCTATCTATGATTATCTTTTAGATGCAAGAAGCAAAAAAAAGAGTAACTACAGGTTTATCGTTGCCATTTCCGGCGAGTCCGGTGCAGGAAAGTCAGAATTGTCGCATTCGCTGGCCTTATTGCTAAAAAAAGAAGGAATGCGTGTTAAAATCCTTCATACAGATAACTATTATAAAGTTACTCCTAATGAAAGAACTGAATGGCGAAAAAAGAATGGGGTTAAAAAAGTTGGTTACAAAGAATACGACTGGAAATTATTAAACCGGAATATCAAGGAATTTAAAGAAGGCAGGGAAGCTTTAATGCCTTGTGTGGATATTGTTTCTAAACAGATTGATAAGTTGATTACTAATTTCTCTGACATAGATATCCTGGTGGTTGACGGATTATACGCCATTAAAATCAAAGATGTCGACCTTAGAGTTTATATTGATTTAACCTACCACGAAACAAAAACAAAAAGAGGTAGCCGGGGAAAAGAAGTAAACGACGAATTCCGTTTTCAGGTTTTAGAAATGGAACACCAAAGTATGTTGGCTTTAAAACCAAATGCAGACATTATAGTCGACAAAAATTATAATGTTTTTAAGGTTGAGGAATAACCGAATTGTAAGGACTAAATTTTACTTTGCGTTATCTGGTTGAAAATCAGGCTTATTTTTTCTTTTTGAAAATCCCTTTGATTTTGGTCCAAAGTGGTCTTTCTTTTTTCTCTTTTTTCTGTGCAACAGTTTTTTGGTCAACTTCTTCAAGTTTTTGCTCCGGCGTTTTTCTTTTGAAAATTGAAGCCATATCAAACTCCTTCTCCTTAATATCCATTACTTCCGCAAAGTCAGGAACGTTAAGCATGGCATACATTTCAGGGGAAGGGGAGGAGAAACTTCCATCAAGATAGTGAGAAACTTTGGCGTCTCTTTTTACCCTGTAAAAGAAACTTCCGACAACAGGTAGTGCCATATATGCACCCTGCCCATAAGTTGTAGTCCTGAAATGAATGCGTGGATCATCAGCACCAACCCAGCAACCTGTTACTAAACTTGGAGAGATACCCACAAACCAACCATCTGAATTATCTTGTGTCGTTCCTGTTTTTCCTGCAAATTCAGATTCAATCCCATATCGTGTCCTGATACCTTTCCCGGTTCCGGTTTGAACCACTTCTTCCATCATTTTTATTACTGCCCTGCAGTTTTCCGGTGAGGCAACATAATCCATAGAAACTTCTGAATCAAACTTTTCCAGAATATTTCCTTCTCTGTCAGAAATTTGAACCAGGTAATTTGTTTTAACCGGTCTGCCATCATTTACAATTCCTGCATAAGCTTCAATCATTTCCTGTAAAGAAACAGAAGCAACTCCCAAAGCTAAAGAAGGGTATTCGGGAAGATTTGATGAAATTCCAAAGTCTTCGGATAAATTGATTGTATTTTTTACACCGGCATCCAGAATTACTTCAACAGAAACTGTGTTTAGTGATTTTGACAAAGATCCCTTCATTGTGTAATATCCACCATATTCATCATGCGAATTTCTGGGTGCCCAGTCATTATATTCGGTATAAGTTTTATGAACATTCGGATAATATTTGTCTGGTGCAATCCCATTTTCCAAAGCTGAGAGGTATACTAAGGGTTTGTAAACTGATCCCGTTTGACGCGGAGCGGTTACATGGTCGAATTTATAAAACCGAAAGTCTATTCCACCTACCCATGCTTTTAATGCACCGGTGTGTGGTTCTATGGCAATAAATCCGGCATTGAGAAACTTAAGATAATGTTTAATAGAATCCTGTCTTGAAATAATTGTGTCACGCACACCGTCCCATGTAAACAATGAAGTGCGTATTTTTTCATCCAGATTTTTACCTTTTATATCGCTTTTATTTAAAGCGCTTTTTACAATATCGGGATTTTCTTTAAAAATATCCCGGTTTTTCCAGTGTGTGTCAAAAACCTTTTGCAGACTTTTCATTTTATCCTTAACACTTTGCTGGGCATAATACTGAAGATTATATTCAAGTGTGGTTGTAATTATTAAACCATCGGTGTAAAGGTTATAATTCTCGCCGTTTGGTTTTTGATTTTCAGAACACCATTCCAACAATCGTGGTTTTATTTTTTCAACAAAATATGGTGCAGGGCCTATGTTATAAGTAATCGGACTGTATTTTAGAACCAAAGGTTTTTCTTTGTAAACAGCTGCCTGTTCAGCTGTTATATAACCGTTTTTTTTCATTAATTCGATTACAGTATTTCTTCTGTCTCTCGCTCTTTCCGGATTTCTGTGGGGATTGTAATAATTATTTGCCTTTAAAAGCCCCACAAGCACTGCAGCTTCATGCACATCGAGCCGGGCAGGTGATTTTGAAAAGAAACGTTCAGCCGCAACATCAATTCCAAATATATTTTCCGAGAAAGGAACTGTATTCAGATACAAAGTCAAGATATCATTTTTGTCATAAACGCGTTCCATTCGATATGCTATAATCGATTCACGAAGTTTATTTACCGGCATTGAAAGCGGACCAAGTTTTACTCTTGGATAAAGATTTTTTGCCAATTGCTGACTTAAAGTACTTCCACCTCCGGAACTCCTGTCGAATAACAAAATTGATTTAACAAATACCCGAAGTAAGGCAATTTCATCTATTCCGCGATGTTCGTAAAAACGCGCATCCTCGGTAGCAATTAATGCATTGATTACATTTGGTGAAATCTCATCAAACTTGGCATAGCTTCTGTTTTCAATGTAATAACGTCCCAAAACCCTTCCATCACCTGAAAGTACTTCGGAAGCTACAGGATTTTTTATTGCCTTTAACTGTTCTTTTGACGGAACAGGCCCCAATGCCCCTATAAAAACAAGAATAAAAAACAAACAGGCCATTAAAAACAATATGGCAGCTGCCTTTAATGAAAATTGCCAAAAATTGAAATTGTTCTTTTTCTTTTTAGAACTCTTTTTCTTCCTTTTTACAGGTTTTCTTTTGGTTTTTTTTGATGGTTTGGATTTTTCATTTAAATCCCATTCAACAACTCTGCTTGCCAAAATCTTAAGTTTTACGAATTTTTGATTATAAACGTATTTTATTTCAAATCATTTTAGGATCCACTAAAAAGATTCTGTCAGTTGATTAACAATTCCTTAAAGAAATACCAGGTCATCATGCCTGAAACGATAAGTTTTAATATAGTTCCGGTAAGAAAACCAATAAAAGATCCAAAACCTGATTTAAAGGCCTCAGAAGAATTTTTACCTGAACTTAACTCTCCAATGACGGCTCCGGCAAAAGGCCCAATGATAATTCCAAATGGAGGAAAAAAGAAGAATCCTGCAACCAGGCCAATCATACTTCCCCAAACGCCGCGTTTGCTGCCACCAAATTTTTTAGTTCCCCAGACAGGAATAACCATATCTATACCATAAACAACGGCTGTAATTAGCGCCCAGATGATTATAAATTTATTTTCGAACTGATATTTAGAAGTAAAATGCAGTAAAAGTAAACCGATATAATTTAACGGCGGGCCTGGAATAAATGGTAATAAACAACCAAGAATACCAACAACGGTAAAAATAACGCCTAACCCAATAAGAATATAATCCATGACCATATCAACTATGATTTTTCTTTTTAAACCATTTTATGCTAAATAAAAAGATTAGAATTAATGATAATGAAGCAATTAAAGCACTTGTGTAATAAATATTTTCTTTTTCCATTAAATAAAAAGCATGCGACCTGATTTCCTGCCAAAAGGTAATCGACAATAATACAAGGAAATTATTTATGGAATGTCCCAAAATTGCAAGAATTATATTATTAGTCCTCAACATAATCCATCCAAGTAAAAGGCCCAATACAAATGTCGCCGGAAATTGCCATGGATTTAGATGAAATAAAGCAAATAAAAGTGCTGACATTACAACAGAAATAAACGCATTGTAATTTCTTCTGAATCCCTGTAATATCAACCCTCTGAAAATTAATTCTTCAACAATTGGTGCTACCACCGCAACTTTCATAAAAGCACCCCACCAGCCATAATCTCCTTCAAAAATACGGTTAAACATTTCCCAAAACCAGGGTGGTGCGGGGATATATTTATCGAGCAAGGCATTTGGAATTTCAAGTAAATTATGTGCCGACCAAAGAAAAGTTATTACAGGTATAATAATTAAAGGATTAAACAGTTTTATCGGGAAAACATTAAAAAGCGGCGCTTTTGATTTTCTGTAACCGTAGATTAAAATAAACAAGGTGGAACCAACTCCCAATACTATTTTTTTTATCGGATGATACAGGTATTCAGTGTCCTTATAATAATCAATTAATGCAAGGGGAAAGTCAACAACTGATTGAATAAAAATATACAGTATTAACAGATGAATTGCCTGTAAGATTGTAGGGTAATATTTTTGCCGGAGTTCGTTCATTTCTCTAAAAGTATAAAGATAACCAAAATTGATTACAGCAATTCTTTTCTTTAACTTTTATAATTGAAATATTAAGAGACTGTTTAAGCTATTCGGCAGATTTACCCGAAATTTCCAGTCCTGCAGTTTTAAAGGAAAAATAGCGTTGTGCAATATAGCTGTATATAACAACAATAACCGTTGTAATTCCCTTTGAAAATGTTGCATACCAACCAAAATATTCAACAAATAGTTTTAGAAAGAAATAGTTTAAAAATATAGCACCCGAAACTGTAAGTCCGTACCTGAAAAGCTGAATTCTTCCTCTTAGTTCAGAAGCATTAAATGTTACATATTTTGCCAACAAAAATCCAGAAAGGAAGGTAATCGGAAATACGATTAAAAAGGCTGCAATGTGCGGACTGATTGCAACAAAACCAAGGTCTACAATTTGTTTGTCAAGGACAAAACGATATATCAGGAAATAAAGCAACAAATCAAACAGCGTATTTAATCCACCGGTTACAGCATAACGGTAAATCTCGCGTGGTAAAAAATGTAAAAAAGGGAAATAAAACCAATCTATCAAACGAATAAACCGGTCACGAATATTTCTAAGAAACTGAATCATCAAATGTTTTGCTCTATTTTGAGTGCAAAGAAACAATTTTATCGCGAATCGGAAAATTGAACGGTTTTATAGTTGAGGTGGTTTTCGGGATTGTTTTTTTAATGCCTGGATTTTTTTGGATTCAAGTCTTTTAAGTCTGGAAGCCTTTGTAGGCAATGTTTTAATCCTTTTTCTATTTACTGATAAAGCTCTTTCAATCAATTCATAAAACTTTTCAATAACAATCCTTTTGTTTTCCAGCTGGGAACGTGCATTTTGTGCCGTAAGTAACAAAGTTCCTTCACTATTGATTTTGTTTTTCAGTTTTATTAGCATCCTGTTTTTTTCAATATCTGAAAAGTATTTTGAGTCCTCAACATTAAAACTCAACTCAATTCTTGTATTTACTTTGTTTACATTTTGACCACCCGGGCCACTGCTTCTTGATGCAGTAAAAACGAACTCTTTTTCAATCAATTTCTTATGTTCTTCAGTAAGTTTCATTAATGTTTAATTGAAAGTTAAACGCCCAAAAATATAGAAAAATCAGGAAGATTATGGTATAATCGCATGTGTGATGATTGGAACAATACGAATCCTGAAATAATCCTACATTACTACATTATTAAAAATATCTAAATATTTACATATATCTGAATGAAAAATTCAGACATTTCAAAGTGGATTTTAAATTTGCAGCTTATAAAATTGAATGATATGTCGACAACCTTAATAGTTATTGCAGCAATAGTAGTGGTTTTACTGGTTTTAATAACTGTAAATTACTACAGAATGAAAAATGCGGAACCGGTAAAAAACAGCAAGAAAATAGTTACCATTACCAAAAAGAATATGAAACTGGCCTTAAAAAAGGATGTATTGCTGGTGGATTTTTGGGCTCCGTGGTGTAATCCGTGTAAAATAATTGCTCCTACATTAAATGAAATTGCTGAAAATGAAACTGACATAGTAATTGGTAAAGTCAACGTAGATCATAATCAGGATTTGGCAAAAAAATTTAAGGTTCGTAATATTCCCACTATGGTTATATTTAAAAATGGAGTAGAAGTGGGGCGTATTGTTGGAGTAAAAACCAAACGTGCGATTCTAAAGCAGGTAAGAACCTCGATAGCGGGTTAATAAATACCCAATTTTACATATTTCAACCGCTACGCTTTTATTAAGCAGAGCGGTTTATTTTTTTTATTCCGTTAGTTGTATTCCAACCGGGCAATGATCCGACCCCATGATCTCGTTCATTATAAATGCATCTTTTACTGATGACATAAAGGATTTGCTCACCAAAAAATAATCGATTCTCCAGCCCACATTTTTGGCCCTGGCTCCCGCACGGTAACTCCACCACGAATAAATTTCTGTTTTATCGGGATAAAAATGCCGGAAAGTATCTACCAGTCCGTTTTCTACAAAACGATCCATTCCATCTATTTCTTCCTGCATATAACCTGCCGATTTGTTATAATTAGGTTTTGGATGCGTTAAATCGATAGCTTTATGAGCCACATTAAAATCGCCGCAAACTACAACAGGCTTTGTTTTTTCAAGGTTTTTCAGGTATTTAAGAAATGCCAAATCCCAATCTTGTCTGTAATCCAGACGTTTTAGTGCACTTCCCGAATTAGGAACATATACGGTAATCAGAAAAAACTTTTCATACTCCAGACACAAAATACGGCCTTCTGTATCGTGAATCTCAATTCCCATATCCTTTGTTACACCAATGGGTTTTGTTTTGCTTAAAATGGCTGTGCCCGAATATCCCTTTTTTATTGCAGAATTTGAATAAATATGGTAATCTTTTACCGATTCCAATGTCTCAGCAACCTGGTCATCCTGTGCTTTGGTTTCCTGAAGACACAAAATATCAGGATTCATATTTTTTAAATCAGCAAAAAAATTCTTCTTGGCAACTGCCCTTATACCATTTACATTCCACGAAATTATCTTCATTTTATTTTTTTCGGGAATATAGTAATTCTGGTTTATAAATTAGAAGGAATGAATTTGAAATCCAAAATGAAACTTGAAATAAAACGTCAAATAACAACAGAATTTAACAAGCTATTTTTTCTAAATAAGGTTTTAATCGCGATGCAAAATCATATTAATGAATAGTTTATACTTTTCTCAATTTATATTAAAAACATAATTGCTTTGAATGTGTTGTAGCTTAATATTTGCCAAAAACCGTTTATTAGAAAAAAGTATTTATGAATTATTCAGAACCTGAGATTTTAAAAGAAGTAAAAAACGATTCTTCTCAAACAAGCTCTTTCGAGGCTTTTATTGAAAAGTTAAAAGCAAAAATGAAACTTGTTTTTCATGAAAGAGCAGATATCAATCAATTCAGTTTAAAAAGGGGCTTACCGCCTTTTGCACTTCGCGAAATTATGTCTGTAAATCCACTATCAGTAGGTATTCCAAAAGAATACGGCGGACGTGGCGGAATAATGAAGGAAAACATTGGTTTATTAGCTGCTGCCTCGTATGAGTCCCTGGCGCTTTCGCTAACGTTTGGAATTAATTCGGCTTTATTTTTACAACCAGTTGGAAAGTATGGTTTAGAAGAAGCAAAACAAACTGTTTTTAAACGTTTTCTTGAAGAAAAAACCATGGGCGGTTTAATGATTACAGAGCCCGATTATGGAAGTGACGCATTAAATATGCAAACCTCTTATACCGAAAACGAAGATTATGCACATTTAAAAGGGAAAAAACACTGGGCCGGATTAACAGGCTGGGCAGAGTTCTGGTTATTAACTGCTCGCCAACAGACTGGTGCGGGAAACTTACAGCGTGATATCGACTTTTTTATTTGCGATGTAAATCAGCCCGAACAACAAATAGATGTTGAAGAGTTTTATGAGAATCTCGGATTGTACATGATTCCTTACGGAAGAAATAATATTGATGTTAAAATACCAACGACTCATAAACTGAAACCTCATTCAACAGGAGTTAAAATGATGCTGGATTTATTGCACCGCAGCCGAATGCAATTTCCAGGAATGGGAATGGGTTTTATTCAACGAATGCTCGACGAGGCAATTTCGCATTGTAAACAAAGACTGGTTGGTGGCAAAAGCCTGTTTTCTTACGACCAGGTACAACAGCGTTTATCAAAACTTCAGGCATCCTATACGGTTTGTTCTGCGATGTGTATTAATAGCAGCGAAAAGGCCGGCATAGAAGTGGATTTGGTACCGTACGGAATTGAAGCCAATGCAGTAAAAAGTGTTGTAACTGATTTAATGCAGGAAGCGGCGCAATCGCTGGTACAACTGGTGGGAGCAAAAGCATACAGGATTAATCATATTGGAGGACGAGGGACAGCCGACAGCAGGCCTTTCCAGATTTTTGAAGGTTCGAATGATATTTTGTATGCTCAAATTTCTGAGGGCATAATCAAGCTTATGAAACGTGCCAAAGAAAACAACCTGTATCGTTTTTTAAAGAATTATGATCTGACAGAAAAAGCATCAGATTATCTAAAGGAAATCACAAGTTTTAATCTCAATTTTCAGATGCCACAAAGAAAGCTGGTTGAATTGGGACAAATTGTAGGACGAATTATTTCGATGAACCAGGTATTGGAAACTGCAAACAAAGGATTTAGAAAAGATTTAATCGACAACAGTATTTCAATGCTTCAGCGCGATATCAGCAAATTGCTGGCAGGATTTTCATTTCAAAATAAAAGTGAAGTTATAGAGGATTACAGGGAAAACAGTTCATGGTTGAATTTTGCCTAAAAGCTAATCTCTGAAACGTTTAAGAATTTCATCATAGGCATCAATCCTTCTGTCGCGTAAAAAGGGCCAGATTCTTCTTACGTCTTCCGATCGTTTTAGATTTATTGAAACCACTTCGCTTTTTTCTTTATTCGCAGGTAAAAGCTTTATAATCTCACCCTGTGGGCCGGCAACAAATGAATTTCCCCAGAAAGTAATACCATTGGTTGCACCGGAGGGATCGGATTCAAATCCTGTACGATTAACGCTGATAATCGGCAATCCATTAGCCACGGCATGCCCTCTTTGCGAAATCATCCAGGCTTCCAGCTGACGTTCTTTTTCATCAACATCGTCAGAGCTTTCCCAGCCAATAGCGGTAGGATATATTAATATTTCTGCTCCGCCCAAAGCCATTAAACGGGCTGCTTCGGGATACCATTGATCCCAGCAAACCAAAACACCGAGTTTACCAACTGAAGTTTGGATAGGTTCAAATCCGAGATCTCCCGGAGTAAAATAGAATTTTTCGTAATAAGCCGGATCATCCGGAATATGCATTTTACGGTATTTTCCTGCAATCGAGCCATCTTTCTCAAAAACTACGGCAGTGTTGTGGTATAAACCCGGAGCTCGTTTTTCGAAAAGAGAAGTTACCAATACCAGGTTGTTTTCTTTTGCAATTTTAGAGTAGATTTCAGTTGAGGGGCCGGGAATGGATTCAGCAAGGTCAAATATATCTGTGTCTTCCGTTTGACAAAAGTAAAGACTGTTATGCAGCTCCTGAAGTACAACAAAATTTGCTCCATTAGAAGCACAAATTTCGATTTCACCTTTAGTTTTTTGTATGTTGCTTTGTACATTGGAAGTACACGACATTTGTATTAATCCAACTTTTAAATTCTTCATTTTAACTTAAAATTTCTTTGTTCAGTTTTACCGCCTCGGGATATTGCATGGTAACACAATGTAACGAACCATGCTGTTCAATCAGCACCCTGCAATTTACTGCAATTATTTTTCTATCGGGGAAACAACTTTGTAAAATTGTTAAAGCATTCAAATCCTGAGAAACCCCGTAAACAGGTACCAGTACAGCATTGTTTACAATTGTAAAGTTAGCATAAGTAGCAGGAAGACGGTTGCCGTCTTTGTCAAAACAGGCATCCGGCAAGGGTAATTCTACCAGCTTGTATTGGTCTCCTTTGTAATTTTTAAATTTTCCCAACTCCTTTTTCATTTTCTGAAGCTCTTCAAAATGCTCATCTTCAGGACTATTGCATCCGGTATAAACAATAGTTTTTTCATTGCAAAATCTTGCAAGGGTATCAATATGGGAATCGGTATCATCGCCAGTTAGAAAACCATGATTAAGCCACAGAATTTGATTGGCTCCAAAGTTTTCTTTTAAAACAAGTTCAATTTCTGTTTTTGAAAGAGGTTCATTTCTGTTTTTTGAAAGCAGACATTTAGAACTTGTAAGAATTGTTCCCTTACCATCACTTTCGATTGATCCACCTTCCAACACAAAATCGAATGATTTTATTCTACAGTTTTTAAAAACACCTTTCTCAAAAAGTTTTTTTGTTATTTTGTTATCCAATCCGGCTTCAAACTTTTTCCCCCAGCCATTAAAAACATAATCATAAACAACCGGAATCCCATTTTCTATCACCGTAATTCCGCCATGATCACGTGCCCAGGTATCATTAGATTCTTCCTGAACAAAAAATATATTTTTACGTGATTTAAAAAAAGAACTCACTCTTTGAATATCATCGCAAACCACCAGTACATCCTGAAACTCAGAAGCAGATTGTATAATCTCAACAAAACATGCTGAAACTTCATCCAACATTTCTTTCCAGTCGCTATTGGCATGTGGAAAGGTAAGCTGCAAAAACGATTGTTTTTCCCATTCGGCCGGCAGATATTTTTTTCGATTCATCAGCTTTCAAATAAAAGTTTGCAATTATACACCAATTATTCGAAATCCTCAGGATTGAAAGGAATGTCGTCATCGGGGTCTTTGTCATGTGGCCCAACACCCGGTGGATTAAATAATCCCCATCGGTCGATTATATAGTTCCATTTATCAAAACCGGCAACCCAGTCGATAAAAAGTAAACGAAATTCCTCAATCAGATCGCGTACCATTTCAAAATATTCAACTTCTTTAAAACCGAACATTTTTAAAGAGTGTTTTGTCACCATTAAATCGCGTGCAGCCTTTCTGATAATAGCGGCATTTTCCATTCTCAAATCGTATAAATCGCCTCCTTCGGCACCTGCAATTTTAGCAAGTATGGTTGAGGCATTGCCCAGCATTTCGCCTTTAACAAACAGCAGGTTGCGGTTGGAACTATCTTCTGGAATCAAATCAGAAATTTGTTTAACCACCTCAAAAATTTCTTCGGCTTTTTTAAATATCGGAAGTTCTTTGTGTTCTTTAGGATCATGAAAAGGATTTTCTTCCATCGTTAAAACAGTTGATTAGATATTTTATAAATATCAAACTAAGATAACAATAAGAAATACATAATTTGCTTTTTGTCGTTCAGGCCGTTTTATATACCGTTTATCGAATATATGTTCTTCATTATTATTTATACGCTAACTTGAAGTAAAAAATATGTTAAAATCAGCTATAGCTTTATCATTAATTCTATTCACAGCTTGTTCATTTATTAAGCATGATAATTCTTTAACAGGATTTTGGGAAGGGCCACATCCTGAGAATCCGGATAAAAAGTTTTATGTTCAAATCGACAATTCAGAAGACACTGTTAATGCAAAAGGATTCTGGGCTGAGAATAATTTTTATCAATCAAAGTTCGAAATCGAAAGTCTTATTATTTCACAAAACAGAATTACGTTTTATGTTCCAGACTGGAATTGTACATATTCCGGAGTTTTAGCTAACAAGAACAGAATTGAAGGAGGATTTGCCTGCCCTGGTGAACCATTTGATTCTGTTCGACTGGTAAAAAATGAATGGATTAAGAATTATCTTATTCATGCAAAACCCGATTGCGACCAACCCAATTACCAATACTCTTATTCAAAACCTAAGGATTTGGAAGATGGTTTGATTCCTTCAATTCCCAATTCAAAAAATGATTCTGCTTTCCTTTTGAAACTTTTGCCCGAAATTATCAGGGGTGATTATGGTAGAATAAATTCGTTTCTGATTTTGAAAAATAATCAACTCATTGGTGAGGAGTATTTTTACGGATATATGCAAAATGAACTCCATCAGATTGAATCATGCACAAAAAGTATTACCTCACTTTTGATTGGAATAGCACTGGACAAAGGTTTTATGGATCATGTCGAACAAAAGATTTATGAGATTTTTGATGAAATCCCTCACCTTAAAAATGAGAATTACCGGGAAATTACGATTTCTCACCTTTTAACGATGACATCCGGGTTTGATGTTCAGGAAGAAAAAATGAGTCAAACCGGCAATCGGTTTCAATTTGCACTGAACCGTGAAATAATTACCAGACCCGGAACTCAATTTCAATACGATGGAGGTAATACAGAAATTCTTGGAGAAGTTTTAAAAAGAAAGACAGGAATAAATCCTGATGAGTTTGCCAATATATATCTTTTTGAACCTTTAAATATATTGAACTATTCATGGGATGGAGATGATAACAACGATTTCCCCTTAATGTCAGGTTCTTTGAGTTTACAGCCAGGAGATATGATAAAAATTGGAAACATGGTTTTAAATGATGGAAAATTTAATCATCAACAAATTATTTCAAAAGAATGGATTTTGGAATCTACATCGGAAAAAACAAAAAGTCATATTCCCGGTGATAATTACAGTTATCAGTGGTGGAATTTAAATCTTGAATCAAATGGAAAAAACTATCCTGTAATTTGGGCAAACGGGTGGGGGAGTCAGTTTATATTTATAATTCCAAATATTGATGTTGTGATTGTAACCACGGGCCACAATTATGAGTATGATTCATGGGCAATTACAGATGGAATTCGTAAATATCTTTATTTGCTGGATTCAAATCAGAAGATAAAAAACTGACCAAAAAATGAAAGAAAGAACAATAAATAAAATTGCGTGGTATTCCATTTTTCTTGGCAGTACAGTGCTGGCAATGTGGGTATTTTTGTTAATGAATGACTTTGTATCGGAAGGATTAAAAGAAATGATATTTCATTTGGTCTCTGAAGTGATTATGGCATTTTTGTGTATTGCCGGTGGAGTTAATTACATTAAACGAAGAAAGTCAATTATTTTAATTGCCGCCCATGCAATGGTTGTTTATTCAGTTTTGAATGCCGCCGGATATTATTTTGAAAAGGGTGAAACCATTGTAACCGCAGTTTTTGGCATTTTATTGTTGCTTTCAGTTATTTGTTTGATTTATCTTAATCAAAAATAATTCAGTAATTATCAATTCATAAATCAATTTCAATACAAAACCTTTTTTTGACATCAATGGTCTATAAATCAATCCATGTTTTTCTGACTTTTTACAAAAACTGTAATTCGACCACTAACCTCCAATCATCACCGTAGGACAACCCTGAACAATGATCCCACCATGTTCCGTTAAATCGCCAACTCTTGCTGCCGGTCTTCCTCCAATAAGCACTGTTCCTGAGCCTTGTACAATTGTATCTGAAGCACCATTGCATATACAATTATCTCCAAGTACTGCGGCAGGCATTCCACCAATTAATACGGTCGGACATCCCGGAGGAAGTATTATTCCTCCAACATGTGGTATGCCCAATCCTTCTACAATTGGACAAGTATGCATATCATTTACTCTTGCTGCTAATGACATAATAAAAACTAATTAATTTTTACCAAGGAACCAATAACTGAAGCCATTCCCCCTGTTTCCAATTTAGCTTCTGAACTCCCTGAAATCTTTGCCGATAATTGTGCATTCATTTCAGTATTTGCACCTTCTATAAAAATATCGTGGTTTGCCGAAATGGTTATATTTTTCTGGCTTTCTATCAAAATTCCGTTTTTATCCATTACAAATTTATTCTGATGCTCATCTGACAAGGTAATATCATCCTGATCTTCACTTAAAACAACCTTTTTTCCGGCAGGTGTTTCTATCAGGACTTTCTTTTCTTCATCGTCAAAAATCAGTTTCAGTTTACTGCGTGTAACAAAACCTTTTTGGGGATTATCGTTTTGGGCAACAAGTGGAGCAGGTTTAGCACTGCTGTTCATCATTCCAAGGATTACCGGATCTCTGGGATCATCATTAACAAAACCGACAATAACTTCGTCCCCAATTTCCGGACGAAAAAATACACCTCTGTCGTTTCCTGCATCAAGCGTTGCTACTCTGGCCCATATACCGTCATCTGAATTTTCAATTACCGGTAGTTGAATGCATACTCTTTCCTCTCCATCAGGATCGGCTTCAATTTTATCGACAATTCCAACCTGTAATCCCCGAAAAGCTGCTACCAGTCCGCTTGCCGGCCTTTCTGAAATTTCTTTTTTTTCAGTAAACCACTGAGGATCTGCTCCAATCTTAATATCCATTTGCCAGTCACCATCTGCAATAAAATGATGCACGCCGCTTACAAATGCATTACCACTGAAAAAGCTTCCAAGTCCTTTAACCAAAACTATATTTCCCGGATTTATATTACGGGCTCCGGTAATTCTTATCGTCCCACGCGCTTTAGCTAATTGTCTTTTTAATATTAAGGAATCGCTCCACGCCTGAAGTTCTTCGGTGTTTAATTTTCCGCCATGTTCAAGTACATAGCTTTCAAGACCGATGACATCAGCTAATTCAGAACTTTTTAGTTTGCTGTTAAGAGAAACATATGGATCATGTCCTTCCCTGGTTTCTATTTCCTGGTTAGAATAATTCCAGGATTTGGATATGACTTTTGAAATCTGATGTCTGGCATCTATTTCCGCATCAAAATTAAGAATATTACTTCCGTAAACCAGTTTGACAACAGGTCGTTCCTCTAATTGAGGATTTTGAACAATAAAATCTCCATCATTTGGTATACAGAGCATTCCGTTGGTATCTGCTCTTGCAAGAACAAAATCCCAATCGGTACAATTATACTGTACAAGTTTATTATGTAATGCAAACGTTGATGTTAATTGCAGATTTAAACTGAGGTCATACTGATTTACAATTTCACCAATTACATCACTGTCATTCATTTCCGTAAAAACTTTACTTTTTCTGCCAACAGTCATCTTAATGGCTTTATCATAACATTCCAGTATTAATTTTGGTAAACCATCAGACGACAAATTAACACTATGCTTTATAATAATTCCCTTAAAAATTGTTGCATTTCTTTGGTTATAACCTGCTTTAATTTCTACTTCATTTCCCGGCACTAATAATTCCTGATCATTAAGTTCAAAAGACAAAGGCTCCTGAATCTCGTTATTGATAACCACTTTCGCCCAGGGAACATTGTTGATTTCCTTTTTAACTTCTATTGATTCTACCTTGAAATTTTCTGATAAGACATTCCCGTTAATTTCTATTGAAATAGTAACCATGTTTTTAATGTTTTTTGCTTGTTTGAGTGAAATAATAGTATTTCCACATATAAGATACCCATTTTTTTACAAAATAGTAATTTTAAGACCTTTAAATACGAATTAATTTTACATTAGTTACAGGAGTTCATTGCTTTCAATTCAAATTACTTCTTAAGAAACATATAACTAACGATAGTAAATTAAATTTTACGCACTGTTCGCAAAAAAAAGATTGCATTTTAAAAAGAATGATTTTATATTTTTGTTTCAAATGAAATCAGTTTTATATATCAAAAATATGGTTTGTCCTCGCTGTATTAAAGTAGTGGGAGAGGAGTTGACGAAGTTGAATATTGAGATAGAGCATATAGAACTTGGGAAAGTAATTACTTCAACGGCTTTAGACATTCAAAAAACAGGTCAGATAAAAAAAGTACTTGAAGAAAACGGATTTGAACTGATAGATGATAAAAAAAGCAAAATTATAGGCAATATTAAAACACTAATAATTGAAAAAATCCATCATTCAGATTCCGGTTTTGAAAAGCTAAACAGTTCAGATTATATCGCCGGGAAACTGGGATATGACTATTCCTATTTAAGCAATCTTTTTTCTTCAGTTGAAGGCATTACCATTGAAAAATATATTATCAATCAAAAGATTGAAAAAGTGAAAGAATTGCTTGTCTATGATGAGCTAACACTTAATGAAATATCATATCAACTTGGCTACAGCAGTGTTCAGCATCTCTCCAACCAGTTTAAGAAAGTTACCGGTCTAACGCCGTCTCATTTTAAAAAAATAGGAGGAAATAAAAGAAAATTTCTGGATGAGCTATGATCTAAAAATTTCATAATTCTTTTCCAAAATCGTGTAATAACATAGACACACTTTCTTATTTACTTTGCAAATATGGAAGTAAGAAATTTCATTTACACGTTTTTAATCGACTTAGTAAATATTCTTGGAGAAATGGCTCCCTACCTTTTATTGGGATTCTTTTTTGCAGGTTTACTTTATGCTTTTATCCCAAAACAGCGTATTGAAAAGTATTTCAACGGTAAATCAATGCGTTCGTCCGTATTGGCATCGATATTCGGAATCCCTTTACCTCTGTGTTCCTGTGGAGTTATTCCCACCGGTACGGCATTTTATAAAAACGGGGCTTCAAAAGGAGGAACTGTGTCTTTTATGATTTCCACTCCTCAAACCGGTGTTGACTCAATACTGGCAACATTTTCTTTAATGGGTTTGCCTTTTGCTGTTATTCGCCCTGTCGCTGCATTAATTACAGGTATAAGCGGAGGTTTGGTAACTGCACAAATTACAAAAAGAGAAAATGAAGAACAGCAATTCTCAACGACAACAGAAAAACACAAAACTTTAATTGAAAAAATAAAAGATATCTTTCGCTATGGGTTTGTTGAATTTATCCAGGATATTTCAAAATGGCTGGTAATTGGACTTGTATTGGCAGCTTTTATTTCAGCATTGGTTCCCAATGATTTTTTTGAAATTTTAAACCTCTCTCCTTTGTTACAAATGTTGCTGATACTTGTGGTTTCAATTCCCTTGTATATTTGTGCAACGGGTTCTATTCCCCTGGCTGCAATTTTAATTTTAAAGGGAATCAGTCCCGGAGCAGCATTTGTTTTGTTAATGGCCGGACCAGCAACCAACGCAGCAACAATCACAATGATTTGGAAAGTGCTGGGCAGACGAAGCTTGTTTGCATACCTTGGAACCATTATTATCAGTGCACTTTCTTTTGGTTTACTTATCGATTATGTACTCCCGCTTGAATGGTTTACACAAATCACTCAAAATCATATGGGCCACTTCCATGAGCACCATTTAAACTGGTTGCAATTGGCTTCAGGAATTCTGCTTTTACTTTTGATTATTAACGGATACATCCAAAAATACTTTGAGTCAAAAAATAATTTAAAACAACAAATAAATAACACGATGGAAACAAAAACAATTAAAGTAGAGGGTATGACTTGTAATCATTGTAAAGCCAATGTAGAAAACAATCTGGCAAAATTACCCTTTGTAAAAAGTGCTCAGGTAAACCTGGCAGACAAGACGGTTACACTGGAAGGTGATAATATCGAAATTGAAAAAGCAAAACAAACCATTGATTCATTGGGATATAGTTGCCGGTAAATAAACTACAAAAGTTCGGCTTAAATCGAAATTAGATTTCGTCCTAAAACAATATGATTTAAGTTATGTTTGAGTATAAAAACCCAAAAGTGTTAAAGACTGAATTTCATATAACAAAAATGGACTGCCCTTCCGAAGAAAACATGATTCGGATGAAACTGGAAGGTTTGAATGTTATACAAAAACTCGAATTTGATATTGCTAAACGTAATCTCGCAGTTTTTCATACCGACAAAGACTCAGAAATTCTAAAAAGGTTGGAATCTCTGGATTTAGGGGCAAAATTATACAAAACAGAAAGTATTGAAGAAAGTGAGCTTGTAAGAGAAAGTACAAGTGTACAATCAAAACTCCTGTGGTCAGTTTTACTCATAAACTTTGGATTTTTTATTATTGAAATGACAACAGGGTTAATTTCCAAATCAATGGGTTTGGTTGCCGATTCCCTGGATATGTTAGCAGATTCTTTTGTTTATGGTTTAAGCCTATGGGCTGTTGGTTCAGCTGTTTCGCGAAAAAAGAAAGTTGCCAGATTAAGCGGTTACTTTCAACTGACTTTGGCAATACTGGGAATTATTGAAGTGGTTCGAAGATTTATCGGTGTTGAAGCAATGCCCGATTTTCGTATCATGATTGCAGTATCAGTTTTGGCATTAATTGCAAACGCCATATGTCTATACCTGCTTCAGAAATCCAAAAGCAACGAAGCCCACATGAAAGCAAGTATGATTTTTACTTCGAATGATGTTATTATCAATGCAGGTGTTATTCTGGCAGGAATATTGGTATTACTCACAAATTCTAAATTCCCGGATTTAATTGTTGGATCGATTGTTTTTTTGATTGTAATTCGAGGAGCAATTAGGATTTTAAAGTTAGGCAATTAGAATTGGAATAATCAGAGAATGTTTTACTTTTTTGAATTGTAAATAATTTTCTAAAATGGATTTCAGGAAAATTGATTTTGAAGATCTAAGTCAGGTAATTATCGGGTCAACGGTTTTATCAGTACCTATTGCTTTTACAGAGGAAGCATGGAACTTAAGTAAAACAATACCCTTTTTAAACCTTGGAATAATAGTATTACTTACATTAATTTTTATTGGCTTATATGCATGGAAAGGTATTTTCCAGGGAAAAGTAAAAAATCGTATGGCAACATACATCAAACGTGTTTTGATAGATTATGGAGTTACATTAATAGTTGTAATAATTGTATTGTTTGCTTTAAATAAATTGCCACTTTTTTCAGATCCTTTGATTGCAATAAAAAGAATAATTATAATTGCATTTCCGGCTTCAATGGGAGCTATAGTGGTTGACAGTTTTGACAAGGAGTAAATTTTGTAATACTTCTATTAAAAAAAAATTATATAATGATGAAAACAAAAATTTTAAGTTTACTAACACTGTTTTTTATAGGAACAGTAATGGTTTTCGCTGAAAGCGTAAACAAAAAAGTAGAAGTAAAGGGAAATTGTGGAATGTGTGAAAAACGAATCGAAAAAGCAGCCCTTTCGGTTGAAGGCGTTTCCACAGCAGAGTGGGATAAAAAAACAAAACAGCTGGAGGTAACTTTTGATAATTCAAAGACTGATATGGAAAAAGTGCAGAAAGCTGTTGCCAAAGCCGGACATGATACCGGGAAATACAAAGCCAAAGATGAAGTTTACAATAAACTTCCCGATTGCTGCCATTATGATCGTTCCGGGGAAAAACATGATTCTCATGCCGGGCATAAACATTAATGTGTTTTAAAAATTAAAAGTTTTCAAAAAATGCGGTTACAATATTTAATATTGTAACCGCATTTTTCCAATTAACATAACTGTTCTGATTTTTAATGGCTTGATGTCATTCCCATAATCATACCTCCAACATAAGGAATCAACCAAATGAACCACACAAGCAAACTATATCGGTGAAATTTTTTCTTTAGATTTTGTTTGTTCCTCACAATAACATTTGTTGCCCATATTGCATGTGCCAGCATTAGCCATAAGGCAATTTGTCCGGTTAATGTATGAAAGTCTGTAAGGTCAAACGGATTTTCAGAAATAAAGTGCATGGCTAAGGTTCCGGTAACATCAAAAACAAAACCGAACCAGAATGCAAAAAGGTGCCACTTTTTTAGTTCGCGTGAACAACGTTCAGACCATACGCCAATCGAATAAAATAAAAGGGCGAGAGTTATGGTGATTGTTGAAAACAAAAACATGGAAAGGAATTTATCTGGTTTAATATTGACAATAAATTTAATAAATACGATACCTCGGTAAATGAAAGTATTTTGTTACCTAATATAAACATATAAAAAAACACTTAAATCGCTACATCTTAGGTGCTTGTCATGATAATTTAGAAAGATTCTGCTTGTTTTTCTTTTCTGTATTCTTTAACTTGTAGGTAACTCAGCAATTTTGATGAAAACATGATATTCTTTAGAGAATATTAAATTAAAAAAACGCTGTTTATTTGTATTTTTCAAACTAAACTAAATTCTTCTCTTTTAGCTCCCTATCATTGTTACTTACAACAAACCCTTTCATGATTAAGTGTGATAAAAGTCGTGACACCAGGAACGTAATTAGGTATAAAGCGATTTTAAACGATAAATTAAAACCAAAAATCATGAAAAAAAATGTTTACCTGACAATTTTATTTGTCCTGTTTTCCCTTTTTTTAGCACAAGGGCAAACCACACTTTGGAGTGAAGATTTTGAAGGCGACTGGTATAATAATTGGTATGTTGATAATGGTACATGGGAAGTTGGCACACCCACAAGTGGCCCAAATGCTGCCCACGCTGGTGACAATTGTGCAGCTACGGTTTTGGCTGGCAATTATTCTGAACCAGTAACAACAAGATTGATTAGATATACTTCGTTTGTTGTTCCTGCAGCATCAGAAAATCCACGATTTCGTTTTTGGTATTGGATGAGCTTTGCGGAATCTGATTATGGCGAAGTTCAAATAAAGACAAGTGGTGGTGAGTGGGAATCCATATCAATAATAATGAATAATTATGGCAGTGATGCCTGGTCCTATGGATCAGTTGACATATCAGCTTATGCTGGTTCAACAGTTCAAATTGCATTTTATTTTCATTCTGAAGAATGGCTGGGTTATAATAATGTAAGTAGTGGTTGGTACATAGATGATGTATCATTGGTTACAGGACCATATGTACTAAATAGCCCGGAGGATTTCGAATCAGGATTTGGAGATTGGTCGGTTGATGAGGGAAGCTGGGAAGTCGGAATTCCAACATTTGGACCAAGCGATGCCCATAGTGGGCAAAATTGTGTTGGGACCAACTTAGAGGGCAACTACCAGGAGCCGTCAGATAGCAGACTGGCAAGCCCGCCATTTGTAGTACCTCCAGCATCAGAAAATCCAGCAGTTCAATTTTGGCATTGGTTCAGTTTCTCAGATTCGGATTATGGGGTAGTACAAATCAGAGTTAATAATGGAGATTGGGTTCCAATTTCTACACAATTTAGTAATACGAGTAGTGGAATTTGGACTCCATTTTATATTTCACTTTCTTCATATACTGATTCAACAGTTCAAATTGCATTTTATTTTCATTCTGAAGAATGGCTGGGTTATAACAATGTGAGTAGTGGTTGGTATATAGATAATGTTAATATTATAGGTTATACTGTTCAATCCAATAAAACAGATTTCTTAACCTACACTTTTGGCTTACCTCCGCAAACAGGAAATGCAAGCATTAACACAACTGCATATACCATAAATATAGAAGTGGAGAATGGAACAGATGTAACTAACCTTGTTTCCAATTTTACACTTTCTACCGGCGCATCAGCAAAAGTTGGGGGAGTAACACAGGTTAGCGGTACAACGGTAAATGATTTTTCAAACCCGGTAATCTATACAGTTACTGCACAGGATGGAACAACTGTTCAAGACTGGGAGGTAACAGTTAGTGTTGCACCACCACCTGTTTTATGTGATGATACCTGGGGTTATACTGACGTATTCAGCAGTACTTCCACAAGTGCAACCCGAAGGGCTGTACCGGTTACAGCAAGTGAGTCAGGTTCTATTGAAAGTATTGCCATATACCATAATGGAGGTAGTGGAAATATGGTTCTTGGGGTGTATTCTGATGCATCTGCTTTACCAGGGACAAGACTTGGAGTTAGCGCTTCAACCCCTGTTAGTGGCTCTGAAGGATGGCAGAAGGTGGATTTAACAAGTCCGGCAAATGTGGCTTCAGGTCAAACCCTTTGGCTGGCATGGGTATTTGAAAACAATCCCGGCATCCGCTATACTGCAGGTACTCCCGGAAGGGCAGCATCCACTGCAACATGGTCAGGTGGAATGCCTGCAAGTTTTGGAACTTCCTCAACAGCAGATTACATCTATTCAATATATTGTTGTTATTCTCCGGGGCCAGTTGACGGCAATACGCTCGGCAATACAACAGTTTACAGTTCAACAAGCACTAAAGCCAACCGCAGGGCTATACCAGTAACGTTTACAGAAGCAGGAGCTATAGAAAGCCTTTCGATTTATCACAATGGAGGAACAGGAAATATATTAATGGGAGTATATTATGACAATTCAGGTGCACCTCAGTCTCTGCTTGGGGCAACAACAACAACAGTTGTCAATTCATCAGCCGGTTGGCAGACAATATCGTTAATAAGTCCCGTTAATGTAATAAATGGTCAAACTGTATGGTTGTCGTATGTGTTTGAAAACAACCCGGGAGTCAGGTATACTGCGGGAACACCAGCCAGGGCACAGTCCGATGATACATGGTCAGCAGGAATGCCAGGTACATTTGGGGCTGCAAGTTTTGCTAATTATAAATATTCGCTTTACTGTACATATACTCCGGAAGAACCCGGGCCACAGCCCTCAACTTTAGGTAATTTAGATGTTTACAGTTCAACAAGCACTAAAGCCAACCGCAGAGCCATACCAGTAACATTTACTGAAGCCGGAGTAATAGAAAGCCTATCGGTTTATCACAATGGAGGATCAGGCGATGTATTGTTGGGAGTATATTCGGATGCATCTGGTTCGCCATCATCAAGGCTTGGAGTTACTGCATTAACACCTGTCAATTCATCAGAAATATGGCAAACAATTGATTTAATAAATCCTGTTACTGTAATCAATGGTCAAACAGTATGGTTGTCGTTTGTATTCGAAAACAATCCGGGTGTCAGATACACTGCAGGTACACCAGCCAGAGCGCAGTCTACGGACACATGGACAGCAGGAATGCCAGGAACATTTGGAGCTGCCAGTTTTGCTAATTACAAATATTCGCTATATTGTATATATACCCCAATTGTCGACGATATAAAATCAGGAGAGATAAATAAAGAATTACTCACAAAAAATAATACTTCTAAATTAGACCTCACCGATTTAAGAGTTTACCCGAATCCCTTCAGCACAAAATTGAATTTTGAGTTTGTAGCTGCTAATGATGCCTATGTAATATTAGAAATTTATAATCTGAGTGGCCAGTTAGTGGAGAGATTAATGGAACAAAGAGTTGAGGGTGGAGTATTTAACCGCATTGAATATGCACCCACAGAAATTATTTCAGGAGTATATATCTATAGATTAACTTTAGATGAAAATGTTTCAGTAGGAAAAGTAATTTACAACAAAAGGTAAGTTTTATAATTGGTGGAGATAAAAATGGGGTTGACTTCGTATAGTAAACCCCATTTCTTATTTATACAAACAATTTTCACAGGTTGATTTCGGTTACTTTTATCAAATTTGTCTTTGTTTTAAACAATACTACTTTCCGATACAAAAATTCTTAAAGATATGCCCCAGCACTTCTTCGGTTCCGACTTCCCCGGTAATCTCGGCCAGGTAGTGGAGGCATTCGCGGATATCCTGGGCAAGAAAATCTCCGGTGATTCCCGAATCAAGGCCGTTTAACACCCGAACAATTGATTCGTGGGCATTTTTTAAAATCTCATAATGACGGGCATTGGTAACAATTACATCCTGCTGGTCAGCAACTTCTATGTTTATGGAATGAATCATATAATCGATTAGTTCATCGATATTTTCTTTTTGTTTTGCGGCTATAAAAACCATCTTTTCGTTATCCTTCAGATCCAGAGTTTCCAAATTCTGAACCGTATCCGGTAAACCCGAATCAATCTTATTGGCTACAATTATAAGGGTTTGATTATCAGATATTCTTTCGCGAATATTGTTTATTCGGCTTAAAACAAGCGGGAAGGGGTTATGCGTATCAACAACCAACAAAACAACAGTGGCCTGCTCTAATTTGCTGTAACTGCGTTCTATGCCCAAATTTTCGATATGGTCTTCTGTATCCCTAATTCCGGCGGTATCAAAAAAACGGAAGGCAGTGCCATGAATATTTACCACATCTTCAATTACATCGCGGGTTGTTCCGTGAATATCAGAAACAATGGCTTTATCTTCGTTTAAAAGTGCATTTAAGAGGGTTGATTTTCCCACATTGGTTTCGCCTACAATAGCCACCGGAATACCATTTTTAATGGCATTACCCAATTGAAAAGAATCCTTTAGTTTTCGCAGAAGATTTTCAATACGTTCTGTTAAATTTCGCAATTCAGTCCGGTCGGCAAACTCAACTTCTTCTTCAGCAAAATCGAGTTCCAATTCAACCATAGCAGTAAAATGAAGCAGTTGCTGGCGCAAATCACTAATTTCTTTTGAAAAACCACCACGCATTTGATTGATTGCCAGTTTATGAGCCGCAGCATTCGACGAGGAAATTACATCGGCAACAGCTTCTGCCTGACTTAAATCCATTTTGCCATTTAAAAATGCACGTTGGGTAAATTCTCCGGGTAAAGCCAGTCGGGCACCGTTTTCAACCAAAACTTCAAGAATCTTTTGTTGAATGTAGGTTGAACCATGGCACGATATTTCAACAATATCTTCACCGGTAAAAGAGTGTGGATTTCTAAAAAGGCTTACCACAACTTCATCAATTACCACATTATTAAATTCTATTCTCCCAAAATGAATAGTATTTGCCGCTTGTTCTGCCAATCGTTTTTCTTTTTTTGGACTTTTAAAAATCTTGTCGGAAATTGAAATGGCATTTGCACCGGATAGCCTGATAACTGCAATCGCCCCAATTCCGGGGGAAGTTGAAATGGCACATATGGTAGATTGATCTAACATTTATCTTTGAATCATTTTTTTAAAATATACCAAATCTAATTCTTTGTAATTTAGTTTTTTATGATGAACCCACAAAGTAATCAGTCTTTCAGATAAAAAACCAAAAATCCTTTCCTGGTAATCTTTATAATCTGTTAAATTTATTTCTTTCTCAAATTTAAACAGGATATCAAACAGCCAGGTCATCAATTCATCAAAGCGATCCCATTTCAGTATAAACATATTATTGGCAAACAGCCGGTTGTCGGCCAATACATTTTCAAAAGACGGAAGATATTCGGGGTAATCGCGTTTTAATATCTTTTCCAGAATTTCAAGGTCTTTTAAATCGTGGTATCTTCTGTAATGCTCTTTAACGGTGTATTTGAACTTTCTACGGGTTGGCAATATTGCATCGTATGTTTTTAGCAATTCAGCCACTTCATCTTTCGAAATAAATTTCGATTTCCAAAAATTAAGATTACTGGTATAGATAAGTCCGTAACGTTTGCGCCAGAGTCCGGTAGGGTAGTACAATAACCTTTTTAATTTATATTCCAGTACATTTAGCTTTGCCGTATAATATCGACGATAATGACAACTACCAACGATATCTGATTTAGTATTTTTCCAAATCCAGTATAAACCGGTAAGTTCGCTGTAGTATTTATTTTTTGAAGAAATATTATCGTCTGTGTCATCTCCAACAAATCCATCGATGTTTTCAGCACCATTTTTACCTGCCCAAATATGAACATACTCCGGATTGGTAAGTAAAATCTGTTCGGGTTTATAATGAAATACGTATATTTTTATTTGATCTGATCTTGTCATTTTAAATATCTCAAACTGAAATCAAAAAATAATAAGAGACAAAGTTAAAGCTTAATGTTTTCCATTTGACATATTTTTTCCATATCCCATTTTTTCTCTCCATAATTTAACAAGGTTTCTCTCCATCTTTTCATTTTAAATTTATACCACTTCCACTTTGTTGTCGCTATTTTTCTTTTCAAAACGGGATAATTCTCAAATACAATTAATTCATGAAACAATGAAAATGTAACATTTACTTTTTTTGGCCGGTATTTTTTTATCATACTTTGGCTATTTATAAACGAAGCTATTTTCAAATTATGTTTGATAAAATATTGACTTAGCCCAATTTCCCAATGATTAATTACATTGTGTCTCAGCTTTTTTAAATCCGTTTCTTTTAAAATTTCATCAGCATTTAAGGTTTTTAAGAAATTAGGAAACAAATCGATTGCTTTTTTATTCAATACTATAAAGTGGCTCTGAATATGATAATTGTTTTTATGTGTTGAAAAATGAGGATTTTCAATAGAATCTACCAAACCCCAAAAATCTGCATCTGTTTTTTGTGCCCATTTAAAAACTGAATCAAGTTTTTTTACCAGAAAATTACTGTCGTTTACAATTGCTAATTGCTCATATTTTTCAAGGTCTTCCCCAATTATAAACCTGTAAAACATTCCAAAATCATACCCTCGATTTTCATAATATTTAAATTTTACTTTTGAATCGAATGGAGAATTCTCGTTTTTAAGGCTTTTATTATTTGATAAAAAATATACCAAATCAAAATGACGCGAGAGTTCGGTTACGTATAATTTCACGTAGTATGGAATCTCAACTTTCCCGCTGTAGTGGAGAAAAATACAGACTTTAAGTTTTTTATCGTTCATTTATTTGAATTCTCTATACAATTTTTGCAAAAATAGTTTTTAGTTCTAATTCTGCGAAAGAAATATTTTTGAACAATCCAACTCTTTGTTTAAACTTTAAATGTATTCCAAATATCTATTCTTAAAAAACATAAAATTGGGAATTAAAGTTGTATTTCACTCCCAATATCAGTTATATTTGCGCAACAATTTTAGAAATACATAAAATAAAAAGATATGAAACTTTTAGAAGGAAAAACGGCAATTGTTACCGGAGCATCACGAGGAATTGGTAAAGCAATTGCTTTGAAATTTGCACAGGAAGGTTGTAATGTTGCTTTTACCGATTTATTTGCTGATGAAAATATGAAAGCAACAGAAGATGAATTAAATGCTTTGGGAATAAAAGCCAAAGGATATGCTTCTGATGCAAGTAATTTTGAAGATACCGATAAAGTAGTTGGTGAAATAGTAAAAGAATTTGGCCGTATTGATGTTTTGGTTAATAATGCAGGAATTACAAAAGATACTTTGTTAATGCGAATGACTGAAGACCAGTGGGATGCAGTTATCAATGTAAACTTAAAATCGGTATTTAATTTTACCAAAGCGGCACAAAGAACCATGCTTAAACAACGTGCAGGTTCTATTATCAATTTAAGTTCGGTGGTTGGTGTTAGCGGAAATGCAGGACAAGCAAATTACTCTGCTTCAAAAGCAGGTATAATTGGATTTACAAAATCGGTTGCCCGTGAATTAGGTTCCCGTGGAATCCGCTCCAATGCAATTGCTCCGGGATTTATTATTACTGAAATGACCGGTAAAATTCCTGAAGATGCACGTAAAGCATGGGAAGCTTCTATTCCATTAAAGCGTGGTGGTACTCCGGAAGAAGTTGCAGGTGTTGCCACATTCCTGGCTTCAGATTTATCTTCATATGTTAGCGGCCAAACCATCACTGTTTGTGGTGCAATGAATACTTAACGGTATTGTAGTAACTGTTTTTATTGACAGTTTACATTTTTAAACTGATTTTGATTTTAAAAATCATATTTTAGCTGCCTGATAATTTTAGGCAGCTTTTTTTATGCAATATCGTGGACTATTTGTAGGACTTACAACGATTGATATCCAATACTTTGTTGATTCTTTTCCAGAATCGAACAAAAAGGTAAAAACCAATCCTCCTGAAATATTAATTGGAGGACCGGCAACCAATGCTGCAGCAGTATTTTCAGTTTTAAATCAGGGGGCGTTTCTTGCGTCATCAATAGGGGAGAGTCCCTTTAATTCTTTCTGTCAAAATGATTTTAAAAATACAGAAGTTTCACATTTCGATCTTGCAGGTAAACAGGTGTTAGACCCCGTTATAGCTTCAGTTGTAACAAGTGTAAATTCGGGTGAGAGAAATATTTTTACACATAACCCTAATAATATTAGCCCAGAATTAACGGCTAAAGAATTGTTTGAAAACACCAATCCGGAAATTTTATTACTCGATAGTTTTTATCCAAAGTGTAGTATTGAATGCGCCAAAATTGCAAAATCAAAAAATATTCCGGTCATAATGGATGGGGGAAGTTGGAAACCTCAATTTGATACTTTGTTAAATTATACAGATGTAATAATATGTTCTAATGACTTTATTCCTCCAAACTGTAACAATTCTAAAGATGTTGTAGATTACCTAAGAAAAAGAGAGATAAAAAATATTGCAATTTCAAGAGGTGAAAAAAGTATACTTTTCTATTCAACAGAGTCTTCAGGTGAAATTCCGGTTTCGAAAATAAATGTAATTGATACACTTGGTGCCGGAGATTTTTTACACGGTGCATTTTGTTATTTTTATTTACAAGAAAACGACTTCAGGACAGCATTAACTAAAGCTTCAGAAATAGCATCGTTCTCTTGTCAACATAAAGGAACCCGAAGTTGGCTAAAACTGTTGAAAAACAGAGTTGCTTTGTATTAGAAATATTCCTTACATTGTAATAATCTAAACGGGACTTCAATATATGTTAAATAAATCAATTGGCTATCGCTTAAGCATCTACATTTCGCTTGCCGTAATTGGTGTCTTTCTGACATTTATTGTAATCACATTTTTCTTTAATCTTGGAGTTTTAAAAAATAATATTGAAAATAAAGCCACTGTTTTAGCATCTGAGGTCTTGATGAAAGGAGAAAAGCAGTTGGTTGCCACCAGGGAAGTTACCTCAAATATTTCAGAGCAATTACTGTACTATGCCCAAAATGATGACGTAAAGCTGTTTCTTGAGAATATAATGAATAGATATCCCTTTTTCAATGCTATTATCGTTAACATAGATTCAACCATTTCAGGGATTAATTATCGTAATTATTACGCATTTAACGATAAGGACTCTATCGATTTCAGAAAAGGAAACAGAAGTTTTGTGCTTTGCAATGTAGAAAGAAAAGTTTTTGATGAAAAGATAGCCACAGGTGTTGCCGGTTGGACCAAAAGTTTTACCTGCCCAAGAAATAACAATCATATAATTTCATATTATTCTCCAATAACAATTAAAGATAAAAACGATGAGTTAATTATAGTTGGTTCGGTTATCTCGGAATTGTCGTTACTGGAATTAACCGACTTTGTTAATACTATTGAATTTGAAGAATTTAACGATGCTGAATATATTGCTATAATCGACAGGGATGGAAGATATCTTATACATCCAAATAAGGAGTATATTTTAAATAAAAATCTATACTCCTTACCTGAAGCAGAAGGAAAGTTTGACAGCCTTCTTATATACAACATGTTAAATAGGGGATTGTCAGGCACAAGTGTGGTTTATCCTGATTATGTAGACAATAAAAAAAGCTGGGTATATTTTACTCCGATAGAAGAAACAGGATGGACTTTGACATTTATAATTCCTTTCGATGAATTATTCGTCCCTTTATATGTAATGATTTTAAGAATGTTGTTTTTCGCGGTACTGGGTATTCTTATTATTTTCTTTATTGTTACCTATATTTCCGGAAACCTTATAAAACCGCTTAGTTCGGTAACTACTGAATTGAAAAAATTTAGCAGCCGAACAGGTCATATTTCTGACACAAATGATGAGGTGAAGCTTGTTTCAGAAAGTTTGGATTATTTACAAAACTGGTACAATAAGTTTAAAGTTGAGAAAGAAGAAGTTGAGAAGAAGGATAGCAAAAGAAAACAGGATTTAGAAGAGGCTTCAAATGTTCAAATGAGTCTTATTAATACGGATTTTTCAGAGTTTGAAAAAAGAAATGATATTGATTTGTTTGCATTATTTAAACCGGCCCAAATTGTGAGTGGCGACTTGTATGATTTTATTTTTCTTGATTCAGAGAATCTTTTTATCACTATTGGAGACGTATCAGGTAAAGGAGTATCTGCCGCATTCTTTATGAGTGTAGCCCAGACTTTGTTAAAAGGAAATTCGCGCTTAAGGGATCCATCAAAAATTGTTCGGGCAACAAATCACCGCTTGTACTCTGTAAATCAACACCAGTTTTTTTTAACGTTGTTTTGCGGAATCCTTAATTTAAAAACAGGAGTACTTACATACTGTAATGCTGCACATACACCGACTATTATAGTAAGTCCTGATGGTGAGTTAAACGATTTATCCAAGACACATGGTATGCCTTTGGGATTATATCCAAACCGAAAATTTGGTCAATCTTCCATTACCTTAAAAGAGGGGAGTTCTATCGTATTATTTTCAGATGGAGTTACTGAACAGTTAAATGAAAAGAAGAGGTATTTTGGAATTAACAAATTTAACAGGTTGTTGCAAAAATCATTAAACCTTGAACCCAAAAAACTTGCAGAAAAAATTGAAAAAAGAATCTCTAAGTTTAAAGGTGAAATGTCACAAACCGATGATATAACTATAATGGTATTAAAATTCAAACATAAAAAAAGGCCTGATTAATTATTAATCAAGCCTTTTCGGATATCATTTTTTTTAATTTGCTTCTTTCTTATTTGTTGTCAAAATTCTCATTTGTAATTTTTCATTCTTTTTATCGAATCCAACTGAAATTGTATCTCCCTCTGAAATTGATGCTTTGATAATAATTTCAGCCATTTCATCCTCAAGATATTTCTGAATTGCTCTTTTCAGCGGTCTTGCACCAAACTGCGGATCGTAACCTTTTTCGGCAATAAAATCTTTGGCAGCAGGAGAAATCTTCAATTTATAATTAAGTGACTCAACACGCTTGTATAAATCCTTAATCTCGATATCAATTATTTTGTGAATGTCTTTTTTGCCCAACTGGTTAAACATAACCACATCATCAATACGATTCAGAAATTCAGGAGCAAATGCCTTTTTCAAAGCTTTTTGAATTACATATTTTGCGTGTTCATTTTCACCTTCAGGCGTTTTATTCATATTGAATCCTACTCCCTGCCCGAAGTCTTTTAACTGACGAGAGCCAATATTTGATGTCATAATAATAATTGTATTTCTGAAATCAATATTACGCCCTAAACTATCCGTTAACCTGCCTTCATCGAGCAATTGTAACAACAAGTGGAAAACATCGGGATGTGCTTTTTCAATTTCATCCAAAAGAACAACGGAATATGGTTTTCTCCTTACTTTCTCGGTAAGTTGTCCACCTTCTTCATAACCTACATATCCCGGAGGAGCTCCTACAATTCTTGAAACTGAGAATTTTTCCATGTATTCGCTCATGTCAATTCTGATTAAAGAATCTACACTGTCGAATAAATAAGTGGCAAGCACTTTTGCAAGTTGTGTTTTTCCAACACCGGTAGGACCAAGGAAAATAAACGAACCGATTGGGCGATTCGGATCCTTTAAGCCGGCTCTGTTTCTTTGTATTGCTTTCACAATTTTTCCAATCGCTTCATTCTGGCCAATTACGTTATTCTTTAAGTCAGCCGCCATGTTCATCAAACGTTTACCTTCTGCCTGCGCAATTCTTTGAACAGGAACACCTGACATCATGGCAACCACCTCGGCTACTTTTAATTCATCAACAGTTTCTCTGTGATTTATCAGTTCTTTTTCCCAGTTTTCTTTTTCCTGCTCCAGTAAATTCAACAGATTCTTTTCTTTATCTCTGTGATTGGCTGCCAGTTCAAAATTCTGGCTTTTAACTGCAGCAATCTTTTCGTCTTTAATATTTTCTATTTTTTCCTCTAACTTTATTATACTCTCAGGAACATTGATATTTGAAATGTGAACACGTGAACCAACTTCATCCAATGCATCAATTGCCTTATCCGGCAAATATCTGTCGGTAATGTACCTTGCTGTTAGTTTTACACAACCTTCAATTGCTTCATCTGTGTATGTAACATTGTGATGATCCTCATAACGTCCTTTAATGTTGTGAAGAATTTCAATGGTCTCATCAATTGAAGTCGGGTCAACCATAATCTTTTGGAATCTGCGTTCAAGAGCCCCGTCTTTTTCAATATGTTGCCTGTATTCATCAAGGGTAGTTGCACCGATACACTGAATATCGCCTCTTGCCAAGGCAGGTTTTAACATATTCGCAGCATCAAGCGATCCTGTTGCACCTCCCGCACCAACAATCGTATGAATTTCGTCAATAAACAAAACAACATTATTAACCTTGGCTAACTCGTTTAATATAGCCTTCATTCTTTCTTCGAACTGGCCACGATATTTAGTCCCGGCAACAATTGATGCTACATCAAGGCTTACAACCCGCTTATCAAAAAGAATTCTTGAAACCGTTTTATTAACTATTCTGATAGCCAATCCTTCAGCAATTGCTGATTTACCAACTCCGGGTTCCCCAATTAAAATTGGATTATTTTTTTTACGTCGGCTTAGTATTTGAGCCAGTCTTTCAATTTCTCTTTCTCTGCCCACAATCGGATCGAGACTGTTTTCTTCTGCCAGTTTGGTAATATCTATTCCAAAATTGTCAAGCACAGGTGTATCCGATTTTGATGATGCACCTTTTTTCTGACCAGGCTGCTGTCTCATCGGACCTTTTGAAAATTCATCTGCATTTTCATCATCTTCACTTTCCGGAAAATCCGATTTAGCTTCAACGTCTTCTTTGTATTCTTGTATTTGATTTCTTACCATATAATAATTAACCCCAAACTCCACTAAAAGTTGAGTAACTATACTATCGCTGTCTTTTAAAATCGCAAGCAATAAATGACCACTATTTACAGTAAGACTTTTGAACGATCGTGCTTCCAGGTATACAAGCTTTAAAGTTTTTTCTGCTGATTTTAACATCACAATGTCAGCTTTCTGATCAATATTCCTGTCAGTACGTATCTTTTTCTCAATAAGCTCTTTTATTTCTGCCAATTCAATACCAAGATTTTCGAGTATATCTGTTGCAATACCTTCGCCATCTCTTAGAATTCCAAGAAACAAGTGCTCCTGTCCAATATAGTCATTTCCAAGCCTTACCGCTTCCTCCCTGCTATATCCTATAATATCTTTTATTCTTGGTGAAAACTGTGAATCCATATTTTTTATCAAATAATTTTTACTCGGTTATGCAAAAACTGTTCCTTTCAATTCAAAATACTAAATTAGGCAAAAATAGCTGTTATGGCATGGCATAAACTGATAAGTTATCAAAAATTAAAATCCCGTACTGAATTATTGACAGTTTAAATGTTAATATCTTATCGTTACCCCCGTGTTAAATCACCCAAAAAAATAGCTTTTTCACCAATGATTTTATTATTTTTGTGGGTCTTTTTTATTATAAAAAAAAATCTTTTAAAAGCAGACGTAAATGATTGAAGACGAGAAGATTATAAGAATAAATATTGAAGAGCAGATGAAATCTGCATATATCGATTATTCTATGTCGGTTATAGTATCTCGTGCATTGCCTGATGTACGAGACGGATTTAAGCCTGTTCATCGCCGGGTTTTATATGGAATGAACGAATTAGGCATGTTTTCAAACCGACCTTATAAAAAATCAGCAAGAATTGTAGGTGAAGTACTGGGTAAATATCACCCACATGGAGATTCATCAGTATATTTTGCAATGGTTAGAATGGCCCAATACTGGTCACTTCGTTATCCAATGATCGATGGTCAGGGGAACTTTGGATCGGTTGATGGTGACAGTCCGGCAGCTATGCGTTATACAGAAGCAAGAATGGCAAAAATTGCCGAATTAACTCTGGCCGACCTGGATAAAAACACTGTTGATTTTCAACCCAACTTTGATGAATCTTTATCGGAACCTACGGTATTACCAACCCGAATTCCACAATTGTTAATTAACGGAACATCGGGTATTGCTGTAGGTATGGCTACAAATATGCCACCGCATAACTTAACAGATACCATTAATGCAATTATTGCTTATATCGATGACAATGATATTGAAATAGAGGAACTTATTAAAATCATTGTTGCACCTGATTTTCCATTAGGAGGTATTATTTATGGTTATCAGGGCGTTAAAGATGCTTATGAAACAGGCCGGGGAAGAATTGTGCTTCGTGGAAAAGCCCATATCGAAAATGACGGTAACCGGGAAAAAATTGTAGTTACCGAAATTCCTTACCTGGTTAACCGGGCAGAAATGATTCAAAAAACGGCAGATCTGGTTAATGAAAAGAAAATAGAGGGAATTTCAAATGTAAATGATGAGTCGGACAGAGAAGGGATGAGAGTGGTTTACGATTTGAAACGCGATGCAATGAGCAATGTAGTTTTAAATAAACTGTATAAATATACTACGCTGCAAACATCGTTTAGCGTAAATAACATTGCACTTGTTCATGGCCGTCCGAAAATTCTTAATCTTAAAGATTTAATTAAATACTTTGTTGAACACCGTCATGATGTAGTAACCCGACGGACTCAATATGAACTGGAACAGGCTGAAAAACGTGCCCATATTCTTGAAGGATTAATTATTGCCAGTGATAATATTGATGAAGTAATTGCTATAATCCGTGGCTCATCTACTCCGGATGAAGCTCGTGCCAAGTTGATGGAACGATTTGAATTAAGCGATGTTCAGGCTCGTGCAATCGTTGAAATGCGATTAAGACAACTTACCGGCCTGGAGCAGGATAAGTTGCGGAAAGAGTACGAGGAAATTATGGCTCAAATCGAGCATTTCAAAAAGATTCTTTCTGACATTTCTTTAAGAATGGATATTATAAAAGAAGAGCTGGTTGAAATAAGAGATAAATTTGGTGACGAAAGAAAATCTGAGGTAGTACCTAATGCAGAGGAATTCAATCCTGAAGATTTTTATGCTGATGAAGATATGGTTATTACAATTTCTCATCTTGGCTACATTAAAAGAACACCTTTAACAGAATTCCGCACCCAGGGAAGAGGAGGAGTAGGATCGAAGGGTAGCACCACACGTGATGAGGATTTTCTTGAGCATATTTTTATAGCATCGATGCATAACACAGTTCTTCTGTTTACGGAAAAAGGGAAATGTTACTGGCTAAAAGTGTATGAGATTCCTGAGGGAACAAGGTCATCTAAAGGTAGAGCAATTCAAAATATTCTGAATATTGAACCGGATGATAAGGTACTTGCATTTATAAAAGTTAAAACACTTTCTGACACAGAATTTATTAACAACAATTACATAATTCTTGCCACTAAAAAAGGTATAATTAAGAAAACTTCGCTGGAAGCTTATTCTCGTCCGCGTCAAAACGGTGTTAATGCCATTACCATTAAAGATGGCGACCAACTGTTGGAAGCAAGACTAACCAATGGCAAGAGCGAAGTTATGCTTGCGGTCAAATCAGGCAAAGCTATTCGCTTTAACGAGGAAATTGTCAGAGCGATTGGAAGAACAGCCTCCGGAGTACGTGGAATAACGCTGGGAGGTAAGGATGACGAGGTGATTGGCATGGTTTGTGTTCAGGATGAAAATGAGGACATACTGGTAATCTCTGAGAACGGTTATGGTAAACGCTCTAAAATTGAAGACTACAGAATTACCAATAGGGGAGGAAAAGGTGTTAAAACCATTAATGTAACTGAAAAAACCGGTAAACTGATTGCAATTAAAAGTGTATCAAACGAAAATGACTTAATGATAATAACACAAAACGGAATTACAATCCGGCTTCATGTTGAATCAATTTCGGTATTAGGAAGAGCAACACAGGGAGTTAGAGTAATTAACTTAAAAGAAGAAGACAGTATTGCTTCGGTTGCAAGGGTAAGTATAGAAACCGGTGAAGAAGAAGATGAAGGGAATGAGAATGAATCTTCTGAAAATGAAAACACAAATGAACAAAATGAAGAAAATAAAGAATAAGTAACTTATTAGTATTCATCATTTTTTGAAATAAAATTTATAAACATATTTTTGTAGCAAAAATTAAAAAACCATTTTGAAATGAAAAGAACAATTATTCTTCTTGCCTTAGCAATAGTAACTTCAGCTGCTGTTGCACAAAAAGGTAAAGTAACCACGGCACAAAGCTTAAAGGAAGCAGGAAAAATAAAAGAGGCTTTTGAAACTATTGAATTAACAGTTGATCCGTCCAATCCAAAATCAGCAAAATCAATTCCATGGGCAAAAACATGGGAAGTGAGAGGAGAGATTTATCAGGCAATCGGACAGTCCACTGACGAAAATATTAAAAGTCTTGCCGATGATCCGTTAACAGTTGCTTTGGAATCTTACAAAAAAGCATTGGAACTGGATACCAAAGGAAACAACTCAAAAACGGTTAAAATTAAACTTACACTTTTAACTAACGATTTGACAAATCAGGCTATTAATGCTTTTCAGGTTGAAGATTACGACAAAGCCTTGTCTTCTTTCGAACAAATCCTTGAAATTAATAGCATTGATATTGTAAAAGCAGATAATCCTGATGCCATAGATACTGTTATTATATTTAATGCAGGACTGGCAGCATATAATGGTGAGCAGTATGAAAAAGCAGTAAAATATTACACTGAAGCCGCTAAATATGGTTATAACGGAGCCAGAACCTATAACTTAATCAGTGCTTCTCATCAAATTATGAAAGACACCACTGCTGCATTGGAAGCACTGCAGGAGGGTTATGAAAAATATCCGGAGGATAACGCTGTACTTGAAAGTTTAATTCAGATTTATATGGATTTGGACAGAACAGACGAGGCTTTGGCTAACCTGGAAAAAGCAATTGCTCAGGATGGCAGCAATCCAAGATATTACTTTGCACAAGGAGCATTATATGAAAAATTAGGTAAAGAAGACGAAGCCATTGAAACATATAAAAAAACGATGGAGGTAGATCCGGAATATTTTAATGCATATTATAATCTTGGAGCCTTGTATTATAATAAAGGTGTAGCACAAAGTGAAGTTGCAAAAGATGTTCCTGCAAACGAAAACGATCGTTACGAAGCAGAAATGGCAAAAGCTGATGAATGGTTTGCACAGGCACTGCCATATATGGAAAAATGTAACGAACTCGAAGCCAATGATAAAATGGTACTAGAATCGTTAAAAAACTTATATTATCGTCTACAGGAAATGGATAAATACAATGCAGTTTTAGAACAATTGGAAAGTTTAAAATAAATAATATTTAAAGGGGAGCTTCGTCTCTCCTTTTTAATAATTATAATATTTAACATAATATATATTATAGGACAAACGTATTTAATTGTTTTTTTAGAGTTTCAGGAATATTACGTCCAGCTATGCTGGTTTGCATAAAATCAGTTATCGTGGCTGCAAGTCCGATAACGGCAAAGATTTTATGTAAAAGTGTATTCAGAATTTCTTTTGATGTGTTCGCCCTATAATTTAATATTATGTCTGTCCGCCCGGATGATGCCATTTGGACGGGCGCTCGTGCCTCGCTTGCCTTCGCTTACTGCCGCTCAGGTAAATATAAAGCACAAATCCCACGCACTGAGAATATGTTTTTTGGAATATCTATCAATTAAAATTGAAATGTACGAATCTCAGAGACTTAAAAATCTATTAAGGTTGTTTTGTTTCGAACAATATATACTACTATTTAATTTCATTTTATTAGTTAACATAATTATTTACAAATAAGAAATCTATTGAAAAACTTATTGAATTCATTTCTTCTTTATAATTAAATCATTTATACTTTTTGATGTCATTTGCCAGCAAATTTTAATATATTGATAGAATGAGATCTGACGAAAATATAGTCAAATTGGACTTATTTCAACCAAGGGTAGAAACTTATTCTGAATTGCCACTGGTTGAAGCAACGGTTTCAGCTGGATTCCCGTCTCCCGCTGATGACTATTCAGAAGCCAGGTTAGATTTAAATAAAGAACTGATAAGCAACGAAAGCGCTACTTTTTATGCACGCGTACGCGGTGATTCAATGACACTGGCGGGAATTTCAGATGGGGATTTATTAATAATTGACAGATCTAAAATGCCATCTGAAGGTTCGATTGTGGTATGTTTAGTTGATGGAGAATTTACGGTAAAACGACTTGAGAAACAAAGAGGTAAGTTCTTTCTGAAGCCAGAAAATCCCAACTACCCCCCTATTGAGATTCAAGCTAAATATGACGTAACCATCTGGGGAGTGGTAACTTACTCTATAAAAAAACATTAGAACATGAATGTGGTTTTAATCTTGATAATTCAGCCTTCGGGATTCCAACTTTAATCTTTTCAGACATGTTTGCCTTAGTCGATTGTAATAATTTCTATGTTTCCTGCGAGCGTGTATTTAATCCACATCTTGAAGGAAAACCGGTGGTTGTGCTGTCAAACAACGATGGTTGTATTATTTCACGCTCAGACGAAGCAAAAAGGCTTGGTTTAAAAATGGCAGAACCCGCATTTCTCAAAACCCGGTTTTTGAAAGAAAATCATGTATATGTTTTTTCCTCGAATTATACATTGTATGGCGATATGTCTGCAAGAGTAACCGAGACTCTCACCCAATTTGTACCCGAAATAGAAATTTACAGCATCGATGAAGCATTTCTGAATTTATCCGGTTTTTCCGGAGACCTGAATACATTGGCCAATAATATCAAAAATACAGTAAGAAGGAATACGGGTATTCCAATTTCGGTTGGAATTGGCCCAACAAAAACTTTGGCCAAAATTGCAAATAAAGCAGCAAAATTAAGTGGTGGTATTTTTATTATCAGAAATGACCAACACCGTGATTCAGTAATCAGAAATACTCCTGTAAATAAAATTTGGGGTATTGGTGGACAATATTTTAAACTTTTAGAACGGAATAAGATTAGCACTGCCTACGATTTTACCCTGCTGGATGATAACTGGCTTCGTGCTAAAATGAAGGTAATGGGAATGCGAATAAAACGTGAGTTACTTGGCGAATCCTGTATCCTTCTTGAATTGACAGTTCCTTCAAAAAAAGCAATCGCAACCACAAGGGCGTTTGGAAAAAAGACATCGAAAATAGAATTATTGGAAGAAGCAGTATCAACTTATGCAGTTAGATGCGCGGAAAAACTGCGCATGCAACATTCTGTAGCAAATCTGCTTACAGTTTTTATTCATACCGATCCTTTTAATCAAAATGAAGTTCAAATCAACAAAAGTAAAACCATTTCCTTACCGGTTGCAAGCAATGAAAATATTGAACTGGTAAAACACGCTTTGTATTGCTTAAATCAGATTTACAGCTCAAGTTACAACTACAAAAAAGCAGGTGTAATTGTCGATGGGCTTCAGAGCGAAAAGCAGGTGCAAGCCAATCTTTTTGACAAAAGCAACCGCGAAAAATTCAGAAATTTGCGAAATGCTGTAGATAAGTTAAACTATGAATTTGGAAGAGATAAAATAAAACTTGCTGTTCAGGGGGATGGAAAAAAATGGAAGCTCAGACAGGAAAAGCTTTCACAACGATACACTACAAACTGGAATGAAATTATTGAGGTGAGAATTTAATTTGTAATTTGGATTTTGTTATTTGTAATTCAAAAAATTATGTGTTTCTATTACGCGGTTGTTAAAACCAATCCAAAAGCTTTAATCGAAAACGGAATCATTACCGAAGAACAACTGAGCCTTTTTGATGACAAACAGTTTGTAAAAGGTTTTGATTTTCCTTTGATGCCGGTTATCAGCGACGATAATCCTGAAAATATCCAAATGTTTCGTTGGGGATTTGTATCGGCAAATACTCCAAATCTTGAAAAGGCAGCTGCATTTTTAAATCAATACAATACTTTAAATGCCAAAGCAGAAAATCTTTTTGAAAGTCGGTTATTTGGTAAAGCCATACAAAAACAAAGATGTCTTGTTTTATGTAGTGGCTTTTTTGAATGGAGGCATAAAAATCCAGGGAAATCCAATTCCGAAAAATACCCGTTTTACGTAGCACTAAAAGATGGCGGAATGTTTGTTTTTGGAGGTATTTGGGAGAAATTTACGGATAGAAATACAGGTGAAATAATTCATAATTATGCTATAATTACAACTCCTGCCAACGAATTGATGGAACTTGTTCATAACAAAAAAAAGAGGATGCCTTTGATAATAGATCCAGGAAAAGCAATGAAATGGCTTGATAAAAACCTCAATGAAGATGAGATAAAAAGCTATTTTGAACCATTTGATGCTGACAAATTAATTGCTACGCCGATAAAGAAGATTAATCCACGACTACAATATGAAGATGATCCGGGTGTAACAGTTTATTACCATTACCAGGAGTTAAGCAGTTTATTAGAAAAGTATCCTGAATATTTTGAAAAAAGTGTGGATTTGAGAGGAGGAACTCCTACCCTTTTTTAATGTTATTTCATCAAGCAATTGAAAGTTGATCTTTGTCTTTATCCGGAACAATTTCAATGTTCTCAGGTGCTGTATCTAACTGGGTTTTTGCCTTTTTATCCAGCTGCGCAATGGCTTCTGCAAAAGATTTAAAATCCCTGGTTACCTTTTTAATTTTAATTTTGGGATTTGGTTTGTCAACCATTTCAGGATATACCGGATATCTGCTGTCGGTTTTCCCATTCAACTTTAATTTACCTTCGGTGTAATTGTAAGAAAATTCCTGATGTTCTGCCAAAACAAACTCAAGGCCGGAGCGCTGAAATTTTATTTCATAAAAACGGGCATAAATAATATAGACCTTACCATCCGGTAATCCGTAATAATGAACAGGAAAGTTCGTTGGCAAATATGTAATCTTTGTTTTGTGGATTAACCTGGCAAAAGTTTCCATCATGGGCCCTGCTTTAAATGATTACTACAACAAATGCAAATGTAATCAAAAAAAGTTATTAACAATATAAAAAACGCTATAACCTACAAATAACAGTAAAAACGAAAGTATAATGTTAATAAAATCGTAAAATAAAATTAGAATAAATTAGAAATTATTGTAATCAAATTGGTAATAAATGCGAGTTTTAATTCAAATCCTCGAGGTTCTTATACTTTAATCGATTCATCCATTGAGTTTCAATACTGTAAAAGCCATATTCTTCAACAACTTTACCGCGAATCAGGTAACACCCTGGTCCGTTAAAAGGATTGCGGTTTCCTGAATCTGGAAAATGAACGGTATCCAACCAATCCCCTGCCAAATCAAGCCATGTGCCAAAATACATTATTTTACCGTTGCTTGTTCTGGTTGGTTTACGATGTACAAGATAACCTACAATTTCAACGTTTTTGCCAACAATTTTCGGCAACTGCGAAGCTTTCAACTGCGAAGGTACTGACGATTCAAGCATTCCAAATGGCGAACGAATCGGAAAACCAAGTAATTCTATCTCATCAAAGGTGTCTTCCAAATCATGTTTCCATAATTCAGGTAAATTATACTCCCGTGTTTGAGTTTCGAAGAGTGTTTTTTCTGGCACAGTTTTTTTTGCATGCCCTAACAAATAATGAGCATCCCAAAGCAATTCTTTTTTATTCTTCCCCGTAAACCTGAAAGCACCCGAACGAACCAGGATTATTAGCTGCTCAAGCGATATTTGAACACGTTTTACAAAATCCTTTAAACTTTTATAAGCCCCATTTATAGTACGCTCATTTAATATATTTTCAGCGACATTGTGTTCCAGTTCTCGCAATATATAAAAACCTATAAAAATTGTTTCTTTTTGAATTGAGTTTAGCCATTGACTCCTGTTTATGCAGGGTAACTCGGTTTTTGCTCCATGCAGTTTTGCTTCATGAAAATAAAGTTCAGGCGAATAAAAACCACCGCCGTTATTTAGCGTGGCTACCATATATTCTCTGGGGTAATATGCTTTTAAGTACAGTGCCTGAAAACTTTCGACTGCATAACTTGCCGAATGCCCTTTTGAGAAAGCATAATTGGCAAAACTTTCAATTTGTTTCCATATTTCAGAAATGGTGTTTTCAGAATATCCCTTAGTTCTGCAATTGCTGAAAAATTTATCTCTTACAACCTGAAAATCATTTCTCTCCCTGAATTTCCATGACATTCCCCGTCTTAATATATCTGCTTCACTTAAAGTAAGTCCGGCAAAATAATGCGCCACTTTTATAACATCTTCCTGGTAAACCATTACACCAAAAGTCTCTTCCAGAATTCCATAAAGTTCAGGTAATTCTTTTTTAGCTTTTTCCCGTCGATTTTTATCCTGAAAACGAAGTATATATTCCCGCATCATTCCGCTTTTAGCCACTCCCGGACGAATAATAGAACTGGCTGCAACCAAACGTTTATAATCTTCAGCTTTTAATTTAGTGAGTAACATTCGCATTGCAGGAGATTCTACATAAAAACAGGCAATTGCCTTCCCCTTTTTTAACAATCCTTTTACACGGGGATCATCCTTAAATAAGTTGATATTATTAATATCTATTTTTTTGTTTCGGTTAGTTTTTATAATCTCCAAAGCATCCTTTATTTTTCCCAAACCACGCTGACTGAGGATGTCGAATTTATACAAACCTATATCTTCGGCAACATGCATATCGAAATGAGTAGTTGGAAATCCTTTGGGCAAAATATGAGTTGCAGAGTAATAGCTTATTGGTTTCTCAGAAATCAGTATACCACTGGCATGAATACTCAAATGGCTTGGCATACCTGTAATTAATTTTCCATATTGCAGAACAAGTTTTCCATACTGGTCATTTTCATGTAAAATTGGATTTTTCTGTAATCGTGTTATTTCATCGGCCGGCAATCCAAAAACTTTTCCAATTTCACGTAATGCAGATTTTCGCTCAAATGTTATATACGAACCTAAAAGCGCAGTATTCTCCCAACTGTATTTATTAAAAATGTAATTGGTAATATCATCTCTGTCAGTCCACGAAAAATCAATATCAAAATCAGGGGGATTCGATCTGAATGGATTTATAAACCGCTCGAAATAAAGGTCCAGTTCAATCGGATCGACATTAGTTATTTGTAACAAATAGGCTACCATACTATTTGCTCCACTACCACGTCCAACATAAGGATATCCTTTATTGCGTGCATAACTGATAATATCCCAATTAATCAAAAAATAAGAACTGAATCCCATTTCATTTATCATATTCAGCTCTTTCTCCATCCTTTCTATAACCTCTTTTGATGGCTTTCCAAAACGATATTTTAATCCCTTTTTACACTCCTTTCTTAAAAGTTTAATATCTTCCGCATGAGAACCTGAAAAACATTTTTTGTTTTTATTGGTGCGATATTCAAACTCAACCAAACATTCAGCAAGTATTTTTTTTGTATTATGAACTATTTCCGGGTAACCTTTAAACGCTTCTTCCAATTCCTGTTTCGTTATTATAGATTCAGATATGGATGCCTGCTCTGATAATGGAAGCCGACTTAGTAAAATATTGTTTTCCATGGCACGCAATAATCGGTGAATATTATAGTCACGTTTATGACGAAATGTAAAAGGCTGAAGAACAACCAGTTTATCTAAATTATTTTTCCAATCGGAAAATGGTAGTTTTACCAGTTCTGTTGATTTTATGCCTACAAACTCATTTTCTTTTAGCTTACAGAACTTTTTCTTCTTAAATGGATAAATAATAAAAGTATCACGAATTTCAGGAGCTGAATCTTCAAAACAATTTTTATTTTCTTGCCATTTGGTTAAGTGCTCGTTTAGCGCACGAAAACCTTCAAGGTTTTTAGCCAGTCCGATATATTTTTGTTCTATTCCATTTCTGAAATCTATCCCCAAAACCGGATTAATATTGTATTGTTCTGCCAGGCGAACAAAATCTATTGCTGCTGAAGTATTATTAATATCAGTTAATGCTACATTTGTAAATCCCCTGTTTGACAATACTTCCAGTAGATTTTCCGGCGAAATTGTGCCATATTTTAAGCTAAACCAAGTATGACAATTCAACAACATTTCTATATTCTAATACTTAATTATACAATTGTAAACTTCTATAACTCTTCTATTTCTTTTTCCTTTTGCCTTTTAACTTTTTCCTTTCTACTCATCTACCCTCTTCTGTGTGCCGGTATAACCGGTGGTTGTCCGTTAAAAGGATTAGGCATTCCACCAATACTTTTTACTCCCATAGTTACAGCACGTTTAACTGCCTTTTGTCCAAACCTGTTTTTTATCAAATCCATCGACTGATATAGTTTTATCAGTTTTTCAGAATCTTCAAAAAGTCGCATCTGATAACTTCCTCCCACCAAATGACTAAACCTAACTCCTACAAGTCGAATTAATACTCTTCGCTGATAAAGACTATCGAATAGTTCCAATGTGGTTTTAATTAATGTGTGATCAAGCGATGTATAAGGAACCATCCTTTGTTTACTGTAAGTTTGAAAATCGGAGTACCTTATTTTTATAGAAATACAAGCTGTTAGTTTATTTCCGCTACGAAGCTGAAAAGCCAGGTTTTCTGCCATCGAAATTAAAATGCTTTTTAATTTGTGAATATCTGTCGAGTCTTTTTCAAAAGTCCGTTCCATCGAAATTGATTTTCTTTCACTCCAGCCTATAACGGGTGTATTATCAACTCCCTGTGCCTTTTTCCAGAGTGAAATACCATTTTTCCCTAATACACTCTCCATTAATTCTACAGGCATTTCCTGTACTGTTTTTACTTTTTCAACTCCCATACTCCTCAACAAACGATAAGTCTGATTGCCTACCATAGGTATTTTTTTTACTGAAAGTGGTGCAAGAAAACCTTTTTCATGTCCATCCGGAATATTGATAAAATTATTGGGTTTAGCTTCTGAAGTACCGACTTTCGAAACCGTTTTGTTTATTGAAAGTCCAAAGGAAATCGGCAACATGGTTTCTCTGATAATCTTTTCCCGTAACTCTTTTGCCCATTGGTAAGTTCCAAAGAAACGATCCATACCGGTTACATCAACATAAAATTCATCAATGGAAGATTTTTCAAAAAGTGGTGATCGCTCTTTTATAATATCGGTAACCATATCTGAAAATTTGGAATAAACTCCACTATTACCGCGTATTACTATTGCATCGGGACATAAAATCCTGGCCATTTTCATTGGCATACCCGAGTGGACACCATATTGCCGGGTTTCGTAACTGCATGATGCTACCACTCCCCTGTCTCCCGTACCACCAATCAGCACCGGAAGTTGATTTAACCTTCTGTCTAACAGTCTTTCGCACGAAACAAAAAAAGTATCCAAATCAAGATGTACAATATGTCTTTTCATTAAATGACTATTATGTCGTCAATTATATGTTGATAATATAGTCATTTTGTTTTATATTTGAAAGAAAAAAGTTGGATGATCGATGTCGGAAGTTGGAAGATATAGAGTTTTAGATGATTTCTCACTCCGTCCTTCAGGCCGGTGATACTATAACTATAAAACAATTCAGACCCTGGCTTTTAATGGCTAAAGCCGGTGGATTTTACTATTAGTTTTCCACCATGCTTTAGCATGGTGGAAGAAAGAAGTAGAGATAAATACAAAAAAAGAAGCAATATATAATAAGAATTTATTTTAATTGGATTTTTTTGCTCCGTCCTTCAGGGCGGTGTGACATTATAAATTACATTACCAAACAAGGCTTTAGCCATTAATAAGAAAATATGTCATACGTTAAAATTTGGATTCATGCAGTTTGGACGGTAAAAAACCGAAAGCCACTACTAAATCAAAATATAAGACAAGAATTATTTAATCATATCCATAAAAATGCAATAAAGAAAGATATATTAATGGAAATAGTAAGTGGTCATAATAATCATGTACATTGTCTATTTCGTCTTAAAAACAATCAATCAATTGAGAATGTAATGCAATTGATTAAAGGAGAATCATCATACTGGTTTAATAAAAATAATTTGAGCCAATTAAAATTATATTGGCAAAAGGAATACTTTGCAGTAAGTATTAGTGATTCTCAGGTTATTTCGGTAAAAAACTATATTGAAAAGCAAGAGGATCATCATAAAAAGAGAACCTGGGAAGAAGAATACAATGAGTTCATTTCAAAATATCATTTTCAGGTTTTTAATGGCTAAAGCCTGGAACTTAAGATAATTTACTTAAACACCGGGCTAAAGCCTCGGTGTAAAATTAAAAAATCACACAGTTTGCAAAGCATAACATAAAACTTTACAATTATGTATTTTTCTAAAAATTTAAAATTTCTACGACAGAGGCGAAAAAAATCGCAAACCGATTTAGCTGCCGAATTAGAAATCACACGTACTACCCTTTCGGGTTACGAAAGAAATGTTCAACCTCCATTTCGGACCTTGATAAAAATATCGGATTATTTTAATGTTTCGCTCGATGCCATGATAAAATACAAACTCGAAGTACTTTCTGAGTTTCAGCTATCACAAATCGAGAAAGGTTTTGATGTGGATATTACAGGCAATAAGCTGCGTTTACTTACCATTACTGTCGATGAAAATGGCAAAGAAAACATTGAAATGGTACCGGTAAAAGCACAGGCCGGTTATACCAGTAGTTACGGCGATTTGGAATTCATTTCCTCTTTACCAAGGTTTAAACTACCTTTTCTCCCGGAAAATAGAACCTACCGTTCTTTCCAGATTCAGGGAGATTCAATGTTGCCAATTCCCGAAAAATCATGGGTTACTTGTTCGTACCTCGAAAACTGGGAACACATCAAAAACGGGAAAGCATACATAATCGTTACCAAAAACGACGGCATTGTTTTTAAACTGGTTTACAGTCAACTGGAAGACAAAAAACTTTTACTCGTTTCTTCCAATCGCAGTTATGAACCTTACGAAATTTCTCTTTCTCAGGTATTGGAAATATGGCAGTTTGAAACATGGAACAGTTTTGAAATCGACATAAAAAATGAGGCATTCTGAATCTACAAAATGCCTCATTTATATATCGTTACGATTAAACTATCTTATTAATCGTCCATTTCGTCGATAACTCTGATTTTTTCCTTCAAAGATTCGATTCTTTTTCTTGTAGCTTCAATCTTCTTATTTACATCTTTAATTAAAGCTTCTGCATTTTTACTTTTTGCAAAGAAACCAATATTATTATCAAGAAGTACCAAATCATTTTCAAGCTGTTTTAGCTTATTCATATACTTATCGCGCTCGAGTCTCATTTTGTTTTGACCACGTGATGATTCAGAGAATGTTGACATTTTAGTTTTAAATTTCAACATATTGCGTTTATCTTCATCAATATTCAACTGATCAAAAAGTTTATCAATTTCTTCTCTGAATTTTTGTTGAATAGTGTCTTTCTTTTTATAGGGAACATGTCCGATTTCAGACCATCTTCGTTGAATATCTTTTAATAATTTCAGATTTTCATTTACATCATCAGACGATTTAAAGTTTTGCAATTCAGCAATTAAATCCTCCTTGAGTTTAAGGTTATCCAATTGTGCAGAATCGACACCTGAGAAATGTTCAGATTTTTTCTCAAAAAAATAATCACAGGCTCCTCTAAAACGTTTCCATACCGAATCGGAATGTTTTCTTGGCACAGGCCCGATTTCTTTCCATTTCTTTTGAATATTTATAAAATCCTGTGTTGTTTTTTTCCAGTCGGTGCTGTCCTTTAATTCCTCAGCCTGCAAACATAAATCGATTTTTTGCTGGAGATTATTTTGCTGAATCTCTTTATTTTTTGAATAGAACTCGCGTTTGCGGTTAAAAAATGTATCGCATGCTGTTCTGAAACGTTCATAAATTTTGTTGTTCTCCTTTTTGGGAGCAAAACCAATGGTTCTCCAAACTTTCTGTAGTTCAACAAGCTCCTTCGATTTACTATCCCAATCTTTATATCCTTCAATTTGTGAATTACAAATTTCCTCAACTTTTTCGCAAAGTGCTGTTTTGGCTTCCAGGTTTTTCTTTTGTTCTTCTTTCTTTAATTCAAAAAACTCCTGGTGTTTTTTGTTGATTATTGAAGTAATTTTTTTAAATCTTTCCCAAAGTTCATCTTTGTTTTCTCTGGGTACCGGACCGATTTCACGCCATTGCTCATGATACTTTTGAAGTGTATTGAATGCCTTTATTACAGAAGGTTCAACCATTAACTCCTCAGCACTTTCGCAAAGAGCGATTTTGGCTTCCATGTTCTTTTTGAGATCGAGGTCACGCAGCTCGCGGTTTATTTTTATGTAATCATAAAAGTTCTCGACATGAAAATGATAGGTATCCCATAAATTCTTCATTTTTGACTGAGGAACCAAACCAATTTCACGCCATTCACGCTGTAAATCCCTGAATTCGTTAAAAGTCTTATTTATAGATTCTTCATTATTAATCAGCCCCTTAATCTTTTCTATAATCTCAAACTTTTTCTTTAGATTTTCTTCTTTTTCAGAATCAAGTTGTTTGTGCTGTTCCTTACGAATCTGACCATATTTTTTCAGCAAATCTTTAATATCTTTTTCATAAAGATTCTCTTCCGGTACAAATTCTTCTTCCTTACCTCCATTTTTTATAAACTCTGCTTTTACTTTTTCGAGATCTTCATTCTTTTTCTTGTAAAAAACAGATTTTATTATGTCTATTTCAGCTTTTATATCATTGTCTTCAGCTTCATCGATTAAATCTCGCATTGCGTTAACCAATTCAACCTGATTGTATTTCGAATAATCAACTACTTCTTTTTTCTCTTCTATCACAGCTTCAGGCTCCTCCTTCACCGGTTCCTCTTTATTTTCTTCTTTTGCCTTTGCCTCCTTTTCTTCCTTTTTTTCTGTTTCTGTCTTTGATTCTTCCTTTTTTTCCGTTGCTACTATTTCTTTTTCTGTGTCAATCTTTTTATTTGATAATTCTTCCGATTTCTCTTTTTCTGTAGTTTCTTCCGGATCTTTTTTGTCAGTCTTTTTATTAGGTTTTACACTTTCGTCCTGAGGTTCTTCTTTTTGTTCTTCTGTTTTTTTGACAGCCTTTTCCTCCTTTTGATTCAAAGGTTTTTCCGTTTCCGCTTTTTCTACCTCTGTTTTTTCCTCAGCTGCAACAGAATTATCTTCCACTTTTTTCTCAACTTCTTTTTTTGGTTGCTCAGAACTTTCTTCGATTACCTGTTCTTGTTCTTTAGCAGGTTCAGCTTTTTCTTTAACAACTTTTTCTGTTGATTTAGAAGTTTCAGTTTCTTTATTTTCTACAGATTTTTCTGATTTTTTAATTTCAGATTTTTCAGTTTTTTCCAACTCATTCGAGTTTTTGAGATCTTCGGATTTCATTTTAAATAAGATTTAATACCATTTAACTAACGGTGTGCATGTACATTTCGCTACGAAAATAGATATTAAGCCCTAATACTCAAAGTTTTTTAAGGGTAAATGTGGCTTTCTATTCAATATTGATTATAATTTCAGAATACTTTTGAAGTAATAATTTTGTCAATTATTTTACATAAATTCTTTAATTCTTTCGCCGGAATTTGGTTTCATCCAATTTTTTAATGGAACTAAAGGTGGTTTAATGTTATAAAAAAAGTTATCAAGTTTTAATGCAATCCATCTGTTAAATGGATTAATCTTCAGGAAATGTCGTACCAGATTATGAAGTAAATTATTATTGTGAGCATATGGACAAACTGCAATACACCGGCCACAATCAGTTCCAACCTTGGTCCAGTATGTAAAACAAGATTCATGATCTATAAGCCATCTTTTATATTTTTTCTCATTTTTTGACGTATCAAAAGAAATAGAACCTGAAGGACAGTTTACAGCACATTTTTTACAAATCTCACAAAAATGTATCATTGATGAATCGATGGGCCTTTTATTAATTGGTACTTCCAGGTTTGTTGTAACCACTCCAATTCGTACCCGGGGCCCTTGCTTAGGCGTCATTAATAATCCCATTCTGCCAATTGTTCCCAGTCCGGCATCCATTGCCACAGCAGGACAAATTACCCTATAATTCGCATCTATATGTGCTCGGGCATCAAATCCTGTATTTCGAATAAATTCTGCAATCTGGACAGCAATTGTTCCGGCATTTAAATACTGTTGAGAAGATTCTGTAATAATTGTTCCCTGTGGAGCATGTTGCATTGAATCATGACTCATTTCTACCGTAAAAGCAATGGCATATTTATGGTTCAATTGAAGTTCTTTTCCATAATCCTTTCCTCTTCCGATATAAGAATATAAATGATGTGGTTTTAATATGGTAAAACCAATGTCAGCAGCTCCAAGTTTTAAAGCCCAATGTTTGATAAAATCCGTAATTTCAGATGCATGCAAATCATTAGTATTTTTCAGGTGATTTTTTGTTTCAACCAGTGGCTGCAATAAATCAACTGTTGAAAAACTTGCTGCTGCTGCATTAAAGAGAAATGGATTATATAATTTTGATTTCTGACTTAATAAACCAGGCTCCTTTCTAAACTTATCGTCTTTTTCCTTGTTTTCCGGATTCATTTTGTAATACTGATTAAACTTTTCAGTATTCTCTTTTAATTCCATGCGAGAGAACATAATATCTCTTTCGTCAAATTTATTTTCCGGAATTTCAAATTTCACTTCATTATTTCCAAAAGGTATAATTAATAATACGAAAATGATTGTCAATAGCCCGGAAGAAATAACCTGAAATAAAAGTGGGATGTCATAAAAGTAATGAAAAACAAATACTGAAATTATAATCAAAAAAGGGATTAGAGCTTTTTGTGCAGCCTTTTTTTCTTTCTCAAAAAATGAATAAAAAATAAAAAAGAGCAAACCCGCAATAATTGCAATTAGTTGAAATTGAAAGATAAAATCTATCGCTCTGCTCATAATTTGATCTAATTCAGGAAAACAAATATAATCTTTTACATTTCGCCAGTTATATTAATTTTATAAACTACGTTATATATATGTTGAACAACACTTGTAATATTTTCATTTTCAGGCTGTATAACAGTTTTTGAAGTTTTTCTGATAATCTCAATTTAATTAACTTGCTTTTCGAAAAATCAACTGCTAAAACCTAAAAACGATGGGATAAAGATTTTCTTTTTAAGTAATCAGAATTCATGCAGAAGTCAGATGGCGGAAGCCATTTTAAAACAGCTTGGTAATAATTTGGAAATATATTCTGCAGGATTAAATCCAGCTGACCATATAAGTCCTGTGGCAATCGAAGTGCTTGATGAGATTGGCATTAAACTTCTACCTTCGGAACCTATGCATTTCTCTGAATTTGAGGGTATTGAATTTGATTTTTTAATAACTGTAGGTGATGGAACGAATGAAAACCTTCAAGTTCCAAAATCAATTCATTACAAACGTAAAATGCATTTGGGTTTTAAAAATCCTTATACACATTTTAAAAACAGGGATGAATTAAAAGAAAAATGCCAGGAAATAAGAGATGAGATTTATGCTGAACTGGATTATTTTTACAATAGAATTCTGAAAAGGAAAAAAGATTAAAACTTCTTTCCTTTTCTGTATGTTATCCTCTTACGATATCTTCAATTTCATCTGGATTTATTGGTACCCTGTCTCCAATGATTTCGCTTCCCTTTTCAGTTACCAGGATGTCATCTTCAAGTCGAATTCCTCCGAAATTACGATATTCATCCACTTTATCGAAGTTAATAAAGTCGGCATTTATCTTTTCGTTTTTCCATTTATCAATCAGGGCGGGAATAAAATATATTCCCGGTTCGTTAGTAATAACAAAACCCGGTTCAAGTTTTCTGCCTAATCTTAAATATGCAGTTCCAAACTGATCCACAGGTCGGGTTTCATCGTCGTAGCCAACATAAATTTGTCCTAAATCTTCCATATCATGTACATCGAGTCCCATCATATGCCCCAATCCGTGAGGAAAAAACATAGCATGAGCACCGTTTTTAACTGCTTCTTTTACATCGCCTTTCATCAGTCCCAGATCTTTTAGTCCTGAAGCGATAACCTCGGCAGCTGCCAGATGCACAGATAAATAAGTAGCACCAGGTTTTGTTAACGCAGTAGCCTGATTATTAGCAGCAAGAACAATCTCATAAATTTCGCGTTGTTTTTGTGTAAATTTACCTCCCACCGGAACTGTTCTTGTAAAATCGGAAGCATAATGGAGTAAAGATTCTGCGCCTGCATCAGTTAACATCAATTTCCCTTCCTGTAATATTTTAGAGTGATCATGATTATGCAGCGTTTCTCCGTTTTGAGATAAAATTATTGGGAATGAAGTCATTCCTCCCCCTGCCAATGCAATTCCTTCAATTGTACCTGCAATTTTTTGTTCCCATACTCCTGGTTGTGCCATTTTCATTGCGGTTACATGCATTTCATACCCTGTTGCACAGGCCTTTTCAATCTCAGAAATTTCTGCTGAATCTTTTATCGAACGTAAATCAATAACTGCTTTTATCAATTCCAGAGATGAACCTTCTTCAATTTCTTGAATTGAATCTCCTGTTAAACTATGAAGTAATATTTTATTTTCTCCTTTGTATGGAGGTAAATAATGAATTTTACGCCCTTTGTTTTTAGCTTCGGAAATAAAATCGAAAAGTTTTGCAAACGGTGCTGTGTTAACTACTCCAACTTTTGCTGCATTTTCTTTTAAAGGCACCTGTGGTCCCATCCAAATAATACTTGCAATATCAACATCATCGCCAAACAAATAATCTTCTCCGCTGTCAAAATCAACTATTCCGGCCAATCCTTGAAAATCAAGTCCAAAGAAGTACAAAAAAGAGCTATCTTGTCTGAAATGATATACATTGTCAGTATAATTCATTGGAGAATCATTATTTCCAAGAATCAATCCAACTCCATTTAATCCTTTGATTTTCAATAATCTGCGTCGATTTGAATACGTACTTTTATCAAACATGTTATACTTTTCTGTTCGTAAATTATTTATTAATCTGCTAATATAATGCTATTCTTTTTCCAATTTCCTGAAAAGAGTCATATGTTTCCAGAATATATATGTTTTGTAAAACAAAACCATGCCGGGCAATTCATCGTAAATAGTTAAAAAGAACTATCATGAGCAATCTACTACTAAATTATCTAAACAAACGAATGACCGAAACTGAAGTCAGGAGAAAAAGCGAAACTTCAGTTGCGGGGCCATTAATTACTATTTCAAGGGAAGTGGGTACAAACGGAGTTAAACTGGCTAATCTTATCGCACTGAGACTAAATACAAGAAATCCTGAAAAACAATGGAGAGTAATTAGTAAAGAAGTGTTTCATCATAGTGCCAAAGAATTGCAAATGGAACCTGAAAAGGTTCGAAAAAACATGTATAAGTCTGAAAAATTTGCAATGGATGATATTTTAAAGGCTTTTTACGATAAAAACTACAAAAGCAATCAAACCATTAGTAAAACCATGAGCCGGGTAATTTTACAGATTGCAACCGATGGTTATTGTATTATTGTAGGTCGTGCCGGTCATATAATAGCGCAAGAAATCAAACATGCTTTACACCTGCGTTTGGTCGCACCAATTGAATATCGAATTGATACCATAATGCATAATAACCATCTTGATCATGACGGTGCATTAAAGTTTATAAATAAAGTTGACAAAGAGAGAATGGCTTTTAGAAAAGCATTGTTCAAAGAAGATCCTTCGCATGAATTATTTGATGCTATTTTAAACAGAGCGGCTTACACTGATGATGAATTACTGGATCTAATCGAATTTCTCTCCATTCAGCGTAATTTGATTGATTTAAAAAAATAATTGCGTATAACACTAAATACATGCACCGGAAAACCTTACAGTTTTCCGGTGCATGTATTTAGAATAGTTTGATTAACCGGTAATTTTTGCAGGTAATCCTTTTACATTCACAGGTTTTAAGCTGTCCGGTTTAATTTCGAACATATCTGCCGGTGTAAGATTGCATTGTTCAATCATTTTAATACAATATTCTAAACGTCCTAAATCATTTCCGGTATTATTTGTTCCAAAAGTAAATTTAACTCCAGCCTCTTTTGCCATTTTTATCATTTCTGCTTTTGGCAATTTATACCTGGCATTAATTTCAAGCGCAATGTTATTTTCTGCTAATACTTTAACAACCCGTTCCATTCTTTTTTTTGTCCATAATGAATCGTAATGATCCATTAAAACAGCGGGTAAAACTGTTGGATTTACATAAATATCAACAGGTTCCTGCGAAAATATAGCTTCTATTTTTCCAACCAACATTTCCATGTATTCCTGATGATCATCTACCCAAACCTCTTCAGGAATCCATATTCTTGTTCTTCGCCCCTTATTGTCGGTATAGGTCATTGCATCTGTAAATACATAATCGAATTTTGCAATTGCTTCAGGTGAAAACAAGGTAATCCATTCTCTTCCTTCGGCTTGCATTCCTTTAAAGGTTGGACTTCCTTTTACACGGTTCATATATGCGTACAATGAAGAATCGTTTGTAACAGGAAAATGTAATCCGCAATTTGGCGCAACACCGTAATTAATACCTAGTTTTTGTGAGCTTTGTAAAATGCTGTCAATGGTTAAAGTTCCTTTTAAATGAACATGAAAATCTATAAAGGGAAAACCCGAACGCATTAATTTGGTAACTGTTCTATCCCAGTTCTCATCAAATGGTTGTACAGGTTCTGAAACAGGTAAATGCCTTGCCCTTATATTCTTAAAATACACAGTACTCCCCGGATCGTGAGCCTGCAAAGCAAAAGTTCCTTCTTTAAGTAATGCTTTTTCACCCCCTTCCCATCTCCAGGGATTTTCTGGTTCTGCATATTCGTTCACTTTTATATCATTAACAAAAACTTCAACAAAGTTTTCAACTACTTTAATACGAATTTTAAACCACTCATTATCCTGTGCCAGAGGATAATATATATTTCGAACATTGTAAATACTACCTGTTTTTCTTCTTTCAGGATATTTGACACTGCCCCTGTAGGTATTATTTACCTGAATCTCATGTCCGTTTGCAGGCCAGCCTTCATTCTGATATTTTGTATGAATAAATATCCCTGAATTGGATTTTTCAAGTGTTTTAACTTCTGCTTCAAACTCAAAGTTCTTAAAATCTTCCTTATAATACAGATGACACCTTTCTCCTGCGCATTTTATCATACCATCTTCTACTATAATACTTTCAGGGTTTTCGCCGGCTTTCTTCCATCCATCCAGATTTTCACCGTTAAAAAGTGTTTGCCATTCGGTATTTACGGTTTTAGGCTGGCATGAAAATAAGAATGTAAGAATTGTTAATAATAGGATTGTTGAAATCTGTTTCATGATAATCTAGTTGGTAAATTTTAATGAACCAAAACTAGCGAAATTTATTGAGAATTATCAAACTTTCTTTGCGGGTTATTTGCCTTGAAACTAAATAAAAACAGAATTGCAACAATACCCAACAAACCGAAAATTGCAAAACTATAACTTCCTAATTTGGTCGCTGAAAGACTAAATAAGGTTGGCCCGAGAGCACTGGAAAAAACAATAATTGCCATAACAAAACCTGTGATCTTTCCCAGGTTTTCTCTACCATAATAGCGAGGCCATGTAACTGCCATTAAAACATTGTATAAACCACTTACAATTCCGTTTCCAGCAATGTATCCGTAATAAAACATTCCTTCATTCAAAAATGCCAGACAAAAAAGTGCTACAAGTTGACCGGCAAGAATAATTATTAAAAGGTATTTCAATTTTATTTTATCGCTTATATAACCTCCTGTCAAAGAAACTATAACAGATATTACAGAAACAGGAATAAATATTGCGAGAGCTTTTTCCCGACTCATTCCTGCTTGTTCAAAAAAAGAAATTAAATGAAAGGTAAAACCGGTTATATATAAAGCATAAATCCCAAGAGGTATAGCAAACAACCAAAATGTCAGAGATTTTTGTGCTTCTTTTAAGGTAAACTGTTTAAAAGGTTTTACAATTACATTTTTTTCTTTATTTCCATGCTTCTCACCATCCGGATTCATTCCCAAATCTTCCGGATTATCGCGATAAAAAACAAAAACAAAAACAGTAAAAAACAATCCTATTCCTATTGCCATTATAATCCATGCCCAACGCCATGAAGTATCCTGAATAAACATGTCGAAGGTTAGTGGTGCCAGGGAAAATCCAAAAGCAACAAAAACAGATGATATACCATTAACCAATCCTCTTCTTACAATAAACCATTTCATTAGCATATTGCGCGAAACCATTGTCAATACTCCTTGTCCGGAAAACCTCAGGGCGAAAAACAGCAATAAAAGAACTGCAATTGCAAATGGAGTATATAACGCAGATGAATTTTCAGGTATAACCAAATGAATTATCCTGTCTGACTGACTCAACAGCAATAATACAACTGCCATAACAACAGAAATAGCTATGGCAACCCACCGTGCTCCATATTTGTCGTACATTTTTCCGGCATAAGTGAGTAAAAAAGAACTTGCAATTGTACCAATCATATAAGCAAAACTTAACTGATTTCTGTCAATATGAATATTCTCAAGTAAAAAATCGGTGAACGTTGAAATCCCCATGGTTTGCCCGGGCGCACTGACCAAAACTCCAATAGTTGATGCAAACAAAATTATCCAGCCGTAAAAAAAGGGAATCTTTTGTGGACGGAAAGGAAAGTTATTTAACTGCTGTTTGATTTTCATAGGGTGCTTTTTGCAAAGCTAGGCTAAGTCCGTAAGAATAATGTAAAATCCTGTGTAAAGAACTTATTAATAAGAAATCATTAACGTAAAAAACAAAAAGGCTGCTACAGTTAAACTGCAACAACCTTTATTAAAGTTAACAGAATTTTTTCTTTAATCTTTTCTTTCCCTATGAACCTCAACTTCATGATGATGCCCTTCGGCCTTGGTCTTTTCAACAATTACTTTATATTGTTCAGGTGTTATTTTTTCAGCTTTGTAACCTTTTTTTTCGATAGCTTTTGCCAATTTTTCATCGGTATTTTTACCATCCTTATATTCTACCCGAATGGTATTCGAAGCATGATCCACCTTTAAATCTTTCACCCCTTTTTCAAATTTCAGATATTCTCCAACTGTTTTTTCACAATTGGCACAATCCATATCGCTTTTAAAACAAACAACTTTGTTTTCTTTTTTCTGTGCCAGAACAGGGTTAATTAAAGCTAACATTATTATTGCCAGCATCGAAACAACTATTTTTCTCATGATATTCAATTTTAATTTAAACTCTTTTATAGATTTATTATTCATAATTCAGATTAAAACGTAAGCCCAGATATATTTTTCTTCCCATTACAGGCCCCCACACATTTGTGGCACTGAATTGCGGGCCAAAAGGATTATCTGCTCCTTCAATCGGATTCTCCTGTTTAAAATTTGCAAGATTTTCAACCCCTACATAAATACTCCAATACCTGAAATATTTGGTTATTTGCGCATTCATAATTGTATATGGCTCAAATGAAGTAAAATTATTATCAGATTGCCCTAATGGCATATCTCCCGGATATCTTGGAATTCTGCCCCCTCCGTTAAACTGTACAGTATAATCAAACATCCACTTTTTTAAATTAGTGGTATAATTCAAATTAATTAAACCCTTGTATTTATTGGTCAAAGGCTTCTCTTTCAATTCACCACCAATGGTTTGTTTGATATCATTTATCCGGTATGCCAGCAACATATCCAGTCTTTCAACAGGTTGCCACCGCAAATCAAACTGCAGACTTGTTGCATATGATTTTCCATCCAAAGGACTCAACAATATATATTCAGAAGAAGTTTCCCTATCCACAATTAATTGTGATTGAAAATCAGTTCTGAAATATTCTGCATTTAATGTTAAATCTCTTCCCAGCAGCATGTAGTTCTGAACAAATGCAATTCCATAATTCCATGCTTCTTCCTGCATTACATCCCTTTTCCAACTTAATGGTCTGGAGTTGGCCAGCATATAAATATTCTCTGATATTACATTTGCAGTGCGATATCCTTTGCCCGCACTACCCCTCAGTGTAAAATGATTTGCAAAATGATATCTGAAATGCATTCTTGGAGTAACAAAATTTCCGAAAATATTATGAAAATCTGCTCTTAAACCAGCCATAAGCGTAAAATTGGCATTTGGTTTATATGTGTATTCTGTAAATATTCCCGGTACTTTTTCTATCCTTCTAATGTCCGAACCATATAGCATTTCATCAAAATCATCAAATATAAAACTGAATCCACTATTTAAAGTATGCCAACCACTTATATCCAAATCACGTGTTAAAACTGCACTTCCGTAAAACCGCGTTTCATCAGCAACATAATCTGTAAGTCCATAGTATGAATCAGTTTCATGTTGAGAGAAATTTGACAACCACGCAACAGCTGTTCTGCCATTTGGAAAAACATAACCTGTTTTAAAAAAGGCATCAAAACGATTATTTTTAATGCTGACTCCATAAGGATTATCAACAGAAGGAGTCATATTGCGAGATGCATCAACTTGTCCTCCCAGGCGATCTTCCCATAAAAGATTTATTCCTGCTTGCGCCATATATCCCTGATGATTATTGAATTTCCAACGATTTCCAACCTGGAACATTTGCGATAATGGTTCGTCCAGAAAACCATCATTGTTGTGATCGTTCTTTGCAGATAAATCGTGGCCATGGACCAGGATCCCTGTAGTCAAAGTATCTCCCTTTAACCTTATATTCGTATTCCCGTTAAATTCCAATCGGCTATCTGCATTGCCAAAGACATTTAAAAAAAGTTTCTCGTTTGAATCCGGCTTCTTTAATTCGGCATTAATTTGTCCGGCAATTGCATCGTAGCCATTTAATACAGAAGCTGCACCTTTTGAAACCTGAATTGATTCCATCCATGGCCCAGGTATGTACGTAAGTCCGAATGTAGTAGCCAAACCCCGTAAATTTGGCATATTTTCAACCTGAAGCAAAGAGTAGGTTCCATCCAATCCCAGCAATTTTATTTGCTTGGCTCCGGTTATTGCATCGCTGTAACTTAAATCTACCGAAGGATTGGTCTCAAAACTTTCTGCCAGATTACAACATGCTGCTTTATGTAATTCAGCTCCACCGATTCTTTCAGTTTGAATGGTTTCCATTGCTGAAAGATAGGTGCCCCTGTTTTTTCTTACAACTGATACTTCTTCTATTTCTAAATTTGGTTGAAGAATTACTTCAAGTTTATTTAAATTGTCGACGTGTAAAGTTTTGGTCTCATAACCAACAAAACTAAATACCAACATATGTTGATGCTCCTGCTTTCGTATTTCGAAATTACCATCACCATCAGATGCGGTACCCGAATTGGTACCCTGCCAGAAAATATTTACTCCCGGCAGGGGTTGCTTTCCATCTTGTTCGTTCCCATATACGATTCCCCTTAGGTTTTGAGCGTGTGAAACAAATGGAAAAACTATAATAAATAGAATTATTAATTTTCTCATTTCTTAAGATTAAATAGATAATAAATTTATTACCAATGTGCCCACAGGCATTAAAAAATCTTAAGCTGAGATAGGGATTTTAAGTTGATTTACTTTTATTAAAAAGTCTTTTGAACTGGATTGTTTTGGAGGTGGATCGATAAATAATTCATCGGTATCCTTCAAAGGTTCTTCATGACTAACAACAAGCAATGTGGCTACAAAAATTGCGATCTTCTCCTGATGAACTTTAACAAAAGATATCTCGTCTTCTGAAATCTGGTTAACAAGTTTGAAAAACTCAACCTCCGGAGAATCGCAACCACACTCATCGTTTACGTTTGTACATTCGTGACAATTACTTTCTGTAGCTTCTATTTCACAT